>NZ_CP121659.1:922500-1230000 GCF_029714365.1 Sinorhizobium terangae
TTTGACCCGCGGGCGGGTCAAAAAAGAAGGCGGCCCGAACGGGACCGCGATCTGCGGGCAGCTTATACGGAAGTGCGAAAATGCCGTCAAGGGCGTCTTATTGCGTCGCCTAAAAGAATGATATGTGAAATCAAAGAGTTAGCAATGTGGTTCGTGGATACCACAATTTAGCGCGGCGGAATCGAATAGGTCGCCGTGGCGTGAGCAACCAGATCGTCCGCACCAACGGGCGTTATCGAAGCGTCGAGAACCGCGAGCCGCTTGCCGAGTTTCAGGATCCGGCAGGTGCATTCGAGCGGTTCCGGCTCCGGTTTTCGCAGGAAGTTGATGTTCAGATTGGTGGTGACGGCAAGGGGAACCGGGCCGATATGCGCAATCAACGCGATATAGGCAGAAACGTCGGCAAGAGCGAATAGTGTCGGGCCAGACACTGTGCCGCCAGGACGGATGTGCCGTTCGTTCGGATCGAGCCGCATCCTTGCAAAGCCCGGTCCGGTATCGGTCACGGCGAAGACCTTGCCGTCCGTGTGGACCTGCGGAAAGTCGGTGTCGAGGAAGCTGTTCAATTCATCGACGGTCATGATCGGCTGCAGCTTCATCGCTTTCCTCCTCTTTCCCGCCTCCTTTACAAAATGCCCGCGGCGATCGCGCAAGCTGGAAAATGGTCTTACAGCGCCGCGCGTCTTTGAGACGCGCAAAGGACGCTGTAGCCACTTTGAGTTGCTGCATGTTTTTTCCTTAAATCGGATCCCATTTAAGGAAACATGCAGTAGGGTTGAAAGAGCCGCTTGAGCAGCGTACCACGCGTCACCAACGGCAATCATTCGGAGAAGGTCATGGCGGACGTCGTTTCATTCAGGAAGGAAGAGCCGAACGGCTTGCTGCTGCGCGAAGTGAACGGCCCGGTTCTGCGGTTGACGCTCAACAACCAGCCAGCGAACGTGCTGTCGATCGCCCTGATGGAAGCGCTTCTGGCCGAGTTCGATTCGGTTGCCTCTTCGAAGGACATCAAGGTGATCGTGATCGCGGCTGCCGGCAAGCTCTTTTCCGCCGGTCATGATCTCAAGGAAATGACCTTGCATCGCACCGACGAAGATTGCGGCCGGGCCTTCTTCGAGCGCACCATCCGGCTTGCCGCAGACCTGATGCTGAAGATCACCCGGGTGCCACAGGCGGTGATCGCCGAGATCGACGGTCTCGCGACGGCCGCCGGCTGCCAGTTGGTGGCAAGCTGCGATCTTGCGATCTGCACCGACAGTTCAACCTTCTGCACGCCCGGCGTAAACATCGGCCTCTTCTGCTCGACGCCGATGGTTGCCCTCTCGCGCGCTGCCCACCGTAAGCAGGCGATGGAGATGCTGTTGACCGGCGAGACGATCGACGCCTCCACGGCCAAGGATTTCGGCCTCGTCAATCGCATCGTGCCGAAGCAGTATCTGCGCCAGGTGGTTGACAAATACGCCGCCGTCATCGCCTCGAAGTCGCCGCAGGCACTAAAGATCGGCAAGGAAGCCTTCTATCGGCAGGCTGACCTGCCGATGGCGGAGGCCTATGACTACGCGGTCGGCGTGATGGTCGAAAACATGCTCGCGCGCGATGCGGAAGAAGGTATCGGTGCCTTTCTCGGCAAGCGCATGCCGGAGTGGAAGGAAGACTGACCTTCAGGCAAGCTTGAGGAGCAATGCGCCGAGCGCGATGACCGATGCGGCGGCGATGCGCCAGACGCTGACGCGCTCCTTGAGGAAGACAACGGAGATCACGACCGCGAAAAGGATCGATGTTTCCCGAAGCGCCGCGACCGTTGCGACCGGCGCTTTGGTCATCGCCCAGAGCGCCAGGCCGTAGGCGCCGAGCGATCCAGCCCCGCCGATCAGCCCGCGCCACCATTGCTGGCGGACATGCCGCAACACCGGTTTCATCCCGCGGCGAACAAACGCCCAGGCGAAAAGAAGCACGGGCGGCAGCAAAGCCATCCATAGCGTGTAGGAAATCGGGTTCCCGGAGAGCCGCGCCCCGATGCCGTCGACATAGGTGTAGCATGCGATCACGCAGGCATTGGCTAGCGCGAGCAGGATCGCATACGCGCCGCCCCTGCGGGATTCGAAGGCGAGCGTGAGCACGCCGGTGCAGATCGTCAGGATTCCGGCGACGGCGCCGCGGCTCAGTTCCTCACCGACAACGATGCTGCTCGTCGAGGCGACGATAAGCGGTGCGACGCCACGCATCAGCGGATAGACGAGACCGATGTCACCGGCGCGATAGGATGCCGCCACCAACTGGAAATAGACGAACTGGAAGATTGCCGAAACCAGGATGAAGGACCACGCTTCGGATTTGGGGAGTGGCAGGAACGGCAGGAACGGCACGGCCACGGTCGCCGCGCCGAGCGCCACCATGGCCGCATCCAGCGATTTTTCCGAACCGGCCTTGACGAGTGCGTTCCAGGTTGCGTGCAGAAGCGCCCCGAAGAGGACAAGCACGATAACATCAAGCGGCAAAATGAACCTCGGCGGGACGGTGTGGAGCGCTCCGGATTTGTGGCGGCGAGCCGGATGAAAAGCAACCGGATTCCGTCAGGCAAGGGAAATCTCCGGACCGTTGTTGAAATGACCGATGATTCTGCCCGCTTCGGTTGACTTGTGGGCATGCAGGGCCAAGTATCCAGACGTGTGAATGATCCTTGGATATGCCAGCATGAATCATGATGCCTACCCGGACTACTATCTCGCCGACATCCTGAGCACGACGAAGACGATCGCCCTGGTCGGCGCTTCGCCAAAGACAGAGCGGCCGAGTCACCGCGTGATGGCATTTCTGTTGCGCAAGGGATATCGCGTGATTCCAGTCAATCCGGGCCAGGCCGGCAGGACGATCCTTGACCAGCCAGTCGTGGCGAGGCTCGCGGACATCAAGGAGCCTATCGACATGATCGACGTCTTCCGCGCCGCCCACGCGCTGCCCGCGCTCGTCGACGAAATCCTCGAGCTCCCATCCTTGCCGAAGGTGATATGGGGGCAACTGTCCGTGCGGGACGACACGGCCGCGGCCAAGGCGGAAGCGGCCGGGATCAAGGTCGTCATGGACCGCTGTCCCGCGATCGAGTATCCGCGCCTGATAGGCTGACGACCGGGGTGCCCTGATCGCAGGCGCTCTGCCGATAAATCATGCAGCAATCAAAGTGCTTCAGTGGCCTTGCGGGTCTGATTCCGACGCGCGGCATTGGAGGTTTCAGGGAGAAACGAATGGCGAAGGCCGGTCCGGGTTTCAGCACGCTTGCAATTCACGCCGGGGCCCAGCCCGATCCGACGACCGGCGCACGCGTGACGCCGATCTACCAGACGACGAGCTTCGTTTTCGACGACACCGATCACGCCGCTGCACTTTTCGGCTTGCAGCAGTTCGGCAACATTTACACACGCATCATGAACCCGACGCAGGCAGTGCTGGAGGAGCGCGTCGCAGCGCTCGAGGGCGGCACTGCGGCACTTGCGGTCGCTTCGGGACATGCGGCGCAGCTTCTGGTCTTCCATACGATCATGCGGCCCGGCGATAACTTCGTCGCTGCGAAGCAGCTCTATGGCGGCTCCACCAACCAGTTCGGCCATGCCTTCAAATCGTTCGACTGGCAGGTTCGCTGGGTGGACTGCGCGGATCCCGCAAGCTTCGATGCCAAAATCGATGAGCGAACCAAGGGGATCTTCATAGAAAGTCTCGCCAATCCCGGCGGCACTTTCGTCGATGTCGCGGCAATCGCCGAGGTGGCGCGCCGGCATGGCCTGCCGTTGATCGTCGACAACACCATGGCGACTCCCTATCTGCTGCGGCCGTTGGAGCACGGCGCGGACATAGTCGTCCATTCACTCACCAAGTTCATCGGCGGCCACGGCAATTCGATGGGCGGCATAATCATCGATGGCGGCACCTTCGATTGGTCGAAATCGGGCAAATACCCGCTTCTTTCCGAGCCGCGCCCGGAATATGCTGGTGTCGTGCTGCACGAGGTCTTCGGCAACTTCGCCTTCGCGATCGCAGCGCGCGTTCTCGGCCTGCGCGATTTCGGGCCGGCGATCTCGCCGTTCAACGCCTTCATGATCCTGACTGGCATCGAGACGCTGCCGCTGAGAATGCAACGCCACTGCGACAATGCGCTGGCGGTCGCAAAGTGGCTGAAGGAACGCGACAAGGTATCGTGGGTTCGCTATTCCGGTCTCGAAGATGATCCGAACAACGCGCTCCAGATGCGCTATTCGCCAAAGGGGGCGGGTGCCGTCTTTACCTTCGGCCTCAAGGGCGGCTTTGAGGCTGGAAAACGCTTCGTCGAGGGGCTCGAACTGTTCTCGCACCTCGCCAACATCGGTGACACGCGGTCGCTCGTTATCCACCCGGCATCGACCACGCATCGCCAGCTCACGCCGGAGCAGCAGGTCGCGGCCGGTGCCGGACCCGACGTCATCCGCCTCTCGATCGGCATCGAGGACGTGGCCGACATCATCGCCGACCTTGAGCAATCCCTCGCAAAGATCTGAAACGCGATGCGGCCTTTCGGCCCCTTTGACATAGGTGTCCCATGAGCAATCTCCTGAAGTTCGATCCGTCTACCGTCGACGCGGAGGTTGGAGCGCCGGCGCTCGACCGGCTCATCGCTGGAAATCCCGAGTTTCGCACCTGGAACCTGGAGGAGGGGGACGGCGGCCTCTATGCGGGCATCTGGGAAGCGACGCCCGGAAAATGGAGGATCGTCTATGACGAATGGGAGTATTTCCACATCCTGTCCGGGCATTCGATCATAACCGAGGAGGGCGGAGAACCCGTCCATCTCAGGGCCGGCGACAGCCTGATCTTGAGACCCGGCTTCAAGGGGGCCTGGGAAGTCGTTGAAACGACTCGCAAGGACTATGTGATCCGGCTTTGAAGGCTGATCCCTTACGGTCACCAGCCGCCGGTCGACGTGTTCCCCCCGATGTCGTTCGTCGGATCGTCGTTGCGGATCAGGCTCTCGGAACCGCCCTCGAGCCTGTTGTTGCGCACCACGTTGTTCTGCGCGAAATCGAGATTGCTGGCGCTGCTGCCGAACGGATAGGCCGGATCCTTGAAGCAATAGCTCCGGTTGCCGTTGCGCGAATTCAGCCAGACTGCCGGCTGCGCGAGGAACGACGATGTGTAACGGAAGGTGTTGCCGGTGATCTGGTTGGATTGCGGCTTCTGATGGCGGATCACGCCGCCCTCTCCACAGTTCCGGTAGAGGAATATGCCGCCGTTTTCGGCATGCTGGAACGTGTTGTTGGTAATCCGGTTGTTCGCCGATCCGTCGACGGCGATCAACTCCCTCTTTTCGGTTGTGATCCCGAAGACGTTGTTGCTGATCGTGTTGTTGGCGGACTCGGCGTCGAGATAGACGGCGACGGAGGTTGATTTGCCGTTGATCCGCGAATTGACGAGCGCCGTATTCGTCACCCCGGGGCCGACGTAGAACGGAATGCCGCCGGGCGCGGTGAAGGTGACGTTCTCCAGGCGCACGTTCCTGGGGGCAGAAGCCTGGGCGAAGGCCGTATGGTCGGGGTTGCGCGAGGAGGCTTTCATCGTCGCGCCGTCGGCGTTCTCGCCAAGCCCGTAGATCTGGGCGAAACCCTTGATCTTGCAATTGCGTATGGTGACGTTCGTGGGGACGTCCCAGCTTCCGGAGCCGATCTGCCGGGAGCGAACGACCACCGCGGTTTTCTCCTTCCGCGAAGCGCCGGCGCTGACGTCGAGCGTCCCCCCGCCGCAATCGAGGACGGATCCGGAAGCGGCGCTTCCTTCGAAGACGATCGGATGGGTGACGACATCGGCCGATGACAGTCGAACGCTGCATTGCAGCGAAACGACACCCGTTCCCGCCGCCTTGAGTCTCGACTGCACGTCCGCGTCACAGGCCGGTTTTTCCGCTACGTTCTGTGCAGGCGGAACTGAGGGGCTCGTCGGCAGCGGAGCCGGATCGGCCGGTGTCGACGGTCCGGTCGGCGGGTCGGTGTCGGGTCGCTGCGCCGCGGGGTACCCCGGCGCATTCCTGAACGCGGCGTCGGCCACCATGGCAAGGTCGCTTTGGCAACTGCTCAGCATCAGGCCAGAAACGATCAGGCCGGATACGATCACGCTTGTGCACTTGTTTGGACGCATCGTCAGGCTCCATCGCCGCTCCGTCCGGACCGGAATAGGGCTTTATGGTTAACCGACCCTGAACGCCGCGACCTGCTACATCGGCGACCCCGCCGCCGCGGGCCTACCAGGCGACTTCCAGGCGCTCCAAGCCGTGGAAATGGAAGCTGTCCTTGACTTGCGGCTCGTGCTTGAGCCGCATGCCCGGCAGGCGGCGGAAAAGGATCGGCAGGGAAATGTTGAGCTCGAGCCGCGCCAGCGGCGCGCCGATGCAAAAGTGCAGGCCCGCACCAAACGAAACATTGGGGCCTTCGTCGCGATCCGGTTTGAATGTATCGGGTGCCGAGAACTTCCGCGGATCGACGTTGGCCGCGCCCAACATCAGTCCGATCTTGTCGCCCTTCTTGAGGGCGATGCCGTCGTCGAGCTCGATATCTGTCAGCGCATAGCGCTGGAAGATATGCAGCGGGGCCGCGAAGCGCAGGCATTCTTCGATGGCCCGTTCCGTCGAATCTTCACTTGCGAAAAGCTCAGCCGGCGAAAGACCCGATTGAAGGATCGTCCGCACCGCATTGCCGATCTGATGGACCGTTGCCTCATGACCGGCATTCAGGAGCAGGACGGTCGTCGAGATCAGCTCGGCATCCGACAGTCGCTCTCCGTCCTTCTCCGAAGTGATCATATGCGTCAGCAGGTCATCGCCGGGGTTCGCTCGCTTTTCGGCGATGACGTCGCTGAGGTAGGTGGCGAATTCGGCGGACGCCTGATTGGCGTCGAGCTCCGTCTCGAAACTCGGATTGAAGACGTACATCCGGACCATGCGATGCGACCAGTCGAGAAGGCGAGGGGCCGCTTCGACGGGGATCCCGAGCATGCGCGCGATGATGGTCACCGGGATCGTCTCGGCATAGGTCTTCAGCAATTCCACCTCGCCGCTCTTCTCGAAGCTGTCGATGACGGCGTGCGAAAGCGCCTCGATCTCCGGTCTTAGCTGCTCGATCTGCCGCGAAACGAAAGCGCGGTTGACGAGCGTCCTCAGCCGCGTGTGTGCCGGCGGCTCCAGCTCCAGCAGCGAATGCGCCTCCAGCGCATCGAAATCCTTCAAATGCGGTTTCGGCTCGGGCATGCCCAGTTCGTCGCGCGTCGCGACATGCAGAATCTGGCGACCGAAACGGCGGTCTCGCAGCAGGCCGTTTACCTGATCATAGCCGGCAAAATACCATTGCTGCCGTTCCTCCCAGAAGAAGGCCGGACATTGCTCATGGAGAGCCGCATAGGCGGGAAGCGGATTGCGGAAGAAAGCCGGATCGCGAACGTCGAGCGAAACGCGGCGACTGGAACCGTCGATCGAAATACCGGGAACTTCGGGCATGACTCAACTCTTCAGGTATGGGTAACTCGCTGCTTCATCTGCATCTCTATTGCTCCGGACGCGGGTGCCGCAAGCCTAATCGGTCGACGAATGTGCGGAGCAGGCGCTCCATGTGAGCCCGTGGTCAGGAAGCAATAAGATGCGTGGCCCGGACTTTTTCGGTGGCAGGGGCGGACCTATTTGAGCATGATGCGGCAGCAAGCAGGGAGCGGCATGGCAAAAATTCAGAACAGTTTATCCGCGGGCATTCTGGCGGCGATCCGCAGGCGACGGCCCACGGTGGTAGCGCGCGATGCGGCGGTGGACCGCGGGGACATCGTCATAGCCTCCTACAATATCCATAAATGCGTCGGTACCGATGGCCGATTTGATCCGGCACGCACGGCGCAGGTCATTAGCGAGATCGGTGCGGATATCGTGGCCTTGCAGGAAGCGGACCAGCGCTTCGGCGAACGGGCCGGCCTTCTCGACCTGGAACACCTGCGGCGCGAGGCGCATCTGGTTTCGGTGCCGATCTCACCCTTTTCAGCCAAGGGGCACGGCTGGCACGGCAACGTCCTGTTGCTGAGAGAGGGGGCGGTTTCCGACATCCGCCAGTTGAAGCTGCCCGGTGTCGAGCCGCGGGGCGCGCTGGTCGTCGATCTCGACCTCAAGGCCGGACCGCTGCGGGTGATCGCCGCCCACCTTGGACTGTTGCGCCACTCCCGAGCGCAGCAGGCCGAAGCGCTGTTGCGTGCCGCGGCCGATGGAGTCGGCCGACCGACCCTGCTTATCGGCGACCTCAACGAATGGCGGATGGGCAAGCGTTCATCGCTCAAGTTTCTGAGCCCGACCTTTGATCCATCGCATGCGACGGTCGCCAGTTTTCCGTCGCGTTTTCCGCTGCTGCCGCTCGATCGCGTGCTTGGCAATCCGCATCATCTGGTCACGTCCGTGGCAGTGCACGACTCGCCGCTCGCGCGTGTTGCCTCGGACCATCTGCCGGTAAAGGCATCGATTGACCTGAAGGCGGTTCAACACGGCGAAAGCGACCCGCGTCGCGCCGCGCTGATCGGGACGGATTCGGCTTAAAGCAGGCTGAGGCGGCGTGCGATGGTGTTTTGGATTACGGTCTTTCTTGCCATTTTGATTGCCCTCGCCGGTGCGGCGATCCTTTACATTTACGGGCGGTTTGGGCGTCGTCCCCAGGCACAGCCGTCCTTTGCGCTGCCGGTTGCCGAAAACGAAACGGAGATCGATCTGGATATCGGTCTGCTCCTGCTCGATAGCCCTCGCCAAAGCGGGGTCGCATTGATATCCGACAACATCGAGGCCTTTGTCGCGAGAGCACACTCCGCGCGACGAGCCGGGCGTAGCCTCGACCTGCAATATTATTACTGGAAGGACGACCTGACCGGGTTTCTGCTGACGCGCGAACTCGTCATGGCCGCCGACCGTGGCGTGCGTGTTCGGTTGCTGCTCGACGATATCAATGCGGGCATCCATGATCGCCTGTGCATCTCGCTTGATGCGCATCCGAATATCGATGTCCGCCTGTTCAATCCGAGCCGGGCGCGCACGGATCGCTTTCGCCGCGGCTTCGAGATGGCGATCCGCGCCTTTAGCGCTACGCGCCGCATGCACAACAAACTGTGGATAGCCGACGGCCGGTTGGCGATTGCCGGCGGACGCAACATTGGCGATGCCTATTTCGATGCGGCCGAACTCTCGAACTTTCGCGATCTGGATGTATGGTTGATCGGGCCGGTCGTCGATCAGGCGACGGAGATGTTCGATCGCTATTGGAACAGCGCCTCCGTCCTGCCGATCGCGGCGCTGCGCACGCCGCGCAAGCAATTTCTGCCGGCGCTGCGTGAAGCGCTCGATGCGCTTGCCCGCACCCCCGCCGCACGCTTCTACCTGGAACAGGTCGACAAGGCGGCCGCTGAGAAGGGCTGTTTTCGGGGCAGCCGCCCGCTCCACCGGAGCGCCGATGTCCGCATTGCCTTCGATCCGCCCGAAAAGGCACTGATGCAAAAGCGCCAGAACTGGCTGCTGCGTGAACTCTTTCCGCTGATCAACGCCGCCAAGCGCGACCTGCGCATCATTTCCCCCTATTTCATCCCGGGCGCCGAGGGAACGCGCGAACTGACGGCACTTGCCGGGAAGGGGGCGAAGGTGGCCGTGCTGACCAATTCACTCGCGGCGACGGATGTCGCGGCCGTGCATGGCGGCTATGTGAAATATCGCAAAGGACTGCTGCGCGGTGGAATAGATCTCTTCGAGCTCAAGGAGCGCGGCGATTTCATCGATCGCCACCGCATGTCCCTCTTCGGCGCGCGCAATGCAAGCCTGCACACCAAGGCCTTCGTCATCGACGGGATGATCGGATATGTCGGCTCGATGAATTTCGATCCGCGTTCAGCGTCGCTGAATACGGAGATGGGAGTCGTATTTTCGGATGAAGCTTTGGCCAAAGAACTTCAATCGATATTCGATGACGAGACATTGCCCGAAATGAGTTATAGGCTGGCCTTGGAGAATGGCAGGCCGGTCTGGCGCGATCGCACGAGTGGAACGGAAAGATGGCTGCGGCGCGAGCCGGATGCTGGCGTTCTTCGGCGGTTGATCGCCGGCGCAATCCGCTTCTTGCCGCTGGAGTCCCAACTGTGAAACGCGGACGTTTCAGGCGCGATGGGGTTTACCGATCGTTTACCGATGCATCTGCAATGCCTGTGAGCAAAGCGGCGCACACGGGGCGGTCGCGCCGGAAAAATGTTCTACCGGCAAACGGGTGGGGAGCATTTAAGGCTTTGCGCAAGGATGGCCGCGACCAATAAGCCTATCGAATGTTCGCGACTTGAAGTGAAGGGCATTGACACTCTATGTAAGGACTGAGGCTAATCCGATGATTCCCGGCCCGCGAGGGATTGCGGTCCCGATTGATGAAGGTTCGATATGAGAAATCCAGTTGATACGGCCATGGCGCTGGTGCCGATGGTTGTTGAGCAGACCAACCGCGGCGAACGATCCTACGACATCTATTCGCGTCTGCTCAAGGAGCGGATCATCTTCCTGACGGGCCCGGTCGAAGATCAGATGGCGACGCTTGTCTGCGCCCAGCTGCTTTTCCTCGAGGCAGAAAATCCGAAGAAGGAAATCGCGCTCTACATCAATTCGCCGGGCGGCGTCGTGACGGCCGGCATGGCGATCTACGACACGATGCAGTTCATCAAGCCGGCTGTCTCGACGCTCTGCATCGGACAGGCGGCCTCCATGGGTTCGCTGCTGTTGGCGGCGGGTCACAAGGATATGCGTTTCGCGACGCCGAATTCACGCATCATGGTGCATCAGCCTTCGGGCGGCTTCCAGGGGCAGGCATCCGACATCGAGCGGCACGCAAGAGACATCCTGAAGATGAAACGCCGGCTGAACGAGGTCTATGTCAAGCACTGCGGACGGACCTATGAAGAGGTCGAACAGACGCTCGATCGCGACCATTTTATGAGTTCTGAGGAGGCTCTGGACTGGGGATTGATCGACAAGGTCATCACGTCTCGCGAGGCTGCCGAGGGCGCTGAACAGGCTTGATTTCAAGCTTTTGTGTCACGACCGATGTAATTGTGACACATTTGTAATTGCTAAGGGGCTTTATCGACAGGTTAAAGCCGTTAATATGAACCAAAGTGCCGTGTCTGAGTTTGGAAACACGGTGCTCGGGTTACGGCGGGAGAGTCGTTGCGGCCGAAATTCAGGCGATTTGCCTGGTACGGTGAGTACTCCCAAGAACCTTGCGATGGGTGGCAAGCTTTTGCGCAAGGCGAATTGAGTGGTCCGGGATATCTTTCCGAAGGTGTCCGGCGTGCTGGAAGGAAGTGGAAATGAGCAAGGTCAGCGGTAGCAACGGCGGTGACTCGAAAAATACCCTCTATTGTTCGTTTTGCGGCAAGAGCCAGCATGAGGTTCGCAAGCTGATCGCTGGGCCGACCGTGTTCATTTGTGATGAATGCGTCGAACTCTGCATGGACATCATCCGCGAAGAGAACAAGACCTCGATGGTCAAGTCGCGCGATGGCGTTCCCACCCCGCAGGAAATCATCAAGGTCCTCGACGAATACGTCATCGGCCAGCAGCAGGCCAAGCGCATCCTGTCGGTCGCCGTCCACAACCACTACAAGCGCCTCGCGCATGCCGCGAAGAGCAGCGACGTGGAACTGGCGAAATCGAACATCATGCTCGTCGGCCCGACCGGCTGCGGCAAGACCTACCTGGCGCAGACGCTCGCCCGGATCATCGACGTTCCCTTCACCATGGCCGACGCGACGACCCTGACGGAAGCGGGCTATGTCGGTGAGGACGTCGAGAACATCATTCTGAAGCTGCTGCAGGCTGCCGACTACAATGTCGAACGCGCCCAGCGCGGCATCGTCTATATCGACGAGGTCGACAAGATTTCGCGCAAGTCGGACAATCCATCGATAACCCGCGACGTCTCAGGCGAAGGCGTGCAGCAGGCCCTGCTGAAGATCATGGAAGGCACCGTGGCGTCGGTGCCGCCGCAGGGCGGCCGCAAGCATCCGCAGCAGGAGTTCCTGCAGGTGGACACGACGAACATCCTCTTCATCTGCGGCGGGGCGTTCGCCGGCCTCGACAAGATCATTTCGGCCCGCGGTGAAAAGACGTCGATCGGCTTCGGCGCCACCGTCCGCGCTCCGGAGGATCGCCGCGTTGGCGAGGTACTGCGCGAGCTTGAGCCGGAAGATCTCGTCAAGTTCGGCCTGATCCCTGAGTTCATCGGCCGTCTGCCGGTCCTGGCGACGCTCGAGGACCTTGATGAGGATGCACTGATCCAGATTCTTTCGGAGCCGAAGAATGCCTTGGTCAAGCAGTATCAGCGTCTGTTCGAAATGGAGGACGTCGAACTGACTTTCCACGAGGACGCTCTGCGCGAGATCGCTCGACGCGCCATCGTGCGCAAGACCGGTGCCCGCGGCCTGCGCTCGATCATGGAAAAGATCCTGCTCGACACGATGTTCGAACTGCCGACGCTCGAAGGCGTTCGCGAGGTCGTGATCTCGGACGAGGTGGTCAAGGGAACCGCGCGGCCGCTCTACATCTACTCGGAGCGGTCCGAGGAGAAGACCAACGTTTCGGCCTAGTTGCTCTCTTTCACGATTGTTTGAAAAGCCCGCCGCGCGCGGGCTTTTTCATTTCGTGCACATAGCTGTTGAGATGGGGTCGCAGCCCGTTCGATTTAATGAAACTGTGGTTGCTAAAGTGCAGTAACAACGCGATGATGCGACGATTCAGTGAAGGCCCGTTTGCTGCCTGTCGTTGATGTTTCGACGTCCTTTCGCAAGGCCCGCAACAGCGTCCGAGCGTAAGGACTGGGAACTGTCCATGAAAGGGAGACTGCGCCGTACCTTGAAAAGGCCGCTCTTGCACTCCACTTTCGTGAAGAAAAAATGACAGCCGGGAGTGCCATAGGGCTCCCGGGAACGGGCCCGAAAACGGGACGGAAAGGAAATGACATGACGAACAAAACGTCCTCGGCGACTGAAAGCGCGACTTATCCGGTTCTGCCGCTGCGCGACATCGTAGTCTTCCCGCACATGATCGTGCCGCTCTTCGTCGGGCGGGAGAAGTCGATCCGTGCGTTGGAAGAGGTCATGGGCACCGACAAGCAGATCATGCTTGCTACCCAGATCAACGCCACCGACGATGATCCGGAACCTTCCGCCATCTATCATG
Organism: Sinorhizobium terangae; assembly: GCF_029714365.1. Taxonomy (NCBI): domain Bacteria; kingdom Pseudomonadati; phylum Pseudomonadota; class Alphaproteobacteria; order Hyphomicrobiales; family Rhizobiaceae; genus Sinorhizobium; species Sinorhizobium terangae. Next base: position 935,738 of record NZ_CP121659.1, read on the forward strand.
TCGGAACCATCGCCAATGTGCTGCAACTGCTGAAGCTTCCCGACGGAACGGTCAAGGTTCTCGTCGAAGGCCGCGCGCGTGCAGAGATTGATCGCTATACGCAGCGCGAGGAGTTCTACGAAGCGCAGGCCCATGTGCTCCACGAGCCGGAGGAAGATCCGGTCGAGATCGAAGCGCTGAGCCGGTCGGTGGTGTCCGAGTTCGAGAGCTACGTAAAGCTCAACAAGAAGATTTCTCCCGAGGTCGTCGGCGTCGCAAGTCAGATCGAAGACTATTCGAAGCTTGCCGACACGGTCGCATCGCACCTCTCCATCAAGATCGTCGAAAAACAGGAGATGCTGGAGACGACGAGCGTCAAGATGCGCCTCGAGAAGGCGCTCGGCTTCATGGAAGGCGAGATTTCGGTCCTGCAGGTCGAAAAGCGCATCCGTTCGCGCGTCAAGCGCCAGATGGAGAAGACCCAGCGCGAGTACTACCTCAACGAACAGATGAAGGCGATCCAGAAGGAGCTTGGCGACAGCGAGGACGGCCGCGACGAGATGGCCGAAATCGAAGAGCGCATTGCCAAGACCAAGCTCTCCAAGGAAGCGCGCGAGAAAGCTGATGCGGAACTGAAGAAGCTGCGCCAGATGAGCCCGATGTCGGCTGAAGCGACCGTCGTGCGCAATTATCTGGATTGGCTGCTCGGCATGCCGTGGGGCAGGAAGTCGAAGATCAAGACCGACCTCAACCACGCCGAGAAGGTGCTCGATGCCGACCACTTCGGCTTGGACAAGGTCAAGGAACGCATCGTCGAGTACCTGGCGGTACAGGCGCGCTCCGCGAAGATCAAAGGCCCGATCCTGTGCCTCGTCGGCCCGCCCGGCGTCGGTAAGACCTCGCTCGCCAAGTCGATCGCGAAGGCAACCGGCCGCGAATATATTCGCATGGCGCTCGGCGGCGTTCGCGACGAGGCTGAGATCCGCGGCCACCGCCGGACCTATATCGGTTCGATGCCGGGCAAGGTCGTCCAGTCAATGAAAAAGGCTAAGAAGTCCAACCCGCTCTTCCTGCTCGACGAGATCGACAAGATGGGCCAGGACTTCCGCGGCGACCCGTCTTCGGCGCTTCTCGAAGTGCTCGATCCGGAACAGAACTCGACTTTCATGGATCACTACCTGGAAGTCGAATATGACCTCTCGAATGTGATGTTCATCACCACCGCGAATACGCTGAATATTCCGGCGCCGCTGATGGACCGCATGGAGGTGATCCGGATTGCCGGTTACACCGAAGAGGAGAAGTTGGAAATCGCGAAGCGGCACCTGCTGCCGAAGGCGATACGCGACCACGCGTTGCAGCCGAAGGAATTTTCGGTGACCGACGATGCGCTGATGGCTGTCATCCAGACCTATACGCGTGAGGCCGGCGTCCGTAATTTCGAGCGCGAACTGATGAAGCTCGCCCGCAAGGCTGTGACCGAGATCCTCAAGGGCAAGTCCAAGAAGGTCGAAGTGACGGCGCAAAACATCGCCGACTATCTCGGTGTGCCGCGGTTCCGCCACGGCGAGGCCGAGCGCGACGATCAGGTCGGCGTGGTCACGGGCTTGGCCTGGACCGAGGTTGGCGGCGAATTGCTGACGATCGAAGGGGTCATGATGCCCGGCAAGGGCCGCATGACGGTGACCGGCAACCTGCGCGACGTGATGAAGGAATCGATTTCGGCGGCGGCTTCCTATGTCCGTTCGCGTGCGATCGATTTCGGCATCGAACCGCCGCTTTTCGACAAGCGTGACATCCACGTGCACTTGCCCGAGGGTGCGACGCCGAAGGACGGCCCGTCGGCGGGTGTTGCAATGGCAACCGCCATCGTCTCGGTGATGACCGGTATACCGATCTCCAAGGATGTCGCGATGACCGGCGAGATCACCTTGCGCGGTCGTGTGCTGCCGATCGGCGGCCTGAAGGAGAAGCTGTTGGCAGCTCTGCGCGGCGGCATCAAAAAGGTGCTGATCCCCGAGGAGAACGCCAAGGATCTCGCCGAGATCCCGGACAATGTGAAGAACAACCTCGAGATCATCCCGGTTTCGCGGATGGGCGAGGTGCTCGAACATGCCCTGACGCGTCGCCCAGAACCGATCGAATGGGACCCGGAGAAGCAGCCGTCGCCGGTCGCAGCTGTCGATTCGCAGGACGAAGCAGGCGCTTCGATAGCGCACTGATCAAGCCCCGGAAGGGGCGGGGGACTGTGTCCCGCTTGCGCCCCTCGCCAGAAAAACAAGAAAGACCGGCACTTTGCCGGTCTTTTTTGTTGTAAAAACTGTCCGCAAGCCTTGCATTCCAAGGGATTAGGCGCAATTGGGAATGGCAAGACGTGGGCGATGCGCAAGCCGCCCCGGCTTAACAAGACAGTCGTTTCGAACCAATTGAAAGGGGTGGAAACATGAACAAAAATGAGCTCGTGTCTGCCGTTGCTGAGAAGGCCGGACTTTCCAAGACCGATGCGTCTTCTGCAGTCGATGCAGTTTTCGAGACCATCCAGGCTGAACTGAAGAACGGTGGCGACATCCGCCTCGTCGGTTTCGGCAACTTCTCCGTGACCCGCCGCGAAGCCTCGAAGGGCCGCAACCCGTCCACGGGGGCGGAAGTTGACATCCCGGCCCGCAACGTGCCGAAGTTCACGGCCGGCAAGGGCCTCAAGGACGCTGTCAACTAATCTGGTGTTTGCGGGTTCCAGAGCCCGAGTAAACTTCTCATTGCACCCTGTCTTGCCGTTTCCCTTGTGAGAACATAGGCAGCAGAGAGGTTCATGTTTCATCTGCCGCGGCGCCGCTTTGATGGCGGAGGCAAGCAAGCAGATCAATTGGGGCCCGGTTCGTCCGGGCCTCTTTTCGTTGCTGCCCGCCGTGTCATTGAGCTGTTACACGACGGTTGCAAAAGCCTCCCATCCGGCGCGTAAAACGATCAGCGATTCCGGATGCCAACAGCGGCACAGCGCAGGGGCTATTTGCCATGTGTCGCGATACGGAGGGACACATGAAGACATTTTCAATCACCACAGCATTGGCGGCGGCGCTCGCCGCATCGACGGCAACAGCCGTGCACGCGGAACAGGTTTTCAACCGCGTCGCATCCTTTGCCGTCGCGGACAATCTGCCGGAAGGTGTGGATCGCAAAGCCCCGACCTCGGCCGAAATCATAACGGCAAGCGAAGACGGCAAGACGCTCATCTATTCCGACAGCCCCGGAAAGCGCATTGGCTTCATCGACATCACCGATGCCAGGGCACCGAAGGCGGGCGGCATCGTGTCTTTCGATGGCGAGCCGACTTCGGTTGCCGTCGCTGGCCCGAAGGCGCTGGTTGCCGTCAACACGCGCGAAAGCTTTACCAAGCCCTCCGGCCTCGTTGCTGTCGTCGACCTCGCGACGAAAAAGGTCGATGCGACCTGCGACCTCGGCGGCCAGCCGGACTCGATTGCGATCAACAAGGACAAGACGCTCGCCGCGATAGCGATCGAAAACGAGCGCGACGAGGAGGTGAACGACGGGCAGATTCCGCAGATGCCGGCCGGCGATCTGGTGATCCTCTCGTTGAAGGATGGTGTCGCCGATTGCTCAAGCATCAAGCACGTGGCGCTGACCGGTCTCGCCGAGATAGCCGGCGAAGACCCCGAGCCGGAATTCGTCGCCTTCAACGGCAAGGACGAAATTGCGCTGACGCTGCAGGAAAACAACCACATCGTCATCATCGACGGCAAAACCGCTGCCGTGAAGACACATTTCTCGGCCGGCACGGTCGATCTGAAGAACATCGACACGAAGCGCGACGGTGCCATCTCGTTCACCGGCGAGCAGACCGGCCGCAAGCGCGAGCCGGATGCGATGAAATGGCTCGACGATAGCCGCCTGGTCGTTGCCAACGAGGGCGACTACGATGGTGGGGCCCGCGGGTTCACGATCTTCGACACGACCGGCAAGGTTCTCTACGAGTCGGGCGCCAGATTCGAGCACGCGATCGCGGCAATCGGTCACTATCCCGAAAAACGTTCGTCGGCGAAGGGGGTCGAGCCGGAAGGCATGGAACAGGCGCAGTACGGCGAAGACAAGCTCTTCTTCCTGCTCTCCGAGCGGGCATCGATCGTCGGCGTCTACAAGGACACCGGCGCCGAGCCGGAACTGCTGCAACTCCTTCCGTCTGGAATTGGGCCCGAGGGCGCGGTTGCCATCCCGGGCCGCAACTTGTTTGCGACCGCGAACGAGACCGATCTTGTCGAGGACGGCGGCGCGCGGGCGCATGTCATGATCTATGAACGGGGCGATGGGAAGGCAGCCTATCCGCAGATACGCTCCGCGGAGAAGGATGGCATGCCGATCGGCTTCGGCGCACTTTCGGGTCTGGCACCTGTCGCGGACAAGCCGGGCTTCCTGCAGGCGGTCAACGATTCCGTCTTCTCTTCGCAGCCGACGATTTTCACGATCGATGCGACGCAGCAGCCGGCGCTGATCACCGAGGCGCTGCCGATCACCCGTAACGGCGCTCCCGCGCAGAAGCTCGACATCGAAGGCGTCGCCAATGACGGCGAAGGTGGCTTCTGGCTCGCCTCCGAAGGCGATGCGGACAAGCTCTACAGCCACGCGCTCTTCCACGTGAACAAGAAGGGCGAGATCAAGCAGGAGATCGCGATTCCGGCGGAGCTGCGCGCAAACGAGACCCGCTATGGCTTCGAGGGCATTGCGACGATCGGCAAAGGGGACGACCAGGTCCTTTGGATGGCAGTCCAGCGTGAATGGAAGGATGACGAGAAGGGCTTCGTCAAACTCGTCTCCTACAAGCCGGCAAGCAAGGAGTGGGGCGCCGTGCGTTATCCGCTCGACAAGTCGGAAGAAGGCTGGGTCGGCCTTTCCGAACTCGCCGTTCATGGCGACTATGCCTATGTCATCGAGCGCGACAACCAGATCGGGCAAGCGGCCAAGCTGAAAAAGCTCTACCGCGTCGCGCTTGCCGACCTGAAGCCGGCTGCACTCGGAGGCGAGCTGCCGGTCGTCAAGAAGGAAGAGGTGCGGGATCTCATTCCGGACCTCAAGGCGCTGAACGGCTACGTCGTCGACAAGGTCGAGGGCTTCACAGTCGACGCCGCTGGAAACGGCTATGTCGTCACGGACAACGATGGCGTCGACGACTCCTCCGGCGAAACCCTGTTCTTCTCCATCGGCGCCATCGACGCGATGTAAGCGCAGACGCTTACTGCATGTTTCCTTAAATCGCCGCCGATTTAAGGATAAAAACATGCAGCAAGTCAAAGTTCTAGAGCATCTTATCCGCTTTCGGTGCATCCACCCGAAAGCCGGATGCTCTAGAGAAACGGAAGGGGCCAGGACATGATGTCCCGGCCCCTTCTGATTCTACGGAGTCGTGTGCAGTCTAGCGCGCGACGGCGACCTCTGCCCCCTCGGCCTCTTCCTTGCGCCTGCGGATTTCGTCGGTCTTTTCCACCAGCTTGCTGACGATGTCGTAAAGCTGGTCGAGTTGCTCGTCGTCGAGCGCCGAGAAGATCTCCTCGATAAGCTGCTTGCGTGGATGTTCGGCTGCTTCGAGCACGACCCGGCCGGTTTCGGTGATCGAGACGATCTTTGCGCGGCGGTCCTCCGGATCAGGCTTCCTCATCACCAGGCGGTCGCGCTCCAGTCCGTCGATCGCCTCAGTGACGGTCCTTGGCGCGAAATTAAGCGCGCAGGCGATATCCGTGGATCGGCAAGGGCCGAGCTTGCTCAGAAAGAACAGGAACTTGCTTCGGGCAAGCGATACGCCTTCCTCCGTCATCGACTCGTTCACCAATCGATGAACGCGATGATAAAGTTCGAACAGCCTGTCGGAAACTTCGAATGTCTTCTTCATGACCTTTATAGTTATATCTTGAGGTGCCATGTCAAATGGCAGTAACACTATTGATAGTTACAATTGAGACATTTGTCGACAAAAACCTCTTAATTCTTAAGGCGTCCTTGTTCAGCAGAAAGAAACGGCCCCGTTTTCGAGGGGTGTTTGTGCGGTCAGCGTGATCACCTGTGGTCGACCGGCCGGGCGCCATTGACGGGCGAGGCAGCGTCGGGCCATGGTCGGCCATGCCCTTCCGCTTCGTCCACACCGCAGACCTCCACCTCGATTCGCCCTTGCGCAGCCTGGCTCTCAGAAATGGGGAGCTCGCCGATCTCGTGCGCGGAGCCACCCGTAGCGCACTGACAAGCATCGTCGATCTATGTATCGCCGAAAGCGTCGACGCTCTGTTGGTCGCGGGCGACCTCTATGACGGTAGCCAGACCTCCATGAACACCGCGCTGTTCCTCGCCGGTGAACTGCGTCGCCTGGACGAGGCCGGCATCCGGACGTTCGTTATTCGCGGCAACCATGACGCCCAGTCCCAGGTAACGCGCGAGCTGACGTTGCCGCCGTCGGTTCACGTCTTCCAGGGGCGAAGCAAGCCGATCATTGCCAAGACACTGGCAAGCGGCAGAACAGTCCATATTCACGGGGTGAGCTTCGCCAATCCGCATGCACCGGAAAGCCTGCTGCCGTCGTTTCATCCGCCGGTCGCCGACGCGATCAACATCGGCATGCTGCACACGAGCCTCTCCGGCTCGCCGGGACATGATCGCTACGCGCCCTGCAGCGTCGCCGACCTGCAACGGCACGGTTTCGACTATTGGGCGCTCGGCCATGTCCACCAGCGCCAGGTGCACAGCGAACTGCCTTTCATCGTCATGCCGGGCATGCCGCAGGGGCGCGACATCAACGAAGCGGGCGGCAAAGGCGTGACCGTCGTCACGATCGACGATGACGGCCGCGTGGAAATAGAAGAGCGGCCGATCGGTCTGGCCGTGTTCGAACGGCTGTCCGTGGATGTAACGGGCGCGGCGGAGTGGCGCGACGTGCTGGATCTGGGGACGCGTGCACTGACCCGCCTTCGACACGAGATATCGGCGGAGAATCTCATCCTGCGTCTATCGCTGACGGGCACCACCCCGCTTGCCTGGCGCCTGAGAAGGGATGCGGATCTCTTGAAAACCGAGCTCACGAACATTTCTGCCGGGTTGAGGGGATGCTGGGTTGAAAAAATCGACCTTCTCTGCCGGGAGCCGCGAGCGCAGGACGATCGGCCGTCCCGGGAGCCGGTGGAGGAACTTGCCTTCCTCGTCGAACATGAAGTCCTGCCGGCCTTCGGTTTTCGTGAACAACTAAAGGCTGTCGCTGAAGAACTCCTGCAGCATCTCCCGCCTGAGTTGCGGCAGACGGTGGCGTCCGATGAAGACGCGCTTGAAGAGCTGGTGATGAATGCCAGCCTCATGGGGAGTGCGGATGTGCTGGCGCATCTCCACGGCGCCGCCGCCAAGGGTGGCGGCTGATGCGGCTTCAGCAACTCGATCTTGTACGCTACGGAAAATTCACCGCGCGCAGCCTCGATTTCGGCGATGCCAAACCCGGGCAACCGGACTTTCATCTGGTTTACGGTCCGAACGAGGCCGGCAAGTCGACCCTGTTTTCCGGTTTCCTCGATCTGCTTTTCGGGATCGAGCGACTCAGCCCCTATGGTTTTCTGCACCCCTATCAGACAATGCGCGTCGGTGGCGTCGTGGAAACCGGCGGCCGGCGGCATCACGCCTATCGCATCAAGCGCAACGCAAACAGCCTGGTCGGCCCTGACGAGCAGCCGGTGCCGGACAATCTCTTTTCGGCCGCCCTCGGGTCTATCGACCGCGCAACCTACCGCATGATGTTTTCGCTGGACGATGACAGCATCGAAGAGGGCGGCGAAAGCATCCTCAAGAGCGAGGGCGAGCTTGGTTCGCTGCTGTTTTCCGCGAGTTCCGGCCTGCCGGACAGCAGTGCCGTATTGGCGACGTTGCGGGCCGAGGCAGATGCCTTCTACAAGCCGCAAGGGCGCAAGCACGAACTTGCCGAACTGAGGGCGGCACTGGACGCGCTGAAGGCAGAGCGTAGCGCGATCGATATCAACGCTCGCGAATACGCGTCGCTTCGCAAGGCGCTGGCAGGTGCCCGTGAGCGCCATGACAGCGCGTCGGCGCACCGCGCGGAACTCCGCGTTGGGCGGGACCGGACACGCGCGCAGCTCGACTGCATGCCGCTTCTCGGTCGGCTTCGCGGCGTGCGGGAAGAGCTCGCCCGCCAGGAAGCGCTACCGCTGCCCCCTTCGGAGTGGTGGAGCGACCTGCCGGCGCTCCGCAAAACGGAAACGGAAATCGCCGCCCGGTTTTCGCAACTGAACGAGGAATTGCGCCGCCGACGCGAGGAACTGGGGGGCCTGCCTCTGGACGAGCTGGCGCTGACGTTTGCCGAGCGGTTCGACATGCTCCGTGAAACCGCGCTCGACGCCCGCTATCTCACGGCAGCGCGCGACATGCCGTCACGCATCGAGGAGCTTGCCGTTACGTCAGCCGGCATCGAAGCTTGTCTCATCCGCCTCGGCCAAAAGGACCATCCCGATCCTGCTGCTCTTCTCCTGCCCGCGGCAGCCGGCGCGCGGCTGCAGGATCTCGTCCGGCGTCACGCGACGCTCGCCGAGCGGCTTTCATCTGCGCGCGAGGAGGTCGGGAAAGCGAAGCGGCAGTGGCAGGAGGCCGAGCGGGACCTTGGCCGACACGATGGAAGCGCGAGAGACCTCTGCCATCTCGCGGAACGCCTGCGGCTGGCGCGGCAGAACGATTGCCTGCTTCGACAAGAAGCGGCAGGCCGGGAGATCGATCGGCTGGAGGCGGAGCTTTCCGACAAGCTCTGCGGGTTACGGCCGTTCGAGGGAAGCGCGGACGAGCTTGCGGCGATCTGTGTCCCGGCGCCTGCTATGGTCGAGACTTGGCGGGCGGAAGCGGCATCGCTTGGGGAGCGGCGGCTGCGTCTTGATGCCAGGATCGCGGACGAAAGCGAACGCCAGGCCGGTGACGAAGCGCGTCTTGCGGCGCTCAACTCTTTCGGCGGTACCCTAGACGAAGCGGCCGCGAGCGAACTGCGGCTGCGGCGCGATGTTGCCTGGCGGGAGCATAGGCTGCGGCTGGATCACGGGACTGCGAGCGCCTTCGAGACGCTGCTGAAAGAGGACGACCAAGCAATCGCGTTGCGGTTGGGGCAGGCGGAAAGGATAGCGGAGCTGCGCGGCCTGAGATGCACGATAACGGAACGGCGCGCCCGCCTGTGCGAGCTTGAAGCGCAACGACGAGTGGCCGTCAGCGATCGTGCGGAATTGGACGCGGCGGTTGCCCGGGCCGCGAGCGCCTGCGGTTTACCCAACGGCATGCTGTTACCGCAGCTGGAGGCCTGGTTGGCGACACGTGCCGCTGCGCTGGAAACACGGGCGGCTTTGCGCGCGACCCGTCTGCAACACGAGCGGGCGGCCAGCGAGGAAGCGACAATCGTTCGTGCACTGCAGGACGAGCTTGCACGGATTGGCGTGACAGGGAATTTGCCGGAGCGTCTCGACGGCATGCTCGCCGCTACGGAGCGCGTCGTTTCCGAGGCACAGGCGGCTGCCGCCGCCCATCGGACTGCTGTCGAGCAGCATCGGCGGGCCTCGGAAGCGCTGGAAAACCGGGAGATCACGCTTGAGAACGCAGAGGCCGAAATGGCCGCGTGGCAGCGTGAATGGTACGAGGCGCTAGCAGGGACGTGGCTTGCCGGGACTTGGCTCGCCGGACAAGTCGAGCAGCCTAATCCGCAAGAGATCGGGCCAATGCTTGCGGTCCTGCAGGACTTTGACAAGCTGATGCAGCGCAAAGCCGATCTCGATCATCGAATCTCCGGGATGCGCAAGGATCAGGTCGCGTTCCGCGAGGCGGTTTCAAATTTGGCCGAAGCGTTCGGGTTGCTGGAGCCGGGCGATGATCCCTTGGTGATCTTTGCCGCCATGCGCGACCGCATCGCTATCGCTCATCAGCAGCAAGAGCACCGCAAGGCGGCCCTTGTCAGCATCGAGCGGATGGAAGAGGACCTGCAAAGGCTGCACGCCGAAGAGCAGCTTCATATGTGCGCAAAACAGGCCATGCTCGACTTCTTTGGCTGCGCCACGCTCGATGAAGCCGGCGCTTGCCTCGACGCGGTGCGCGAGCAGCAGAGGTTGCGGCAAAGGCTCGCCGAACTCGACGACGATCTTGTCACGCGGCTCGGCGTGGCCACATGCGCTGAGGCCGAGGCGATGCTGGCAGCGGTCGACGAGACGGCACTGCGGCACGAACTCGCGAGGTTGGAAGAAGCAATTGAGGCTGCTGATCGTGATGTCAGCGAATTGCATGCGGAGGTGCGGACCCGGGAAAAGGCGCTTGCGGACGTCGAAGGCGGAGACAGGGCCGCCGATTTGGAGCAGCGGCGCCGAACGCTGCTTCTCGACATCGAGAATAAGGCGATCGGCTATTTGCGATTGAGGGCAGGGGTGATCGCGGCGGAGCAGGCGCTACGGCTGTTTCGAGAGCGCCACCGCAGCGCCATGATGCAACGAGCCTCGCGGATGTTCATGCAGATCAGCGGTGGCGAATATTCCGGCCTCTCCACCCATGCGGACAAGGGGCAGGAATTCCTGATCGCCAATGTCGCTTCGGGCGGGTCGAAGCTCGCCGGCGATCTTTCGAAGGGCACGCGGTTCCAACTCTATCTCGCACTTCGAATCGCCGGCTATCACGAGGTCGCCGCCGCCCGGGAAGCGCTGCCGTTTATCGCCGACGACATCATGGAAACTTTCGACGACGATCGCGCCGGTCGTGCCTTCGGATTGATGGCGGACATGGCACGCGTCGGACAGGTGATCTATCTTACCCATCACGAACACCTTTGCGACGTCGCGCGGTACGCTTGTCCGTCAGTAACCATTCACAGGCTGTAACGAAGCGCGGGCTACACGCTGGCTTCGTACTTTGGATCTGCAAACGGAGGACCTACGAATGGAAATCATCGAATGTGGATCGCGGCCCTCGGCGCGGGGCGCGACAGAGTATTTCACTGGGTCGGTGCGGCAGGACCCGCTGCTCGAGGCACCCCAGCCGGCGCGCGTTCGCGTCGTTACGGTGACGTTCGAGCCTGGCGCACGGACGGCGTGGCACACGCATCCGCTTGGCCAGACCCTGATCGTGACGGCAGGTCGTGGGCTGGCACAAAGCTGGGGCGGGGAGCGGCGCGAAATTCGCGCGGGCGACGTCGTGTGGTTTCCGCCGGGCGAAAAACACTGGCACGGCGCCGGGCCGGATACGGCGATGACACATATCGCCATCCAGGAAGCGCTCGACGGCAAAGTGGTGGATTGGCTCGAACACGTGACGGTCGAGCAGTACAGCGGAGCGTGACGGGGCGACGCGGTTTTAGGGGTGTATGCCGCTGTGTCGCTTCGTTTTTCGGATAGAATGGTGGGCGATGAGAGACTCGAACTCCCGACATCCTCGGTGTAAACGAGGCGCTCTACCAACTGAGCTAATCGCCCTCTCGCGTTTCGAACAAGTGTGTCCGCCGCGTCGGTGGGCGTGATCTATGCGCAACCGGAAAAAACCGCAAGAGCATTTGCAAGGTTTTTTCGATTTTTTTTGTGAACGCGAGTTTCGCACCGAAGTGTATTGCCATCGCTTGTGGACAACTTCGCGCGGTTGGGAGGTTGTCGTGTTGGGAACGCATGGATGTCGGGTGGCGGGCTGCCCAATGGTGTCTCGGTTGGTGCCTCATTCCGTGTCGCCAAGCGGGCTGTGGATCAAAATCCGCTCCGTCACGGATTTGTCTTCAAACACGCTTGACACCCAAATGCGAACCGCTTAGTTAGCCGCTCATCGAACGGCAGGGCCGCTTTGATGCGGGGCGAACCAAAGTCGCTCCGGCCTAGTCAAGATGATGCGGGTGTAGCTCAGTCGGTTAGAGTGCCGGCCTGTCACGCCGGAGGTCGCGGGTTCGAGCCCCGTCACTCGCGCCACTCTTGAAAGGCAAAGCAGCGGCATTCTCAAAATGTGCCGATGATGTAATAATGGCCAGATGGCCATGATGCGCGGGTGTAGCTCAGTCGGTTAGAGTGCCGGCCTGTCACGCCGGAGGTCGCGGGTTCGAGCCCCGTCACTCGCGCCATTTCTCCTGTCTTTCGATGCGATCTGGTGGCGCGGATTTCCGTGTTTTGCATTGCGGCATTGTGTCTCGGTGCGCAACCATCTGCGGCAAAGTTCGTCCGTTCCCACAAATGCGCGCTTTGACGCTGCTGCGCCGAATGATGTCGTATTATCCTTGTGTCGCGAAGCGGTTTAAATGCCCCTTGAAGGCTTGCGCGCGGGCGCGGCCTGCGCTAACCACTCTGGCGTTGCAACATATTTTTCGGCCTGCGAGATTTGTTGTTTTAGCGCTTCTCCGGCGCTCTCCCGCAGGCAGGGACGGATAACAATGACTGAACTTCTCGGTTCCTATGTTCCGATCGCGATTTTCATTGGAATCGCGCTTGTGATCGGCCTCGCACTCCTGGTCGCCCCTTTTGCTGTCGCCTTCAAGGCGCCCGATTCGGAAAAGCTGTCGGCCTACGAATGCGGCTTCAATGCGTTCGACGACGCCCGCATGAAGTTCGACATCCGTTTCTATCTCGTGTCGATCCTCTTCATCATCTTCGATCTGGAAGTGGCGTTCCTCTTCCCCTGGGCTGTCTCGTTCAGGGAGATGGGGTGGTTCGGCTTCTGGTCGATGATGGTCTTCCTCCTGGTGCTGACGGTCGGCTTTATCTATGAATGGAAGAAGGGAGCGCTGGAATGGAACTAACATCCGGCACCACGCTCGTTGCGCCGCAGCCGAAGGGGATCATCGATCCCTCGACCGGCAAGCCGATCGGCAGCAATGACGCTTTCTTCGGCGAGATCAACAACGAGCTTGCCGACAAGGGTTTTCTCGTTACCTCGACCGACGAGCTGATCAACTGGGCCCGCACCGGTTCGCTGATGTGGATGACCTTTGGTCTTGCCTGCTGCGCCGTCGAAATGATGCAGATGTCGATGCCGCGCTATGACGCCGAGCGTTTCGGCTTCGCGCCGCGCGCCTCACCGCGCCAGTCCGACGTCATGATCGTCGCCGGCACGCTTACCAACAAGATGGCACCCGCGCTTCGCAAGGTCTACGACCAGATGCCGGAGCCCCGCTATGTCATCTCGATGGGCTCCTGCGCCAACGGCGGCGGCTACTATCACTATTCCTATTCGGTCGTGCGCGGTTGCGACCGCGTCGTGCCCGTCGACATCTACGTGCCAGGCTGTCCTCCCACGGCAGAAGCGCTGCTCTATGGCGTGCTTCTGCTGCAGAAGAAGATCCGCCGGACCGGCACGATCGAGCGCTAAGGGCAGGGAGTCTTTAAGATGAGTGAAGCCCTGAACGAGCTTGCCTCCTATCTGCGCGAGATGCGGGGTGCGCTGATCGCCGATTCGTCGATCAAATACGGCGAATTGACCCTGACGGTGGAGGCCGAGCACCTCATTGCGCTCCTGAGTTTCCTGCGCGACGACGTGCAGTGCGGTTTTGTCAGCCTGATCGATGTCTGCGGCGTAGACTACCCGCAGCGGCCGGATCGTTTCGACGTCGTCTATCATCTGCTGTCGCCGCGCCAGAACCTGCGTGTCCGTGTCAAGGTCGCAACTGCCGACGGCGACCCCGTGCCTTCTGCCACTTCGGTCTATCCGGGTGCGGACTGGTTCGAGCGGGAAGCTTACGACATGTACGGCATCCTCTTCACCGGGCATCCGGATCTGCGCCGCATCCTGACGGACTACGGTTTCGAAGGCCATCCGTTGCGCAAGGACTTCCCGCTGACCGGTTTCGTCGAGGTGCGTTACGACGACGAAGCCAAGCGGGTCGTCTACGAACCCGTAGAGCTGAAGCAGGAGTTCCGCAACTTCGATTTTCTTTCGCCCTGGGAGGGGACCGAATACGTCCTGCCCGGCGACGAGAAGGCGAAGGCACGGTGATTTAAGTCGGCCCGTGGCGGTCCGGCGAGGACGCCAACCGGCCTGGAGCAATCGGTATGACCGAACATAACGTCCGCAACTTCAACATCAACTTTGGCCCGCAGCATCCGGCGGCGCACGGCGTTCTGCGTCTCGTGCTTGAGCTCGACGGCGAAATCGTCGAGCGCGTCGATCCGCATATCGGCCTCCTGCATCGCGGCACGGAGAAGTTGATCGAGGCCAAGACCTACCTGCAGGCCATCCCCTACTTCGATCGGCTCGACTATGTTGCGCCGATGAACCAGGAGCATGCCTTCGCGCTTGCCGTCGAAAGATTGACGCGCACGGAGGTGCCGATCCGCGGTCAGCTTATCCGTGTTCTTTACTCGGAAATCGGCCGTATCCTTTCGCATCTTCTTAACGTGACAACGCAGGCGATGGACGTCGGTGCGCTGACGCCGCCGCTCTGGGGTTTCGAAGAGCGCGAGAAGCTGATGGTCTTCTATGAGCGCGCCTGTGGCGCCCGCATGCACTCGGCCTATATTCGGCCGGGCGGCGTGCACCAGGACCTGCCGCATCAGCTCGTCGAGGACATCGGCAAATGGATCGATCCGTTCCTGAAGACCGTCGACGATATCGACGAGCTGCTTACCGGTAACCGTATCTTCAAGCAGCGCAACGTCGATATCGGCGTCGTAAAGCTGGAGGATGCCTGGGCCTGGGGCTTCTCCGGCGTGATGGTGCGCGGCTCTGGCGCCGCCTGGGACCTGCGTCGCGCGCAGCCCTATGAGTGCTATTCCGATCTCGAATTCGATATCCCGATCGGCAAGAACGGCGACTGCTACGACCGCTACCTGATCCGCATGATCGAAATGCGCGAATCTGCGAGGATCATGCGCCAGTGCGTGAACCGCCTGCTCGGCGACGCCGAGGCCGGGCCGGTCTCTTCGATGGACGGCAAGATCGTGCCGCCGAAGCGCGGCGAGATGAAGCGTTCGATGGAGGCCTTGATCCATCACTTCAAGCTCTATACCGAGGGCTACCACGTCCCGGCCGGCGAAGTTTATGCCGCGGTCGAAGCGCCCAAGGGCGAATTCGGCGTCTATCTGGTCTCCGATGGTTCCAACAAGCCATACCGGTGCAAGATCCGCGCCCCGGGCTATGCCCACCTGCAGGCCATGGACTTCATCTGTCGCGGACACCAGCTCGCCGACGTCTCGGCCGTGCTCGGCTCCCTGGACATCGTGTTTGGCGAGGTAGACCGCTGATGCGTCTGGCGCTGCTTGCCGTTCTCGGGCTTCTTGCGTTCACTTCTGCGGCTTTCGCCCAGGAGGACGTGAACAGCGCGTCGTCCGAGGCATTGCGCGGCGGCTCCATGTCCGCGCTCCTGTCGAAGGGCTATGAGATCAAGGCCGCGGTCGCCAACGGCACGCGCTACATCGTATTTTTGCAGAAAGACCAGTCAGCCTATGCCTGCGAATTCGTCTCCGTGGCGAAATCGCGGTGCGGTTCGATTAACTGATAAGGTGTCCACTAGAATGTCCGTTCGTCGACTAGCCGAAGACACTGTCCAGCCAGCGAGCTTTGCGTTCAACAAAGAGAATGCTGCCTGGGCGAAGGCAACGATCAAGAAATATCCGAAAGGCCGCGAGCAGTCGGCGGTCATTCCCCTGCTGATGCGCGCTCAAGAGCAGGATGGCTGGGTCACGAAGGCAGCGATCGAGTCGGTAGCAGACATGCTTGGCATGCCCTATATCCGCGTTCTCGAGGTTGCGACGTTCTACACGCAGTTCCAGCTGAAACCGGTCGGCACGCGTGCGCACGTGCAGGTTTGCGGAACCACGCCGTGCATGCTGCGCGGCGCCGAGGACCTGATCAAGGTCTGCAAGAGCAAGATCGCCTCGGATCCCTTCACCCTGAACGAGAGCGGTACCCTGTCGTGGGAAGAAGTCGAATGTCAGGGCGCCTGCGTCAATGCGCCGATGGTGATGATCTTCAAAGACACGTTCGAAGACCTGACGCCTGAGCGCCTGGAACAGATTATCGACGACTTCGAAGCAGGCAAGGGTGCGGCAGTTACGCCCGGGCCCCAGATCGACCGCGTCTATTCCGCGCCCGTTGGCGGCCCGACGACATTGCTGGCGCTGGATCCGGCGACGACAAATAGCCCCGCACAGGCAAATCCCGGCCGGGCGAAGAAGACCTCGAACGAGCCGGCGGTCAGCATCCCGCCGGCGAACGCAGCAAGGGCGAAGACCGCAAGCGCGGTTACCAATCCCACATTGAAGACGCCGGCCACCGCGCGGAAAGAAGCGGCAACCATCGCCAAGATCGAAGGCGAGACCGTCGACAAGTCCAAGCCTGCCAAGCCTGCGGTCGTAGGCCGGCCGTCTCTCGAAGACAAAAACCGCCCGGCGAGCATCGAAAAGCCGGCGACGGTCGACGATCTCAAGCTGATCTCGGGCGTCGGCCCCAAGATCGAGGGGATCCTGCACGAGATCGGCATCTACACGTTTGCGCAGGTTGCCTCCTGGAAGAAGGCCGAGCGCGAATGGGTCGACGGGTATCTGAATTTCAAGGGCCGTATCGAGCGCGACGATTGGGTCAAGCAGGCCAAGGCGCTCGCCAAGGGCGGTGAAGCCGAATACATCAAGGTTTTCGGCAAGAAGCCGCGGTAAAGAGGTGAACCATGCTAAAAGATGAAGACCGCATCTTTACCAATCTCTACGGCCTCAAGGACAAATCCCTGAGGGGCGCGATGGCGCGCGGCCACTGGGACGGCACCAAAGAGATCCTGGAAAAGGGCCGCGACTGGATCATCAACGAGATGAAGGCTTCCGGCCTTCGCGGCCGCGGTGGCGCCGGCTTCCCGACCGGGCTGAAGTGGTCCTTCATGCCGAAAGAAAGCGACGGACGGCCGCATTATCTCGTAGTCAACGCGGACGAGTCGGAGCCCGGCACCTGCAAGGACCGCGACATCATGCGCCACGATCCGCACACGCTGATCGAAGGCTGTCTGGTCGCGAGCTTCGCCATGGGCGCCCATACCGCCTACATCTACGTGCGCGGCGAGTATATCCGCGAGCGCGAGGCGCTGCAGGCGGCGATCGACGAATGCTATGACGCGGGTCTGCTCGGCAAGAACAACAAGCACGGCTGGGACATGGACATCTACGTCCATCACGGCGCCGGTGCCTATATCTGCGGCGAAGAAACCGCATTGCTCGAAAGCCTTGAGGGCAAGAAGGGCCAGCCGCGCCTGAAGCCGCCGTTCCCGGCAAACATGGGTCTCTACGGCTGCCCGACGACGGTCAACAACGTTGAATCGATCGCGGTCGCGCCGACCATTCTGCGCCGCGGCGCGAGCTGGTTCTCCTCGATCGGCCGCCCGAACAACGTCGGCACGAAGCTGTTCATGATCTCCGGCCACGTCAATAGGCCGTGCACGGTCGAAGAGGCGATGGGCATCACGTTCCGCGAGCTGATCGAAAAGCATGCGGGCGGCATCCGCGGCGGCTGGGACAATCTCTTGGCCGTCATTCCGGGTGGTGCGTCGTGCCCGGTCGTGAAAGCCGAAGATATCATCGACTGCCCGATGGATTTCGACGGTCTGCGCGAAGTCAAGTCGTCCTTCGGCACCGCTGCGGCGATCGTCATGGATAGGTCCACCGATATCATCAAGGCGATCGCCCGCATCTCGGCATTCTTCAAGCACGAGAGCTGCGGCCAGTGCACGCCGTGCCGCGAGGGCACGGGCTGGATGTGGCGCGTGATGGAACGCATGGTGCAAGGCCGTGCGCAGAAGCGCGAGATCGACATGCTTTTCGATGTGACGAAGCAGATCGAGGGCCACACCATCTGTGCACTTGGCGATGCGGCCGCCTGGCCGGTTCAGGGCCTTATCCGCAACTTCCGCCCGGAGATCGAAAAGCGCATCGACGAATACACACGCAACGCGACGTCACACGGCGCGGTGCTCGAAGCAGCGGAGTAACGACCGATGGCCGGGGCACGTAAGGACGGACAAAGCATGGAAAAGCCCGGCGTAGTCATTCCATTCGCGCGGTCCCTCGACGTCGACCCGGCCGATCCGTTCGGCATGGCCGAATGGATGAAAAACATGCCGAACCTGCCGCTGCACCCGCTGATGGCGCATCCGACGGCCGCGGTCGCGGCCGCGACGGCGCTTGGCTTCGGCCTATCGAGCCATATCGCCGGCATCATGTTCGGCGCCATGCAGGGCGCTGTGAGTGCAATGCAGCAAGGCATCTCGGCGCCGGTGCTGCCACACGCAGCCGCGCCGAAGCCTACGGCAGCGCCGGCCAAGCGGGTGGTAGCGCAAGCTCCGGAAGCATTGCCGGCTCCCGTTGTTGCGCGGCCCTCCAGGGTGTCCAGGCCGAAGGCAAAAGCGAAGGCGCCGGCCAAGTCTGCAAAGCCGTCGGTTGCAGCCGATGACCTCAAGCGGATTTCCGGCATCGGTCCGAAGCTTGAGCAGGTCTTGAACGCCAGGGGCATCCGCCGCTTTGCCGACATCGCCGCCTTAAGCGAGGCGGACGTGGCGCGACTGGATAAGGAACTCGGCTTCGACGGCCGCATCCTGCGCGACGATTGGGTAGGGCAGGCGAAGGCGCTCAAGGGCGTGTGATGAAAGATTATGAGGCGATGACCCCTCCGCGGCCATCGCCACCAAGCGGCGTGGCCGTAACGGAATTGTCTGCCGCCGAGAGGCAGGCGGACGGAAGACAGGATTGAGTGCGAAGATGGCAAAGCTGAAAGTCGACGGAAAAGAGATCGAGGTCCCGGATCATTTCACCCTGCTCCAGGCGTGTGAAGAGGCCGGCGCCGAGGTTCCGCGCTTCTGTTTCCATGAGCGGCTTTCGGTCGCCGGCAACTGCCGCATGTGTCTGGTCGAAGTGAAGGGCGGACCGCCGAAGCCGGCAGCCTCGTGCGCCATGGGTGTGCGCGATCTGCGTCCCGGCCCGAATGGCGAGGTGCCGGAAGTCTTCACGACCACGCCGATGGTCAAGAAGGCGCGCGAAGGCGTCATGGAGTTCCTGCTGATCAACCACCCGCTCGACTGCCCGATCTGCGACCAAGGCGGTGAATGCGACCTGCAGGATCAGGCCATGGCGTTCGGCATCGACAGCTCGCGCTACCAGGAAAACAAGCGCGCGGTCGAGGACAAGTATATCGGCCCGCTGGTGAAGACGGTGATGAACCGCTGCATCCATTGCACGCGCTGCGTCCGCTTCACGACGGAAGTCGCCGGCATTGCCGAGCTCGGCCTCATCGGCCGCGGCGAGGACGCCGAGATCACCACTTATCTCGAACAGGCGATGACCTCAGAGCTGCAGGGCAACGTCGTCGACCTCTGCCCGGTCGGCGCTCTCACCTCCAAGCCCTTCGCCTTCACGGCCCGTCCCTGGGAACTGAACAAGACGGAGTCAATCGACGTCATGGACGCCGTCGGTTCGGCGATCCGCGTCGACACGCGCGGCCGCGAAGTGATGCGCATCATGCCCCGCGTCAACGAGGACATCAACGAGGAGTGGATCTCCGACAAGACCCGCTTCATCTGGGATGGGCTGAAGACACAGCGCCTCGACCGTCCCTACGTCAAGAAGGATGGCCGTCTACAGCCCGCAAGCTGGAGCGATGCGTTCCAGGCGATCAAGGCTGCCGTGGCAAACACCTCGGGCGACAAGACCGGTGCGATCGCCGGCGATCTCGCTTCCGTCGAAGAGATGTACGCTCTGAAGGAGCTTGTCGCGTCGCTCGGCTCTGAGAACATCGACTGCCGGCAGGACGGTGCCGCACTCGACCCATCGCTCGGCCGCGCCAGCTACATCTTCAACCCGACGATCCAAGGTATCGAAAACGCCGATGCGCTGCTCATTATCGGCTCCAACCCGCGCTTTGAAGCGTCCGTGCTCAATGCGCGCATCCGCAAGCGCTACCGCATGGGCAATTTTCCGATCGGCGTGATCGGCGAACAGAGTGAACTGCGCTACGACTATGAATATCTCGGCGCGGGCAGCGAAACGCTTGCCGAACTCCTTTCCGGCAAGGCCAAGTTCCTCGCCACCTTGAAGAAGGCCGAGCGGCCGCTGATCGTCGTCGGCCAGGGTGCGCTGGCAGGGGAGGGCGGTGCGGCCGTCCTCGCAAATGCGGCAAAGCTCGCAGTCGCGGTCGGCGCGGTCGGTGCGGATTGGAACGGCTTCGCCGTGCTTCACACCGCAGCCTCGCGCGTCGGCGCTCTCGATCTTGGCTTCGTCCCCGGCAAGGGCGGCAAGTCGGCCGCGGAAATGGTCGCCGGCACCGACGTGCTCTTCCTGCTCGGTGCGGATGAGATCGACCTTTCGGCGCGAAAGGCCGGCTTCACCGTCTATATTGGTTCGCACGGGGACAACGGCGCACATGCGGCCGATGTTATTCTCCCGGGCGCGACCTATACCGAAAAGTCCGGGACCTGGGTCAATACCGAAGGCCGGGTACAGGTTGGTAGCCGCGCGGGCTTCGCCCCGGGCGACGCGCGTGAGGACTGGGCCATTATCCGCGCGCTTTCCGATGTGCTCGGCCGGAAGCTGCCCTTTGATTCGCTTGGCGAATTGCGTGCGAAACTCTACGCGGCACATCCGCATTTCGCCGATATCGACGCGATCGCAGCCGGCGACAGCGATGAAATTGCCGCACTCGCACAAAAAGCAGGTGCGATGGCAAAATCCGCGTTTGCGTCTCCGGTCAAAGACTTCTATTTGACGAACCCGATAGCGCGCGCATCCGCCGTCATGGCCGAATGCTCGGCTTTGGCACGCAACAATTTCAAAGCTGCGGCGGAATGAGCGCGAGGGAATAGAGTATCATGGACGCTTTCGTTTCGACCTATCTCTGGCCTGCGATCATCATGATCGCCCAGTCGTTGCTGCTGCTGGTCGCGCTGCTGGTCTTCATCGCCTACATTCTGCTGGCCGACCGCAAGATCTGGGCCGCTGTGCAGCTCCGCCGCGGCCCGAACGTCGTCGGTCCCTGGGGATTGTTCCAGTCCTTCGCCGACCTCCTGAAATTCGTTTTCAAGGAGCCGGTCATTCCGGCCGGTGCCAACAAGACGATCTTCCTCCTTGCGCCGCTGGTTTCGGTGACGCTTGCGCTTGCTGCCTGGGCGGTCATTCCGCTCAACGCAAACTGGGTGATCGCGAACATCAACGTCGGCATCCTCTTCGTCTTCGCCATATCTTCTCTTGAAGTTTATGGCATCATCATGGGCGGCTGGGCGTCTAACTCGAAGTATCCCTTCCTCGGCGCCTTGCGTTCCGCCGCGCAGATGGTGTCCTACGAAGTTTCGATCGGCTTCGTCATCGTCACGGTTCTGCTTTGCGTCGGCTCGCTCAACCTGACGGACATCGTCACCGCACAGACCGACGGCCTTGGAACGATGATCGGCCTGCCGGCTTCGTTCCTCGACTGGCATTGGCTGTCGCTGTTCCCGATGTTCGTCGTGTTCTTCATCTCGGCCCTTGCCGAGACGAACCGTCCGCCCTTCGATCTGCCCGAAGCCGAATCCGAACTCGTTGCCGGCTTCATGGTCGAATACGGCTCTACTCCGTATATGATGTTCATGCTCGGCGAATACGCGGCGATCTGCCTTATGTGCGCGCTGACGACGATCCTGTTCCTCGGCGGCTGGCTTCCCCCGCTCGACGTGTGGTTCCTGAACTGGGTCCCGGGCATCGTCTGGTTCGTGCTGAAGGCCTCGTTCGTGTTCTTCATGTTCGCGATGGTCAAGGCTTTCGTGCCGCGCTACCGCTACGACCAGTTGATGCGCCTCGGCTGGAAGGTCTTCCTTCCGCTGTCGCTCGCCATGGTCGTCATCGTCGCATTCGTTTTGAAGCTGATGGGGTGGGCTTGATGTCCGTCCGCGCTTCGCTGCATACCGCCGGCGTCTCCGAGGCCGGCAAGTTTGGAGGTAAATGATGGCCGGTCTCTCGCAAGCCGTCAACTCGCTGTTCCTCAAGGAATTCGTCGGCGCGTTCTTCTTGTCCATGCGCTATTTCTTCAGGCCGAAGGCGACCGTGAACTATCCCTTCGAAAAGGGGCCGGTCAGCCCGCGTTTCCGCGGTGAGCATGCGCTCCGCCGTTATCCGAACGGGGAAGAGCGCTGCATCGCCTGCAAGCTGTGCGAGGCGATCTGTCCTGCCCAGGCAATCACCATCGAGGCCGGCCCGCGCCGCAACGACGGCACGCGCCGCACGGTGCGCTACGACATCGACATGGTGAAGTGCATCTATTGCGGGTTCTGCCAGGAAGCCTGTCCGGTCGACGCCATCGTCGAGGGGCCGAACTTCGAATTCGCCACCGAAACGCGTGAAGAGCTTTACTACGACAAGGAAAAGCTGCTCGCCAATGGCGACCGTTGGGAACGGGAAATCGCGCGCAACATCGCGATGGACTCGCCCTACCGCTGAGGCTATCTGCGTGACGCTGTATCGCGCCGCTTAAGAGCGACGCATGTGAAACAGGTATTGGGCGCCGGCCGGACCGTGTCCGGCTTTGCCCATGGAGTGGAGGCAGGCGCCTTCACGCCGAGCAAGACGAAAAAGGCACCGATCATGGGTCTGCAGGTTCTTTTTTTCTATCTCTTTGCCTTCATTGCGGTGGCATCGGCATTCATGGTCATTGCATCGAAGAACCCGGTTTATTCGGTTCTGTTCCTGATCCTGACCTTCTTCAACTCGGCGGGGCTCTTCCTGCTGACGGGGGCCGAGTTCCTGGCAATGATCCTGCTCGTCGTCTATGTCGGCGCGGTGGCGGTTCTGTTCCTGTTCGTCGTGATGATGCTCGACATCGATTTCGCGGAGCTGCGCGCGGGTGTGCTTGAATATGCGCCGATCGGCGCTCTGATCGGATTGATCCTTGCGGCCGAACTCATCATCGTCGTCGGCGGCACGACCTTCTCGCCGGAAATCGCCAAGGGTATCGCGATGCCGATTCCGCCGGTAACCGAGCGGACCAATACGGCCGCACTCGGCGACGTTCTCTACACACATTACATCTACTTCTTCCAAATCGCGGGGCTCGTGCTGCTCGTCGCCATGATCGGCGCCATCGTGCTGACGCTGCGCCACCGCCAGAACATCAAGCGCCAGAGCATTCCGCGGCAGGTTGCCCGCGCACCCGAGACCGCTGTCGAGGTGATCACGGTCAAGCCGGGGCAGGGCATCTAATCCGGACGCGAGGTCGAGGAACTACAACATGGAAATCGGAATTTCCCACTATCTGACCGTCAGCGCCATCCTGTTCACGCTCGGCGTCTTCGGCATCTTTCTCAACCGGAAGAACGTCATCATCATCCTGATGTCGGTGGAACTGATCCTGCTCGCTGTCAATATCAACATGGTGGCCTTCTCGGCCTTCCTGAACGACATCACCGGCCAGGTCTTCGCGCTGTTCATTCTGACGGTGGCGGCCGCCGAAGCGGCTATCGGACTTGCAATTCTCGTCGTCTTCTATCGCAACCGCGGCTCGATCGACGTCGAAGACATCAACACGATGAAGGGCTGATTGGGCTATGGACACCATTATCAAGGCTATCGTCTTTCTGCCTCTGATCGGCTTTCTCGTTGCTGGTCTTCTGGGCACGCAGATCGGTGCCAAGGCATCCGAATATGTGACAAGCGGGCTGATGGTTATCGCGGTCGCGCTGTCCTGGCTCGTTTTCTTCAACGTCGCGCTCGGCGAAGAGGAAATGCTCAAGGTTTCGGTACTGCGCTGGATCCAGTCCGGCAGCTTCGATGTCGAATGGGCCTTCCGTGTCGACACCCTGACGGCCGTCATGTTCGTGGTCGTCAACACGGTTTCGACGCTGGTGCACATCTATTCGATCGGATACATGCATCATGATCCGAACCGGCCGCGTTTCTTCGCCTATCTGTCGCTCTTCACCTTCGCGATGCTGATGCTGATCACGTCGGACAATCTCCTGCAGATGTTCTTCGGCTGGGAAGGCGTGGGCCTTGCGTCCTATCTGCTGATCGGCTTCTGGTACAAGAAGCCTTCGGCCAACGCTGCGGCGATCAAGGCCTTCATAGTCAACCGCGTCGGTGACTTCGGCTTCTCGCTCGGCATCTTCCTGGTCTTCGTGCTTTTCGGTTCGATCAATCTCGAAACCGTTTTCGCCACCGCCCAGAGCTACCTGCCTGCAGAAGGCGCCGAAGCCGGGGAAGCCGTCATCACGCTCTTCGGTATGCATCTCGACAAAGCGAACGCCGTGACGGCTGCCTGCCTGCTGCTCTTCATGGGCGCGATGGGCAAGTCGGCGCAGTTCCTTCTGCACACATGGCTGCCGGATGCCATGGAAGGCCCGACCCCGGTGTCGGCCCTCATCCATGCTGCAACCATGGTCACCGCCGGCGTCTTCCTCGTCGCGCGCATGTCGCCGCTGTTCGAACTCTCGCCCGATGCATTGACGGTCGTCACGCTGATCGGCGCCATCACCGCCTTCTTTGCCGCGACGGTCGGCCTCGTTCAGAACGACATCAAGCGCGTCATCGCCTATTCGACCTGCTCGCAGCTCGGCTACATGTTCGTGGCGCTCGGCGTCGGCGCCTATGGCGCCGCGATCTTCCACCTCTTCACGCATGCCTTCTTCAAGGCGCTCCTGTTCCTTGGTGCCGGTTCGGTGATCCACGCCGTCGATGGCGAGCAGGACATGCGCTACATGGGCGGCTTGCGCACACACATTCCGGTCACCTACTGGATGATGTTCATCGGCACGATTGCGCTGACGGGCGTCGGCATTCCCGGAACCGTCATCGGCACGGCCGGCTTCTTCTCGAAGGATGCGATCATCGAGTCGACCTTCGCCTCGCATAGTGCCGTCTCTACCTTCGCCTTCATCCTTCTGGTAATCGCCGCTCTGTTCACGAGCTTCTATTCGTGGCGCCTGACGTTCATGACCTTCCACGGCAGACCGCGGGCTTCCTCGGACGTCATGCATCACGTCCATGAATCGCCGCAGGTGATGTTGGTGCCGCTTTATATCCTGGCCGCCGGCGCGCTTGTCGCGGGCTTCCTGTTCCACGATTATTTCTTCGGCCATCACTATGCCGAGTTCTGGCAGGGCTCTCTCTTCACGCTGCCGGAAAATGAAGTTCTCGAGGAATACCACCACGTTCCGCTGTGGGTGCGGTGGAGCCCGTTCGTGGCCATGGCGCTCGGCCTCTACACCGCCTGGTACATGTACATCCGCTCGCCGGAGACGCCGAAGTACCTCGCCAACCAGCACCGCGGTCTTTACCAGTTCCTGCTGAACAAGTGGTACTTCGACGAGCTCTACGATTTCCTGTTCGTTCGTACCGCCAAGCGCCTCGGCACCTTCCTCTGGAAGGAGGGTGACGGCCGGGTGATCGACGGCTTTGGACCGAACGGTGTTGCGGCGCGTGTCCTCGATGTAACCGATCGCGTCGTGCGGATGCAGACCGGTTACCTTTATCACTACGCGTTCGCCATGCTGATCGGCATCGCTGCGCTCGTTACATGGATGATGCTCGGGAGTTCTTTCTGATGACCGATTGGCCCGTACTTTCCGCGGTCACCTTCATGCCGCTCGTCGGCGTTCTGCTTCTCTTGCTGACAAGGGAAGACAGCGTCTACGGCCGCCGGAACATCCTGAACGTGTCGCTGCTGACGACGATCTTCACCTTCGCCGTCTCGCTCTACATCTGGTATCAGTTCGACCCCTCGAACCCGGGCTTCCAGATGGTCGAGAAGCGCGAGTGGCTCGGCACCGGCATCTCCTATCACCTCGGCATCGATGGCATTTCCGTGCTGTTCGTGCCGCTGACCGCGCTCTTGATGCCGTTCTGCGTGCTGGCGAGCTGGCTCACGATCGAGAAGCGCCTGAAGGAATACATGATCGCGTTTCTGATGCTGGAAACGCTGATGCTCGGCGTCTTCGTCTCGCTCGACATCGTGCTCTTCTACGTGTTCTTCGAAGCAGGCCTCATTCCGATGTTCATCATCATCGGCGTCTGGGGCGGCAGGGATCGCGTCTATGCGAGCTACAAGTTCTTCCTCTACACGCTGTTGGGCTCGGTGCTGATGCTGCTCGCCATCATGGCGATGTATTGGCAGGCCGGCACGACCGATATCACAGAACTGCTGGCCTACAAGTTCCCGCGCGAGATGCAGACCTGGCTATGGCTTGCCTTCTTCGCCTCCTTCGCGGTGAAGATGCCGATGTGGCCGGTGCACACCTGGCTTCCCGACGCGCACGTCCAGGCGCCGACTGCGGGGTCGGTCATTCTGGCTGGCATCCTCTTGAAGCTCGGCGGCTACGGCTTCCTGCGCTTCTCGCTGCCGATGTTCCCGCTCGCTTCGGACTATTTCGCGCCGTTCGTGTTCACGCTGTCGATCGTCGCGATCATCTACACCTCGCTGGTGGCGATGATGCAGACCGATATCAAGAAGCTGATCGCCTATTCCTCGGTGGCGCACATGGGCTATGTCACCATGGGCACGTTTGCCGCCAATACGCAGGGCGTACAGGGCGCAATCTTCCAGATGCTGTCGCACGGCATCGTCTCGGGAGCGCTCTTCCTTTGCGTCGGCGTCGTCTATGACCGCCTGCACACCCGCGAGATCGCGGCCTACGGCGGCCTCGTCAATAACATGCCGAAATACGCGGTCGCCTTCATGGTCTTCACCATGGCGAACGTCGGCCTTCCCGGGACCTCGGGCTTCGTCGGCGAAGTGCTGACGCTGGTGGGTGCCTTCCGCGCCAATACCTGGGTCGCCTTGTTCGCCACCAGCGGCGTCATTCTCTCGGCCGCCTATGCGCTCTGGCTCTATCGCCGGGTGATTTTCGGTGCGCTCGAGAAGGAAAGCCTGAAGGCGCTCCTCGATCTATCGGCACGTGAGAAGCTTATCCTCTATCCGCTGGTGATTCTGACGATCTTCTTCGGTGTCTATCCGGCACCGGTCTTCGATGCGACCGCGGCCTCCGTGGATCTGCTCGTAAACAACTACTCCGCAGCCCTGCAGGCAGCGCAAGACGTTGCGCTTTCGGTGCAATGACCACAGGACGTGACTGGACATGACTGCTGAAACCCTCTTCGCAAGCCTGCAACTCTCGGTTCCCGAGCTGATCCTCGCGGCCGGCGCGATGGTGCTGTTGATGATTGGCGTCTTTTCGAACGAAAGGTCGTCCACGCCAACCGTAACCGGACTTGCCGTCGCACTGCTGATCATCGCCGGGCTGTGGCTCGTCCTGAAGACAGGCGAGGGTGAGGCCTATGGCGGCGCCTTCCTTTCCGATCCCTTCGCCAAGTTCATGAAGGTCCTGGCGCTGATCGGCTCGATTACGGCGATGGTGATGACCGTCGGCCATGCCCGTTCGACCCAGATCGACCGCTTCGAGTTTCCGGTGCTGCTGGTGCTGGCGACTCTCGGCATGCTGCTGATGATCTCCGCGAACGACCTGATCTCGCTCTACCTGTCGCTGGAGCTGCAGTCGCTGGCGCTCTATGTCGTGGCGGCGATCAATCGTGACAGCGTCCGTTCGACGGAAGCCGGGTTGAAATACTTCGTTCTCGGCGCCCTGTCGTCGGGCATGCTGCTTTACGGGATGTCGCTCGTCTACGGCTTCACCGGCCATACCGGTTTCGACGAGATCGCCGCGGCCCTGACGGCGGAAGGCCGTTCGCTGGGCCTCGTTTTTGGCCTGGCCTTCATCCTCGCCGGCCTAGCCTTCAAGATTTCCGCGGTTCCGTTCCACATGTGGACGCCGGACGTCTATGAAGGCGCACCGACCCCGGTCACCGCCTTCTTCGCAGCCGCACCGAAGGTCGCGGCGATGTCGATCCTCGTTCGCATCGTCATCAATGCCTTCGAACCGGTGGTCGCGGACTGGCAGCAGATCGTCGTTTTCATCTCGATCGCTTCCATGCTGCTCGGCGCTTTCGCGGCAATCGGCCAGAGGAACATCAAGCGGCTGATGGCGTATTCGTCGATCGGTCACATGGGTTATGCGCTGGTCGGTCTTGCGGCTGGCTCGATGGCGGGCGTGCGCGGCGTGATCCTCTACATGCTGATCTACATGATCATGACGCTCGGCACCTTCGCCTGCATTCTCGCCATGCGCCGCAAGGAAGGCGAGCACGTCGAGAATATCGATGACCTTGCCGGCCTCTCGCAGACCAATCCGTTTATGGCGACGGCTCTGACGATCCTGATGTTCTCGCTGGCAGGCATCCCGCCGCTCGCAGGCTTCTTCGCGAAGTATTTCGTGTTCGTCGCCGCCATCGAGGCGCATCTCTACGCGCTCGCGATCATCGGCGTGCTCGCGTCTGTCGTCGGTGCCTATTATTACCTGCGCGTCATCAAGGTCATGTGGTTCGATGAGGCCAAGGGTGAGTTCGCGCGCACCGCCGGCGAACTGCGCCTTGTCTTCGGCCTCTCCGGTCTGTTCGTTCTCGGATACGTGCTGATCGGCGGGCCGCTCGGAAGCGCCGCGGAAGTTGCGGCGCGGACCTTCTTTTGACCGGCGGGAAGGGCGGCGGCCGGATTTCGCCTGACGACTTCCGGCATGTTGCGCTTGCCGAGACCATCTCGACCAACAGCGAGTGTCTGGCGAAGGCGCGAGAAGGTGATCCCGGCAATCTCTGGATCACCGCCGGCCGACAGACGGGCGGCCGCGGCCGTCGCGGCCGCGCATGGGTTTCCGAACCCGGCAACCTCTACGCATCGCTGCTTCTCATCGATCCGGCGCCGATTGCGCGATTGCATTCGCTGCCGCTTGCCGTCGCGGTGGCCGCGCATCGGGCGATCCGGACAGTAATGCCGCCGGCCGCGGCGCCGGTAGAAATCAAATGGCCGAACGACATCCTCGTTGATGGCAAGAAGGTATGCGGCATTCTTCTTGAAGGAGAGGAACTTGCCGACGGGCGGCGGGCACTGGTCATCGGCATCGGGGTAAATGTCGGCATCGCACCCGAAGGAGCGCTCTATCCCGCGACGTCACTTCGTCGCGAGGGGGCGTCGGCGTCGCCGGATGAGCTGTTCGCACATCTTTTTCTCGCCGTTGCCGAGATGCTCTCCCTCTGGGACCGCGGCGCAGGCATCGCCAAGATCATCGAGCTCTGGCGTGCGGCGGCGCGGGGGATCGGCGAGACGATCACCGTCAACCTGCCGGATCGGTCGCTTTCGGGCCGCTTTGCCGGTATTGATCAGGACGGCCGGTTGTTGCTCGACACGGGATCCGGCACCCAGCAGGCGATTGCCGCCGGTGATGTATTTTTTGGATGATTGAAGAATAGGGGCGCGCGACGATATGGCGCAGGAAGAAGAACTGGTGTTCTTGCCGCTTGGCGGCGTCGGCGAAATAGGCATGAACCTCGGCCTTTATGGCTATGGCCGGCCCGGCAACCGCCAGTGGATCATGGTCGATTGCGGTGTGACTTTCCCCGGCCCGGAACTGCCCGGCGTCGAACTGGTCTTGCCGGACATCGCCTTCCTCGCCGAGGAGCGCCGCAATCTGAGGGCGATCATCATCACGCACGCGCATGAGGACCACTATGGTGCGTTGAACGACCTTTGGCCGGGCCTCAACGTTCCGGTCTATGCTTCGCCCTTCACAGCCGGCATGCTCGAGGCGAAGCGCGATTTCGAAAAAAGCCGCGGCGAAATTCCGGTCACGATCTTCAAGCAGGGGGACCGGATCAATGTCGGCCCCTTCAGCATCGAGGCAATCGGCGTCAACCATTCGATCCCTGAGCCGATGTCGCTCGTCATCCGCACGCCGCTCGGCACTATCGTGCACACGGGCGACTGGAAGATCGATCTTGAGCCGTCGCTCGGCCCGATCACGGACGAAGCGCGTTTCCGCCAGATCGGCGAGGAAGGCGTGTTGGCGCTCGTCTGCGACTCCACCAACGCGCTTCGCGACGGCGTTTCGCCATCCGAACAACAGGTTTCTGAAAGTCTCGCCAAGATCATCGCGAATGCTGAAGGTCGTGTCGGCATCACCACATTCTCCTCGAATGTCGGCCGGATTCGCTCTGTCGCCGAAGCGGCGGAGGCAGCGGGCAGGGAGGTTCTGCTGCTCGGCAGTTCGATGAAGCGCGTTGTGGACGTCGCCAGGGACCTCGGCCTGATGGAAGGTCTGAAGCCGTTCCTGGCTGAGGACGAGTTCGGCTATATTCCGCGCGACAAGGTCGTCGTGATCCTGACCGGCAGCCAAGGGGAGCCTCGGGCAGCGCTCGCCAAGATCGCCCGGGATGAGATGCGCAATGTGGCGTTTTCGGCCGGTGACACGATCGTCTTCTCGTCGCGTACCATTCCAGGAAACGAAAAGGCGATCAACGACATCAAGAATGGCCTGATCGAGCAGGGCATTCACATCATTACCGACAGCGAGGCGCTCGTGCATGTTTCCGGCCACCCACGGCGCAACGAGCTGCAGCAGATGTACCAGTGGGTCAAGCCGCAGATCGTCGTGCCCGTCCACGGCGAGGCAGCCCACCTGACCGCACATGCCGAACTGGCGCTGCACTCCGGTATCGCTAGTGTGCCGCGGCTGCGCAATGGTGAAATCCTGCGCCTGGCACCCGGCCCAGCGGAGGTGATCGACCAGGCGCCGCACGGTCGCATCTACAAGGACGGAACGTTGATCGGCGACTTCGACGAGATGGGCATCGGCGAGCGGCGTAAGCTTTCCTTCGCCGGCCACGTCTCCGTCAATGTCGTGCTCGACAATCGCTATGATTTCCTCGGTGATCCGGATGTCGTACCGATCGGACTTCCGGAATTCGACGACGAGGGCGAGGATATGGGCGATACGCTCTACGACGCTGTGCTCGGCGCGGTGGAAAGTATCCCTCGGGCAAAGCGGAAGGATCTCGCCATGTTGCAGGAAGCGGTTCGCCGCGCTGTGCGCAGTACCGCCAATCAGGTATGGGGCAAGAAGCCGGTTGTCACGGTTTTTGTTACCAAAGTCTGATTTCCCCACCTGAAGGCGCGGCGTAATCCACTGCGGAGCCTCGAAGGAAGGGAGCATTCGATGTTGGGAAGGGTAAATCACGTGGCGATCGCCGTGCCGGATTTGGCAACGGCGGCTGAAAGTTACCGTACGATGCTCGGCGCAAACGTCACCGAGCCGCAGGCGCTTCCCGAGCACGGTGTCACGGTCGTGTTCGTAACGCTGCCGAATACGAAGGTGGAACTGCTGGAGCCGTTGGGCGCGGCATCCCCGATTGCCGCTTTTCTTGCGAAGAACCCTGCGGGCGGCATGCACCACATCTGCTATGAGGTGGCGGACATCATTGCGGCTCGCGACCGGTTGAAGGAGGCGGGAGCACGGGTGCTCGGCGATGGAACGCCAAAAATCGGCGCCCATGGCAAACCGGTTCTGTTCCTGCACCCCAAGGACTTTCAAGGCACCTTGATCGAACTGGAAGAGGTGTGACAGTCGGGCGCGGCCCACTTGTTTGCCGGCCGGGCTGAGTGGCGTTATAAGGCGGACGCGATGGCCTTGCGGTAATTCAAAGTGCTACAGCGTCCTCTGCGCGTCTGATCAGACGCGCGGCGCTGCAGGGCCATCCAGCGATAAGAATTGAGACCCGCAATGTCCGTTTTTTCGACCCTTGCTATCTATTTCATCATCTGGTGGCTCACGCTCTTTGCCGTTCTGCCGCTGGGAGTGCGCACGCAAGCGGAGGAAAACGATGTCGTGCCCGGCAGTGTCGAAAGCGCTCCCGCGCGGTTCCGCGCCCTGCGCGTCGTGCTGCTGACCACCGCCATCGCTGCTGCCATTCACCTCGGCTGGTATTTCGTTTCGGTCAAACTGGGATACGGGATCGATTCCATCCCGCGTTTCGCGCCGAAATTTTATTGAATGGCTGCCGAGGCCTACTGCGAATTGCCGATGGGCAAAAATCGTGCCAGCGGGCAAAAGCCCGCCGCCAAATTCGCAGTTGAATAATTGTTTTCTCGCAGTTCCGAGGGAGAACGGGTGGCGCCGACGCCGGGACCTGAGCGGCAACGAAAAATTCTCGGGTTGACTGCCAGAGAATTGACATATTTCAACAGTGCTTCGGTGAAAGGGAGGCTGCGAAAAGCAAAAAAAAACAAGGCGTAAAGCCTTGTTTTCTAAGTTTCGCGTGATCTTTAATCCGTTTCCGGCGGCAGCGAACGAGCGCGCCTAAGATCTTATCCTCCCAAGACTTGACCGCGAATTCCGGCAAGAATTTGGTCTTCTTGCCTGTTTTGTGAGCCGAAATTAGCTCAAACATTGGGCGCTG
The DNA here is from genome assembly GCF_029714365.1 of Sinorhizobium terangae. Classification (NCBI taxonomy): domain Bacteria; kingdom Pseudomonadati; phylum Pseudomonadota; class Alphaproteobacteria; order Hyphomicrobiales; family Rhizobiaceae; genus Sinorhizobium; species Sinorhizobium terangae. Next base: position 967,951 of record NZ_CP121659.1, read on the forward strand.
TCATCTGCTTTTTTTGCATTTTTGCGACAGTCCGGCAATTTTTTTCCGTTGACAGGAGCCGTCCTTGTTCTGTTACTACCGTGCTCTTTTGACGCAGGCCAGTCCCGCGCATTTCCCACCAAACGCCATCTATTATGTGGTTTTCTTCCCGCTGCGGCAGGGTTTTCATCCGCGCGCGAAGCGGTTATGAACGCTGAGCTCGAAATGCTTTCCACCGGCCGTGTCGGAGGAGAAATTCAAGAGTACGATCGCAATGGGCTAAGCCGCTTCTCCTTGCTCGGGCGAAGGTGGCCGAAGCACAACGTCATTTCGCCCGAATCCGCCGATATTGCCAAGTCCACCAAGTTCTGGAACCTGTCATGCGCCTGTCCCGCTTTTTCATGCCCATCTTGAAGGAAAATCCGAAGGAAGCGGAAATCGTTTCCCACCGCCTGATGCTGCGGACGGGCATGATCCGCCAGCAATCTGCCGGCATCTATACCTGGCTGCCGCTTGGCAAGCGCGTGCTCGACAAGGTCAACGCGATCATTCGCGAAGAACAGAACCGCTCCGGCGCGATCGAGCTCCTGATGCCGACCCTGCAGTCGGCGGAGCTGTGGCAGGAGAGCGGACGCTACGATGCCTATGGCAAGGAAATGCTGCGCATCAAGGACCGGCAGGACCGGCCGATGCTCTATGGCCCGACGAACGAGGAGATGATCACGGACGTATTCCGCTCCTACGTGAAGTCCTATCGTGACCTGCCGCTCAACCTCTATCACATCCAGTTGAAGTTCCGCGACGAGATCCGTCCGCGCTTCGGCACGATGCGCTCGCGCGAGTTCCTGATGAAGGACGCCTATTCCTTCGATCTTGATCGCGAAGGGGCGGAGCACGCCTATAACCGGATGTTCGCCGCTTATCTGCGCACCTTCGCCCGCATGGGCTTGCGTGCGATCCCGATGCGCGCCGACACGGGGCCGATCGGCGGCAATCTCAGCCACGAGTTCATCATCCTTGCCGACACGGGCGAGTCGGAAGTCTTCTGCCACAAGGACTTCCTCGGATTCGACATCCCGGGCGAGGATACCAATTTCGACGATGTCGCCGGCCTGAAGGCGATCTTCGAGAAATGGACCTCACGTTATGCCGCAACCTCGGAAATGCATGATGAGGCGGACTTCAACGCCATTCCCGAGAGCGAACGCCTGTCGGCGCGCGGCATCGAGGTCGGCCACATCTTCTACTTCGGCACAAAATATTCCGAAGCGATGGGCGCGAGGGTGCTCGGACCGGACGGCAAGGAGCACACCGTGCACATGGGCTCCTACGGTATCGGCCCGACCCGTCTTGTGCCCGCGATCATCGAGGCATCGCACGACGAGAACGGTATCATCTGGCCGAAGTCGATCGCCCCGTTCGATGTCGTCGTCATCAACATGAAAGCGGGTGATGCCGCTTGCGATGCGGCGAGCGCCACGCTCTACTCGGGACTCGGGAAGGCTGGATTCGACGTGCTTCTGGACGATACCGATGACCGCGCCGGCGCGAAGTTTGCGACCGCCGACCTTATTGGTGTCCCTGTCCAGATCATCGTTGGACCGCGGTCGGTTGCGAACGGCGAAGTCGAGATCAAGGATCGTAAGACCGGCGAGCGCGAGACGATGACGATCGAAGCCGCGATCAACAAGCTGGTTGCGACGAGATAAAGGACGAAGGAAGCGAAGATGACCGCGGCGACTGAAGACCAGGTGCAGGCTGCCGCTCAGTCTGGTGTGCCTTCCAGCCGTCCCTTTTCCGCGTTCGAGCGCATGGTGGCCTGGCGCTATCTGCGCTCGCGTCGGAAAGAGGCCTTCATCTCGGTCATAGCCGGCTTCTCATTCATCGGCATCATGCTGGGTGTCGCGACGTTGATCATCGTCATGGCGGTGATGAACGGATTCCGCACCGAGCTCATTTCCCGCATCCTCGGCATGAACGGCCATATCATCGTACAGCCGCTCGATGGTCCGCTGACCAACTACGCGGAACTCGCCAATAAGTTTTCGGCGGTACCGGGCGTGACCATGGCGATCCCGATGGTCGAGGGACAGGTGCTCGCCCAGGGCTACGGTGATGCGTCGACAGGGGCCCTCGTTCGCGGGGTCCGTCCTGACGACCTCTCGAAGCTGAAATCCATTTCCGAGCACATCCAGTCCGGCGATCTGGTCGGCTTTGCGTCTGGCAGCGGTGTTGCAATCGGTTCGCGCATGGCCGAACAGCTGGGCATCCGTGTCGGCGGCACGATCACGCTGACCTCGCCGAACGGCGATGTGACGCCCATGGGCATGAATCCGCGCGTCAAGGCCTATACCGTCTCGGCGATCTTCGAAATCGGCATGTCGGAATATGACGCAACGATCATCTTCATGCCGCTCGAGGAGGCGCAGCTTTACTTCAACGCCGAGGGCCTCGTCCAATCGATCGAAATTTTCGCCGAACATCCGGACGGGGTCGATTCCCTGCGCAAGCCCATTGAAGATGCGGCCGGCCGGCAGATCTTCATCACCGACTGGCGCGACCGCAACAAAACCTTCTTCTCTGCGCTTGAGGTCGAGCGCAACGTGATGTTCATGATCCTGACGCTGATCGTGCTGGTCGCGGCCTTGAACATCATTTCCGGCCTCATCATGCTGGTGAAGGACAAGGGCAGCGACATTGCAATCCTCAGAACCATGGGCGCAACGTCCGGATCGGTGATGCGCATCTTCTTCATGACCGGCGCCGCCATCGGGGTCGCCGGCACGATCGCCGGCGTGCTCCTTGGCGTCGTCGTCTGCCTTAATATCGAATCGATCCGCCAGTTCTTCTCGTGGGTCTCGGGAACGACGCTCTTCAATCCCGAGCTCTATTTCCTGAGCCAGCTTCCCGCCGATATGAATGCGGACGAGACGATTGCCGTCGTCATCATGGCGATTGCCCTTTCCTTCCTTGCCACGATCTTCCCGGCCTGGCGTGCCTCGCGCCTCGATCCGGTGCAGGCCCTGCGGTACGAATAACAAGGACAAGAACGCAAAATGAATGCGCGTGTGGCACTGCAGCTCTCCGGCATCGAGCGGCACTATGGCGAGGGCGACACCTACCTCCCGATTCTCAAGGGCGTCGATTTCACGCTGCGAAGCGGTGAGACCGTCGCGCTCGTGGCGCCTTCGGGAACCGGCAAGTCGACGCTCTTGCATGTCGCGGGCCTGCTCGAACATCCGGACGCGGGCGAAGTCGTCGTGAATGGATTGGCTTGCAACGGGCTCAGCGATGATCGGCGCACGGCTATCCGGCGAAAGGAAATCGGCTTCGTCTATCAGTTCCATCACCTTCTGCCGGAATTTTCCGCGCTGGAAAACATCATGATGCCGCAACTGATTGCCGGCCTTCCGAAGGCAGAAGCGGCGGAGAGAGCCGCCGCTTTGCTCGACTATATGCGCATCGGCCACCGTGGCAGCCATAGGCCGGCTGAGCTTTCGGGCGGCGAGCAGCAGCGCGTCGCCATCGCCCGTGCTGTGGCCAATGCGCCGCTCGTTCTGCTGGCCGATGAGCCGACCGGCAATCTCGATCCCGAGACCGCCGGCTATGTGTTCGAGGCGATGGAGGCACTGGCACGCCAGTCGGGCCTTGCCGCATTGATTGCGACGCACAATCATGAACTCGCCTCCCTGATGGATCGCCGTGTGACGATCGAGGACGGGAAGGTCGTCGAACTGAAGTAGTGCGCGGGTAGAGCAGGAGGAAGTGTGCGGCTTTCCGCGCGCGTCCCGCTCCGACTCATTGGAGTGACCAGGTTTATGATCGGGTCGCTTCGGCCCAGGATCATCGCGAGCTGGTCAAGGAACGATGAGCCCGCCGCGATAATCGAGCTCATAGGCCTCTTCGCCATCGACAAAGATGACCTCGCGTCCGGAAAAATGATCGGTCGCCCCGCGGCTGCTGTCGACGTAACAACCGTAGGCGTGCTGATATCGCGTGCCGCCGAGGAAATGGCGCCTGTCGCGGTACATGGTCTGTAGTGCAGTTTTGATGACGGCGCCGGCTCGTTCCGCGTCGATTAGGTCCGGACGGATGATTCGACCGAAATAATTCATCGCCCAGCGCGGATTGCCTCCGTGCCAGACGGTTTCCTGGCCGGCAAAATCCGTTCCGCCGAAATAGCTGTCGAGATAGCTCCACGCACCGCGCTGGTGACCGATATCGCGTGAGCCGGGTCTGCAGGCAGGGAGCGCCGCTCCGCCGCCGACATAGGTTCTCGATTTCGCCTCGACGATGAAGTCGGTGAGTTCCTCGATGCTGAACATGAGCGTCCTCCCATTTTCGCCAGCGAGGATGCCGTAACATCGCCAGCTTGTAAAGAACAAAAAGGGAACAAACGGTGCCGGCCTCCGAACTGCCTGCGGTTTGGTTTGGATCTTGGGAGTTGCAATCTGGTGCCCAGCCACACGCGTTAACCATGAACTTTGAATTACGGGATCTTTTATTCAGGCTTGCTTGACTTCGGAACAAAAAAAGAACAAAAGAAAAACAATAGCGGAAAGGAGCCATATTATGACTGATTTCGTTCGTGATCTCGCCGCCTTCGCCTCCATGAGCCTGTTCATCGCCAGCATTTCAGTGATTGCGCTCGGATTCTGATCCTTCTGCGCTGGTGCGGCTTCGCATGGCGTGGCCGCGTCGGACCTGCGCTGCCTCGGATGCAATGTTGAAAAAAGACCGTGGCTCCGGCCGTTGTGCTGGACATCAAGGACCGGAAACGGGATATCCTCTGCTCCGAACGGGAATCGGAGTGCAACGATGGCGAATGACGAAAGCCTTGGGCAGGGCGCCACTGTGAAGGATCCGCAGTTTGTACACTTGCGTGTGCATTCGGCCTTCTCGCTGCTCGAGGGCGCGCTGCCGCTGAAGAAGATCATCGGCAAGGCTGTGGCCGATGAACAGCCAGCCATTGGCATTGCCGACACCAACAATCTGTTTGCTGCGCTCGAATTCTCCCAAAAGGCGGCGGATGACGGCTTGCAGCCGATCATTGGCTGCCAATTGTCGATCGACATGGAGGACGAGGCCGAAGTGGAGCGGCGCGGCCATCATCATCAGCTTGCAAAGCTGCCGTCGCTCGTGCTGATCGCCGCAACGGACGCTGGCTATGTCCGGCTCGTCGACCTCGTCAGCCGCGCCTATCTCGACGGCGAGGGCAGCCAGGCGGCGCGAATAACCCGGTCATGGCTGACCGAAGGCGGGACCGATGGACTGATCGCGCTGACGGGGGCGGCGAGCGGACCGATCGACATGGCATTGAAGGCGGGTTCGCCGGTTCTGGCCGAAAATCGGCTGAAAGCGTTGATCGAGCTCTTCGGCGACCGGCTCTACCTGGAACTGCAGCGGCATGGCAATTATGACCGGCGGCACGAGAGCCGCATGGTCGATCTCGCCTATCGCTTTGATGTGCCCCTGGTGGCGACCAACGAGGCGTTCTTTCCCGCGCCGGCCGACTATGATGCGCACGACGCTTTGATGGCAGTCGCGCACAACGCGATGGTTTCGGATGACAGCCGTTTCCGGCTGACGCCGGACCACTATCTGAAAAGCCGCAAGGAAATGGCGGCGCTCTTCGCCGATCTGCCGGAGGCATTGGAGAACACGATCGAAATCGCCCGGCGCTGCTCTTTCATGCTGAAGACGCGGGGGCCGATCCTGCCGCGCTTCACCGGCGCTTCGGATGACCCGGAGGAAGCCGAGCGTGCGGAGGCTGCGGAGCTTCGTCGGCAGGCGGAGGAGGGGCTGGAGCGTCGCCTGGCGAAGCTCGGCATGGCACCCGGCTACAAGGAAGAGGATTATCGCGAGCGGCTGGCCTTCGAACTCGGCGTCATCGAACGCATGAAGTTCCCGGGCTACTTCCTGATCGTTTCGGATTTCATCAAGTGGGCCAAGCAGCACGACATTCCCGTCGGCCCGGGCCGCGGCTCGGGTGCGGGATCGCTCGTTGCCTATGCGCTGACGATCACCGACGTCGATCCGATGCGGTTCTCGCTGCTGTTCGAGCGCTTCCTCAATCCCGAACGCGTGTCGATGCCCGACTTCGATATCGACTTCTGCCAGGACCGGCGTGAAGAGGTGATCCGCTACGTTCAGGGCAAATACGGCCGCGAGCAGGTGGCGCAGATCATCACCTTCGGATCACTTCAGGCGCGTGCGGCGTTGCGCGATGTTGGCCGCGTGCTCGAAATGCCCTATGGCCAAGTCGACAAGATCTGCAAGCTGGTGCCGAATAACCCCGCCAATCCGACGCCGCTTTCGAAAGCGATCGAGGAGGAGCCGCGGCTTCAGGAGGAGGCGGAAAAGGAGCCGGTCGTGGCGCGCCTCCTCGATATCGCCCAGAAGATCGAGGGCCTCTACCGCCATGCTTCGACGCACGCCGCCGGCATCGTCATCGGTGATCGGCCGCTTTCGAAGCTGGTGCCGATGTACCGGGATCCGCGTTCGGACATGCCGGTCACCCAGTTCAACATGAAATGGGTGGAGCAGGCCGGCCTCGTCAAATTCGACTTCCTCGGCTTGAAAACGCTGACGGTGCTGAAGACCGCGGTCGATTTCGTCGCCAAGCGCGGCATTCATATCGATCTTGCGAGCATTCCGCTTGACGACGTGAAGACCTACGAGATGCTTTCCCGCGGCGAGACGGTCGGCGTGTTCCAGGTGGAAAGCGCCGGCATGCGCAAGGCGCTGATCGGCATGCGGCCGGACTGCATCGAGGACATCATCGCCCTCGTTGCGCTCTACCGTCCGGGCCCGATGGAGAACATTCCGGTCTACAACGCCCGCAAGCACGGCGAGGAAGAGATCGAGTCGATCCATCCGAAGATCGACTACCTGCTGAAGGAGACGCAGGGCGTTATCGTCTATCAGGAGCAGGTGATGCAGATCGCCCAGGTGCTCTCTGGCTACTCGCTCGGCGAGGCCGATCTGTTGCGCCGCGCCATGGGCAAGAAGATCAAGGAGGAGATGGACAAGCAACGCGCCCGCTTCGTCGAAGGCGCCGTCAAGAACGAGGTATCGAAACCGCAGGCCGACCTGATCTTCGACCTGCTTGCGAAGTTCGCCAACTACGGCTTCAACAAGTCGCATGCGGCCGCCTACGCAATCGTCTCCTACCAGACCGCCTATATGAAGGCGCATTATCCGGTTGAGTTCCTCGCCGCGTCGATGACGCTCGATATGTCCAATACGGAAAAGATCAACGATTTCCGTCAGGACGCCATGCGCCTCGGTATCGAAGTGATCGCGCCGTCGGTGCAGACCTCCTTCCGCCATTTCGAGACCGGCGACAACCGCATCTATTATTCGCTAGCCGCGATCAAGGGCGTCGGCGAGTCGGCCGTCGAGCACATCGTGGCTGTCCGCGGCGATCGCCCCTTCGCGAGCCTCGAGGACTTCTGCCTCCGGATCGATCCGAAGCTCCTGAACAGGCGCGTTTTCGAAAGCCTGATCGCCGCAGGCGCATTCGATTGCTTCGGCTACGACCGGGCCGAACTCATTGGCGGTCTTGATCGGGTCCTGGGCTTTGCCCAGCGCGCGCAGGAAAACAAGGTGAGCGGCCAGAGCGATATGTTCGGCGCCGGTGCCGCAACCGGTCCGGAGAGAATCGCGCTGCCGGCCTACACGCCTTGGCTCGCCTCCGAGAAGCTGCACCGGGAGTTCCAGGTGCTCGGCTTCTATCTTTCCGCCCATCCGCTCGATACCTACAACAAGCTGCTGGCGAAGATGCGCGTGCAGACTTTCGCCGATTTCGCTGCAGCCGTGAAGCAGGGGGCGACCGCCGGCCGCCTGGCCGGAACGGTGACGTCCAAGCAGGAGCGCAAGACGCGCACCGGCAACAAGATGGGGATCGTCGCCTTTTCGGACGCATCGGGCCAGTTCGAGGCCGTTCTCTTCTCGGAAATGCTGAACCAGTATCGCGATCTTCTCGAGCCGGGCAAATCGCTGGTCATGACGGTCGCCGCCGAGGAGCGTCCGGAAGGAATCGGCCTTCGCATTCAGACTCTGCGGTCTCTCGAAGAGGAGTCGCTGCAGATGCAGAAGGCGCTGAGGGTGTTTGTTCGGGACGCCGGTCCGCTGCGCTCCATCGCCTCCCATCTCAACACGAAGGGCGATGGTCTCGTCTCATTCGTGGTCATCAAGGAAAACGGCCAGCGGGAGATCGAGGTCGAGCTCAACGAGAAATACCGGATTTCGCCGGAGATCGCCGCGGCGCTTCGCTCGGCCCCCGGTGTCGTCGATGTCGAGCTCGTCTAGGGAAAATAAGTGTAACGGCTTTCCGTACGGATTTGCTCCGGGTCTGTCAGCGCGCGGAAGTGCGCGTGAAGGTGATAAAATCCGTTCCCTCACCGGTCTCCTGTCCGCTCTCCGCATCGGAGATTGACAGCGATGATCCGTTGACGAGGAGGCCTGCGATCCGCGCCCGCACGTCAGCGGCGACGGTGATCCGCTCCAGCGTTGCTTGAAGGGCATCGGATGCCGAAGGATCGGCGTCGAGGGAAATGCCGAGGCGTTTTTTCATCGACACAGGCAAGTGATTTTCCAGGGAAACGCCAAACCACTTGCCGGCGCCGCTTGCCGCATCGTGATCCTGGAACTGCAGGAAATGCGTTCCCAGCGCAGCTTCGGGCTGCTCGATATCAACGTCGGCCGAGAAGAGCGGCTGGAACCGTTGACGCACGAGCAGTATGCCGTTTGACGGCTTTTCGCGGCCGGCCTTGCGGAACACTTTGTCGATCAGTTCCGGGGTTATCTTGCCGTCAGGTGGAAGGCCTTCGGCAGACTGGAAGGCACGCGCGGCATCATACGTGGCGGGACCGGTCCAGCCATCCGGAATGCCGGCATCGAAGCCGAGGCTGCTTAGCAGCACCTGCAGCTCGCGGATGGTGTCGCGGGTGCTGCGCCGCGTGATCAAGATGCGGATCGGTGCCTGCGGTTGGCTGGAAGCGGCCGGCACTGAGGCCGTCTTGATCATGGCCACTTCGAGGGGATCGTTCTCCTTCTGGCTGAGTGCGGGACGCAGCGGAACATCCGAAAGCGGAGCCGGCTTTTCTTCAAGCGCTTGGTTCGGCTGGAAAAGCGTGGCGCTCGAAACCTCGGTCGGAATCACCTGTCGATCAGAAATCAGCACGTGCATTCCGTGCCTGGTCATCTTGAACAGTTTTGCCGCAAATTTGCTGGGCAACCGCACGCAACCGTGCGAGGCCGGATATTTTGGTACGTGGTCCGAGCCGTGGAGGGCAATTCCGGACCAGGTCAGCCGCTGCATGAACGGCATCGGCGCGTTCGAATAGATGTTGGACTTGTGGTGGCGGCGCTTTTCGAGGATCGAGAAGATGCCCGTCGGCGTCGAATGGCCGCCTTTCCCGGTCGATACCTTCGAGGTGGCTATGACGGCATTGCCGTCATAGACGACGATCGATTGCTGCTTCGTCGAGACGATCACCTGCAGCGGTTGATCGCTGGCGGCAAACGCGGACGACGCAGAGACCAGCAGGAGGGCGAACCCGCCTCCGAGAGTGAAACGCAAAACCATACTCTCATTCCAACGCAAGAACCGTCGAATGAGCGTATCCGCCAATATTTAAGGAATTCGATCCGTGCGAGCAGGCCTACGGCGCCGCGCCTCTTTCGGGCGCATAAGGTCGCTATAGCATCTTGAAGTGCTGTATCTCTTTACGCGACCGGGCTACTGATCGCGACGCCGGGGGCCGAAGGTATAGCCGGTCTCGACGGTTGTCTTGCCGAACTTCTCGCGCAGCTTGTTGATGGCATCCTCGGCAGCCGCGCGCCGAGTCGCTGCCGGATCCACCAGGTCCGGTGGATCGGCAAGGCTAGGATCGGACAGGTCGCTGACGCCGATGCCGATCAGCCTGTATCGCGTACCGTCGACTTCCTTTTCCAGAAGCTGGAGGCCGGTGCGGAAGATACGATCCGCCAGACGTGTCGGGCTGTCGAGCCGCCTGTTGCGTGTGCGAAGTTTGAAGTCGGCGGTCTTGAGCTTGAGGACGACGGTTTGTCCGGCGAGCTCCGCCTTGCGTAGGCGCAGCGCCACCTGTTCGCTGAGCCGCCTGAGGTGCGGGACCAGTTCCTCCGGGCGCGACAGATCGTCGTTGAACGTGGTTTCCGACGACACGCTCTTGGCCTCTCCGTCCGTTTCCACGATCCGCTCGTCCCGGCCGCGCGAGAGGCGGTAGAGCCTTTGGCCCATCGTGCCGTAGCGGCGCATCAGGTCAGCTTCCTCCATCATCCGCAATTGGCCGATGGTGCGGATGCCGTCCCTTTCGAGCGTCGCGGCAAAGGCCTTGCCGACACCCCAGATCAGTGTGACCGGACGCTCCTTGAGGAAGTCCACCGCCTCGGCCTGACCGATGACAGAGAAGCCACGTGGCTTCTGCAGGTCGGACGCAACCTTGGCGAGGAACTTGCAGTAGGACAGGCCGACGGAGACGGTGATGCCGATTTCCTGCTCCACGCGCTTCGCGAACCGGGCAAGTGTCCGGGCCGGGGGATCGTGATGGAGACGTTCGGTGCCACTGAGATCGAGGAAGGCTTCGTCGATCGACAGCGGCTGTACAAGCGGTGTCAGCTCCAGCATCAGCGACCGTACTTCGCGTCCGACGCGCGAATATTTCTCCATGTCCGGCTTGATCACAACCGCCTGCGGACAGGCTTCCAGCGCCTTGAACATCGGCATGGCGGAGCGAACACCGTGAATGCGGGCGATGTAGCAGGCGGTCGAAACGACGCCGCGTTTGCCGCCGCCAATGATCACCGGCTTGTCAGCAAGCTCCGGATCGTCGCGCTTCTCGATCGACGCGTAGAAGGCATCGCAGTCGATATGCGCGAGCGTCAGCTTGTAGAGTTCGGAGTGGCGAAGAAGCCGCGGGCTGCCGCAAGACAGACACCGTCGTGGTTCGGTGGCCTGCGCCCTGAGGCAGTCTCGGCAGAAGCCAGGAATCGATGCGGCGCTGTCGGGCATATCCGGAACAAATGTTGAACGCGGCGACTTTACGCTCTACGCTACTGAGTCTCAAGGCGGAGATCGGAGGCCGTTTTGGATATCGTCCTTGAATTCGAGCCGGTCACGGCGGAGCGTTGGCACGACTTCGAACAACTCTTCGGCCGGCAAGGCGCCTTTTGCGGCTGCTGGTGCGTTGCCCTGCGGCTGCCAAACGCCATCCGCACGCGTATGTCGTCCGATGAGCGCAAGGGCTTCATCAAAGATCGGATCGCAGCCGGACCGCCACCCGGCATACTTGGATATTGCGAGGGCGCGCCGGTGGCCTGGGTGCAGGTCGGCCCGCGTCATGACGTCCCCCAATTCAATTCGCCGCGCATGGTCTCGCGACCGCTTCATGATTTCGAGGCCGAGGACCGAACAGTTTGGGCGCTGAGTTGTCTGTTCCTTCTGCCGCGCCTGCGTGGAAACGGATTGAGCCATCGCCTGCTTGCTGCGGCGATCGACCATGCACGGGCCGGGCGCGCCCGTTTTCTCGACGCATGCCCGATCGACCACGCCAAGCAGTCGAAATCGCCAACGCTGTGCATCGGCTCCACGGCAATCTTCGACCTTGCCGGTTTCGAGACGGTTGCACGGCGCAAGGACGGCAGACCGCTGATGCGACTGGATTTGAGCCGATGAGCATAACTGCTGGAATTCGGCGGGTATTGGAATCGGGCGTCGTCTCCGACGCAGTGACCGCGCGCCGAAAGAGCCGCTTGAAATGCGACTCACCTCCGTGGCGCCCAACGTCCGAAGTGCGCACGGATCAGTGGCACGGCCTCTGTCCAATCCGCAGCCGCATGGATGCCGGCGTCGGGTACCGGGGCAAGAGCGCGAAATTCGGTGTTGGCCATCAGGTTTATGAGAAGGCACGAAGGTGCGTAATCCCTTACCGAATGGAGATTGCGCAGGATGTCGTCGATGAAGACGACGGGGAGTTCCCGGCCTCCGTGCAGTTGCTCGACAAGCGGCCCCTTGGGTTCCTCGGAGGCGAGCAGCGGATAGGGGAGGCCGAGGGCGTCGAGCAGCGCACGTCGCTTGGCCGCATGCCGCGGTGGCATCGCGGTCAGAAACACGATGTCCGCCTCGGCGGAGAGTTCCGCAAGCGTGTTGACCACCAGCGCGGCCGGTGTCTGCCATCGTTGCTGCGTATCGTAGAAGGCGTCGAGCAGCGCCTTCACAGTTGCCTCGCTCGCTGCTTCGCCGTCTTGCAGATCGACGATGTTGCCGCTCAGGCGGAAGGAGCGGGGCAACAGCCTATGCTGACGGCTTTCGAGGAAGAGCTTGAACGGCGTCAGGAATTCCAGGACAACTTCATCGACGTCGCTGACGATCAGGGGTCTGTGCCCCAGACGAATGACGTCGTCGGGTCGGCCGGCGGCCATGCTCAACTATCCTCGAAATCCGATGCACCGGAGAGAAGGTGGTGCGCGCGGACCACTTCTTCCGGTCGCGTTTGCGTCGCCTCGCAAAAGGCCATCAGCGTCGGCTCGTGGTCCATCAGGAAGGCGACCAAGCCGCCCATGAAACCCGGCTCGCCGATTGCCGTGCGCAGTGAACCGGGGTCGGTGCCGGTCAGGCCGAGGAAGCGGGACAGAAGTTCCGGTTCGTCGGCGAGCCAGGCGAGGATGGCGATTGCCGTTTCGTCAGCGCTCTTCATGGTGTCGAACCTCTCGTCATCTTTCGCCCGGAATTACCTATTTTTCAACCAAATAGCGCTAGCCTCGCGACTGAGGAAATGGGCCGAGTCGTTGATTGTGCAACTTATATGTCCAGAGCGAGATGAGGAAAAGTGTTTGCGGTTTTCCGCTCGCATCCCGCTCTCGCTTATTGGAATCGATCACATCGAGACCTCGTGGACTTGCAAGGCGGCTGCGGACAGTAAGGTATCGACATGCCCAAACAGGTGATGATTGTTGAGGACAACGAGCTGAATATGAAGCTCTTCCGCGACCTGATTGAGGCTTCTGGCTATCAGACGATCCAGACGCGCAACGGCATGGAGGCGCTCGAGCTTGCGCGCAAACACCGGCCCGACCTGATCCTGATGGATATCCAGTTGCCCGAGGTTTCCGGCCTGGAGGTCACCAAGTGGCTCAAGGAAGACGATGAGCTGCATGTCATTCCGGTCATTGCCGTAACCGCATTCGCCATGAAGGGCGATGAGGAGCGCATTCGCCAGGGCGGTTGCGAAGCCTATGTCTCCAAACCGATTTCGGTTCCGAAATTCATCGAAACAATCAAGACCTATCTGGGCGATGCCTGAGCGTCGGGAAACTTGAGATGACAGCACGTATCCTCGTCGTCGATGACGTACCAGCCAACGTGAAGCTCCTCGAGGCGCGGCTGCTGGCTGAATATTTCGACGTCTTGACGGCCGGGGACGGGCAATCTGCGTTGGCGATCTGCGAAAAGACGCCCGTGGACCTGGTGCTGCTCGATATCATGATGCCAGGCATGGATGGTTTCGAGGTCTGCGAGAGGCTGAAGGCGAACAGCCGGACCGCGCATATTCCAGTGGTGATGGTGACGGCGCTCGATCAACCGTCCGATCGGGTACGTGGACTGAAGGCCGGTGCCGACGATTTCCTCACCAAACCGGTCAACGACCTGCAACTGATGTCGCGCGTCAAGAGCCTGGTGCGGTTGAAGAACGTCAGCGACGAATTGCGCCTTCGCGCGCAAACGGCGCACACGATCGGTCTGCAGGACCTTGCCCGCCCGGATCGCCCGGATGAGCCGGGTAACATTCTGCTGGTCGACGCGCGCGCCTCATCCCAGGAGCGGCTCCTGCGCGCCCTGAAACCGATCGCCGACGTGTCGATCATATCGGATCCTCAGGCTGCCTTGTTCGAGGCGGCCGAAAGCAACTTCGACCTGGTCATCGTCAACGCGAACTTTGACGACTACGATCCGCTGCGTTTGTGCTCGCAACTGCGTTCGCTGGAGCGCACGCGCTTCATACCGATCCTGCTGGTCACGGAGCAGGGACGCGACGAGATGGTCGTTCGGGCGCTCGAACTTGGCGTGACGGACTATGTCATGCGCCCCGTCGATCCCAATGAGCTGGTGGCTCGCACGCTGACGCAAATCCGCCGCAAGCACTGCAATGACCGGCTGCGGGCGAGCGTCCAGCAGACTATCGAACTGGCGATCACCGATGATCTCACGGGCCTGCACAATCGGCGTTACCTGGACAATCATCTGAAGCTGCTGATGGACCGCGCCGCTGCCCGCGGACGACCGCTCTCCATCTGCATTACCGATATCGACCGCTTCAAGCACATCAACGATACCTACGGCCATGATGCGGGCGACGAAGTGTTGCGCGAATTTGCCAACCGCGTGCGCGCGACGGTCCGGGGTGCGGATCTCGCGTGCCGGTTTGGTGGCGAGGAATTCGTGATCGTCATGCCCGACACTACCCCGGAAATGGCTGCAATCGTCGCCGAACGCCTTCGTCTGATGGTTGAGAGCCGAGCCTTCGCTATTCCCCAGGCTGATGCGGTTCATCCCGTCACGGCCTCGCTCGGCATCTCCAGCCTAAGGGCGGACGGCGATACGCCGGAAGCGTTGTTGAAGCGCGCCGACATGGCGCTCTATCAAGCCAAAAACAACGGGCGCAACAGGGTTGTCGCGGCGGCCGCCTAACCTTGAGGGCGGCAAGTAATGCGGTCAATCGACCGCGATTAGAATGCTCCTTTCAGGCTCTTGTTAAGTTTCTTTAAAGTTGTATTCTCCGCTGCGTCGCGGGTGCTGGGGCAAAGCATTTCCATAAGCGGCAGATTCGGCATTGTCCGAATATGAGACAGAATTAACCAAACGCCGAGCAACCTTGCTCCGGCGATTAAGAATTCGTTGATTTTTTTTTATTTTCAGGCAATGCTGATACGTATGGAGCGTGACTTCCATCACCAATCGGTTACCCCATGATGCTCAGGTCCGCCGCATCTCCTGGGTCGTGGGGTCGGTCGGCTGGTTCTCGACGCTCGCGGATTCCTCGTGCCGCAGTCGGAAGCCAGTCGACCCCCTTTCAAAACGCCGCTTCGCAAGAGGCGGCGTTTTTCGTTCCAGTTCAGCTAGATAGTTCCATTCGGCGACGCGAGCTGCGCGCAGTTGAGATGCTCGTCGAAGGCGACCAGACAAAAGAAAAGCGCCGGTCCTTGCGGACCGGCGCCTGAAGACTGAATGGAACGCTGATCTTACTTGATCTTCGTTTCCTTGAACTCGACGTGCTTCTTTGCGATCGGGTCGTATTTGGTCTTCGTCATCTTTTCCGTCATCGTACGGCTGTTCTTGGTCGTGACGTAGAAGAAACCCGTGTCGGCTGTCGACAGCAGCTTGATCTTGATGGTGGTAGCTTTCGCCATGGTCGTCCTGCCTTTATAAAAATGAAAGCCGTGGACAACCGGTTGCGGGCCACGGGCAAGGTTGGCGCGAAACTACAAATCGCGACCGAAAAGTCAAGGCCGTTTTGGCTTCAAAACGATCCGGACCACTGAAAGCGCAACATAAAGCCCGAAGAAAGCCGCGATCGCCCAGGCAAAACCGTCGTTGCCGGTAACGTCCATTGCGGCGCCGATCACCTGCGGGCCGGCAACAGTGCCGACGGCGTAGGAGAAAACAAAGGCGGCATTGGCCGCTGCAAGATCGGCGCCCTGGAGGCGGGAACCCAGATGGCTGAGGCCGACCGTGTAGAGGCCGGAAACGCAACCGCCCCAGAACAACAGCACGAGCGCCATCAGAGCCCAGCTTTCGACCAGCATCGGGAGACAGAGGGCGCCAATGAGGCCGATCAGCGTCATCGCTGAGAGAAGTGTACGGCGATCTTTCACCTGGTCGGACAGCATGCCCAGCGGAATCTGGAAGATGAAGTTCCCGACTCCCATGACGGTCAGCAGCAGCGCAGCTTGCGATTCGGTAAAGCCGGCCCGCGTGCCGAAAATCGGGAACAGCGAGAGACCGCCCGATTCGACGGCGCCGAAAATGAACACTGCGGCGGTTGCCGTGGGAACGAGGAACACATAGCGCATGAAATGGAGCTCGGGCTTCTCGTCGAGGACGGGGCTTTCATTGCGCGCCAGAAAGATCGGTATCGACGCAAGCAAGATCACGCCGGCGCCAACGGCGAAGGGCAATATACCTTCGCTGCCAAGGATCGAGAAGAGCAGGGGACCGCTGGCAAAACCGAGCGAAAGGACGGTGCCGTAGATACCGAGCACGAAACCGCGCCTGTTGGGAGGTGCCGTTGCGTTGATCCAGAATTCGGAGAGGATGAAAAGCACGGTAATCGCGCCGTGAAAGACGACGCGCAAGGGAAACCACAGCCAGAAATTCGTGATGTAGTAAAACCCGAGCGCGCTCACAGCCGCAAAAAGTATCGCCAGGAGCATTGTCTGGGCGACGCCGTGACGGTGCGCGAATTTCGTCGTGAACGGTGCTGCCGCCATGGAAGCGAAGCCGGCCATCGCCGAGTTGAACCCGATCAGTGTCGAGGGGATTCCGCGCTTCTCCATGATGATGCTGAGCAGCGGCAACCCCAGGCCGATGGCAATGCCGACCGCCGTGATTGCAGCAACGGCCGCAATCAGCGAAAGCCAGTGAATTTCGTCAACCGGTGCAGGCGTACCGGACGGCGGCTTTGACATTCGATAAGAACCCTTAGAGGAGCGTGCGGACAAAGCGCCCACGGCGCATGAAGTAAAACGGCACTGACCTTTCACGAGGAAGGGAGGGATCCGATTCGAGGCTGCTCCTCAGGTCCGCAAGGATCGTGGCGGTGATCTCCGGTATCCGGAGAGGTGGAAGGTCGTTCACATCGATCCACTGCAAATCCTGAAGCTCCCGGCTTTCCAGAATCAGCGAGGCGTCGATATCGGCCTCATCCGCGAAAACCGCGAAGAAACGTGTGTCGAACCGCCTCGAGTGTCCCGGAGGAGTAATGGCCCGAGCCATATAGCGCAAGTCTGCAAGATCGGGAAGGAAGGGAAGTGCGGCACTCGGTTCGACGATTGGCTTGCCGACGCGGACGCCGGCCTCCTCGTAAAGCTCCCTCACAGCGGCCAGAGCGAGCGCCCGCGCCCGGGCTTCGGTCAGCGGTCGCCCTTCGACCGACTTCAGCGATTGCAGAACGGCCGGATCGAGATCGCCCGCAAAGGCCAGCCGATAGTCGGAGGGATCGCGCCGGCCGCCGGGGAAGACATAGACGTCGGGCATGAAGGCATGGGCGCTGTGGCGTTTTCCCATGAGCACACGAACGCGCGCGTCTGACCGGTCGAGGACCATGATCGAAGCTGCGTCCCGCGGCCTTACGGGCCGTCCTCTCGGGGGGCCGGATTGCGGCGAAGCTGCGCTGCCACTACGGCGCTCCAATGTCATGCCGAGGCGTCTCGCGGCGGAAGGATGTCTTCCGGGGTATCTTCCTTGCCGCCGAAACCATGCATCCTGAGAGCCCACTGCAGTCCAATGACGGCACCCTTGACCGGCTGCAGCAGCGCAACGGAACTCGCAAGCGTGACTGGCGCCCAAATCGCCAGATGCTGCCAGGTCGAAAGCGGGAACACGAGGTCGGTCATCATGTAGCCGGCGAGCACGGCATGGCCGACGATCGTCACGACGATATAGGGCGGGAAGTCGTCGGCGCGATGGTGATCCATGCGCTCGCCGCACGCAGCACAGGCATCGACGGACTTGATGAAGGCCCGGAAAAGGCGCGCTTCGCCACAGGCAGGGCACCGGCCGAGGAAACCGCGCTTGATCGAGCGCGTGACGGCACGCTCCCCGTCCTCCGCTCCCCCAAGCTGGAGCTTTTCGATGGCCGCTGTCTTCATATCGATATCCTTCATGTCCGACACCGCATTCCTGTCGGTTGCTATCTCCTGCCTCGCGGCGGCCGCGTTCCAGGTCGCTTGCGCGCACCGGACCGATCGCGGCGGCCGGCCTTGTGGAAGGAGCGTGTTGCGGTCGGCATCTTTCGCCCTTCGCTCAGCATCTCGAAGCGGAGCGCACCGGCGAGCGGCACGGCCTCCTCCAGTTTGACGCGCACCGGATCTCCGAGACGATAGCCAAGTCCGGATTTTTCGCCTGACAGTGCCTGATGGGCCTCGTCATAGATGTAATAGTCGCGTCCGAGCGTAGATATAGGGACAAAGCCGTCGGCACCATAGGCAGGCAGGGTGACAAAAAGTCCCGCCTTGGTGACGCCTGAGACGCGACCGTCGAACTCCTCGCCGATGCGCCCGTTCAGGTGATGCGCGATCAACCGGTCGATCGTATCGCGCTCGGCCGCCATCGCCCGCCGCTCGAAGGTGGAAATCTCGGCGGCGATATCGTCGAGCGCACCTTCCTCCTGCGGCGTCGTCCCGCCCGCGCCGAGGCCGAGCGCGGTGACCAGGGCGCGATGGACGACCAGATCGGCATAGCGTCGGATAGGGGAGGTGAAGTGGGCATACTTCATCAGGTTCAAGCCGAAATGCCCGATATTTTCAGGGCTGTAGATCGCCTGGCTTTGCGAGCGCAGCACCATTTCGTTGACCATCGTCTCGTAAGGTTTGCCCTCTGCCTTGGAGAGAACCCCGTTGAAGTGGTTCGAACGCATGTTGCCGCCCTTGACGAGCGAGATGTCGAGCGTCGCGAGGAATTCGCGAAGCGTCTCCTGTTTTGCAAGCGACGGCTGATCGTGAATGCGATAGATGAGCGCCTGCCGCTTCTGTTCCAGCGTCTCTGCCGCGGCGACATTCGCCTGGATCATCATTTCCTCGATCAGCTTATGCGCGTCGAGGCGTTCCGGCACGAAGACGCGGTCCACGGTGCCGTCGGGCTTCAGGATGATCTTGCGCTCCGGCATGTTGAGCTCGAGCGGCTGACGCCGGTCGCGTCCGCGCGTGAGTATGCGGTACGCCTCCCAGAGCGGCTTGAGGATCGTTTCCAGGATTGGGCCGGTCTTGTCGTCCGGCGCCCCGTCGATCGCGGCCTGGGCCTGGTTGTAGGAAAGCTTGGCGGCGCTGCGCATCATGATGCGGTGGAACGTGTGTCCGGCCTTGCGACCCTCTTTCGAAAAGCGCATCCGGACAGCAAGCGCAGGACGGTCGACACCTTCCTTCAAGGAGCAGAGATCGTTGGAAATGCGCTCGGGCAGCATCGGCACGACACGGTCGGGGAAATAGACGGAGTTTCCGCGCTTCAACGCTTCGAGGTCGAGAGCGGACTTCGGCTGCACATACCAGGAGACGTCAGCAATCGCGACGGTGACGATCACGCCGCCTGGATTGTCGGGCGAGGGGTCCGGCTCCGCGTAGACGGCGTCGTCATGGTCCTTGGCATCGGTCGGATCGATGGTGATGAGCGGCAGCGAGCGCCAGTCTTCGCGGTGTTCCATCGTCGCCGGACGTGCTGCCTGTGCCTCGTTCAGCACCCGCTCGGAAAAGACGTAGGGAATTCCATGCGCATGAATGGCGATCATCGAGATCGCCTTCTCCGACGCAACGGAGCCGATGACGTTCTGCACCTGGGCGCGCGGCAGGCCATACCGCCCAAGGCGGGCAAGATGCACCTCCACAAGATCGCCGTCCTTGGCGCTGCCGGTGAATTCCGGATCGACCAGGATTTCTTCGCCGCGCTTGTCGATCGGCATCAGCCGCCCGCCGCCGCCGGGAGTGGGGCGAAAGACGCCGAGCACGGCATCCTTGCGCTTGTCGAGGACCTTGATGATGCGCGCGGTATAGGCGGGGCCGCCGCGGTCCTTCGAGGGAAATATCTTCGCCAGTACCCGGTCGCCGAGACCGCCGACGGGCGCCTTGCCCTTTGCCTTGCCGACAGCGGATTGCTTGATAAGGACGGCGGGCGCGACGCCGTCGTCATCCAGCCATTCCGCCGGCCGGCCGATCAATTCGCCATCGATGTCGCGTATCGTGATATCGAGAACGGTGACGGGCGGCAGACCGCCCGGGCGGACGAGCGATTTGCGTTTCTTCTCGACCAGTCCATCCTCTTCCAGCGAGCGCAGCAGTGCCTTCAGTTCGACGCGTGCCTCTCCCTTCAGGCCGAAGGCCTTGGCGATTTCCCGCTTGGAGGCCTCCTGCGGGTTCTCTGCGATGAAGCGCATCAGCACATCGCGCGGCGGAACCGCGCCATGAATGATCGTCTCCCTTTCGGCGGCAGGTGCCGCCTTGGCCGCGCGGCCGTTCTTCTTGTTTGCGCCCTTTCCGGGCCGTTCCGTCGGGTCGCGCGGGATTCTGGTCAACGTCAGTCCTTCTTGGCCTTCGCGGCCGTTTTCGGTTTCGCCTTGGCGGCGGTCTTCGGCTTGGCAGTCTTTACCGCGCCGTTCGAGGCAGTCTTGGCGGTCTTTGTCGTCGTTGACTTGGCTTTGGTCGCCTTGCCCTTCGTCGTGCCGCCCTTGGCGGCTCGTTCGGCAATGAGCGCCAGCGCTTCTTCGACGGTCACGGTTTGCGGATCCTTGCCCTTCGGCAACGTGGCATTGACCTTGCCCCAGTTTACATAGGGACCGAACCGCCCGTCGCGCACCGTGATCGGGCCGCCGTCCGGGTGTTCTCCGAGTTCCTTGAGCGCGGCCGCGGCAGTACGTCCGCGGGAGCCGTTGGCGCCCTTCGACTGCTTGTCCGCGAGCACCGAAACCGCGCGGTTGAGCCCGATCGAAAAGACATCCTCGATCGAATCCAGATTGGCGTAGGTGCCGTTGTGCAGCACGAAGGGTCCGTAGCGCCCGAGACCGGTGGAGATCATCTTGCCGGTTTCCGGATGCGCGCCGATGTCGCGCGGCAGCGACAGCAGTGCAATCGCCTTTTCATGGTCGATCGATGCCGGCGTCCAGCCTTTCGGCAGGCTGGAGCGCTTTGCGTCCTTACCTTCGCCGCGCTGGACATAGGGACCAAACCGCCCGCTGCGCAGCGTGATTTCCTCGCCGGTATGCGGATCCTTGCCGAGGCTCATCGGCTCGCTCGATACCGACGCTTCCGCATCGCCATTGCTTTCGGAGGAAAGCTGGCGCGTGTAGTTGCACTCCGGGTAGTTGGAGCAGCCGACAAACGCACCGTATTTCCCGAGCTTCAGCGAGAGTTTTCCGGTCCCGCAGACCTGGCAAATGCGCGGATCGCTGCCGTCCTCACGTTTCGGGAAAACGAGCGGCGCCAGCTCCTCGTTGAGGGCATCGAGGACGTTGGTGACGCGCAGTTCCTTGGTATCTTCGATCTGGGAGAAGAAATCCCTCCAGAACTCGCGCAGGACGTCCTTCCAGTTGAGGTCGCCGGCGGAAATCTGATCGAGCTTCTCCTCCAGAGACGCGGTGAAGTCATACTCCACATAGCGCGTGAAGAAGCTCTCCAGGAAGGCCGTTACAAGGCGGCCCTTGGCCTGGGGTACCAGCTTGCGCTTGTCGGTGGTCACATAGTCCCGGTCGAGGAGCGTCGTGACTGTTGCGGCATAGGTCGAAGGACGGCCGATGCCGAGTTCTTCCATCTTCTTGATCAGCGTCGCTTCCGAATAGCGCGGCGGCGGTTCGGTGAAGTGCTGGGTGGCGTTGATCTTCTGCTTGGCGAGGTTCTCCCGCGCGTTGATCTCCGGCAGCCGACCGTCCTCGTCGCCGTCGTCGGCCTGCTCACCGTCTTCTTTCATGTCGGTATAGGCCGCGATGAAGCCGTCGAAACGGATCACGGAGCCGGTGGCCCTGAGGCCCGCCTTCTTGCCGGCGTTGTCGGCGATGATCTCGGCGGTCGTCCGTTCGATTTCGGCCGAAGCCATCTGGCTCGCGATGCCGCGCTTCCAGATGAGATCGTAAAGCTTGAGCATATCGCCGTCGAGGAAGCGGCGCACCTGGTCGGGCACACGGTTGAAATCCGTCGGTCGGATGGCCTCGTGCGCTTCCTGGGCGTTTTTCGCCTTGGTGGAGTAGAAGCGCGGCTTTTCCGGCCGGTAGCGTTCACCGAACTGGCTGGTGATTGCCCGGCGCGCAGCGTCGATCGCCTCGGGCGCCATCTGCACGCCGTCTGTACGCATATAGGTGATGAGACCAACGGTCTCGCCGCCGATATCGACACCCTCGTAGAGCTTCTGGGCAACCTGCATAGTACGCGAGGCGGAGAACCCGAGCTTGGAAGAGGCAGCCTGTTGCAGCGTCGAGGTGGTGAAGGGCGGTGCCGGATTGCGCTTGACCGGCTTTGCCTCGACGCTTTCGACCACATAGCTCGCGCCATCGAGCAGGGTCTTCAGCCGATTGGCCTCTTCGCCATTGCCGATCGCTTTCGACTGCAGCCGCTTGCCGTCGGCCGAGACGAGGCGCGCTTCGAACTCGTCGCCGCGCGGCGTCTTCAGGAGCGCAGAGATATTCCAGTATTCCTCGGTGACAAAACGTTCGATTTCCGCTTCGCGATCGCAGACGAGGCGCAGCGCCACGGACTGCACACGGCCGGCCGAACGCGCGCCCGGCAACTTGCGCCAAAGGACCGGGGACAGGTTGAACCCGACGAGATAGTCAAGCGCCCGTCTGGCGAGATAGGCGTCGACCAGCGAGATATCGATATCGCGCGGCTCGGCCATTGCATCGAGCACGGCCTTTTTCGTGATCGCGTTGAAGACAACGCGCCTGACCGGCTTGTCGCCGATGACCTTCTTCTTCTTGAGAAGGTCTAGCACATGCCAGGAGATTGCCTCGCCCTCGCGATCCGGGTCGGTTGCGAGAATCAGGCCGTCCGACGATTTCACGGCGTCGGCGATATCCTTCATACGTTTCGCTGAAGCGCCGTCAACCTCCCAGGACATCTCGAAGTCTTCGTCCGGGCGCACCGACCCATCCTTGGCCGGCAAGTCCCGCACGTGGCCGAACGAAGCAAGCACCTTGTAGCCGGGACCCAGGTACTTGTTGATCGTCTTGGCCTTGGAAGGCGATTCCACCACTACAACATTCATCGTCATTCTCTGAGACAATCTCTTTTGGCAGTGCGCAAATGCGGCGCGCCGGATATTGACGCCACGAAATGGACAGGGATTCGGGCGCGGTCAAGGGGTTTCATTGAAAATAGCAATATCGCCACAGACCGCAACCAAACGGCAAATTGCGAGTTTTCTCAACCGAGGGTCGTTCTTTCCGCGAGTCTGCGTGGGCTTCGATGGCGCGGAGCAGCCCGTGGCGGCACGTCATTCCTTGGGGACGAGAGACACCAGGCTCGCCCCATGCCGGCAGAGCTGGCCCGCGAGATCCAGTTCAAGAAGCACGAGGTGAACCTGCGAGGGCGAGAGCGCGGTGTGGCGGATGATATCGTCGATTTCGACCGGCGTCGGCCCGAGCGCTTCGATGATGCGGTTGCGTTCGCTGTCGTCCGGTGCCGCAGGTGCTGCTCGCGTGTTCTCGATCGTCGGCTCCTTTACGTCCAGACGCGTCAGGAGGTCGTCTCGCGTGAGGGGCGCCAGCGCCTCCAGGACGTCGGCGGAGGATGTCGTAATGGTCGCGCCCTGTTTCAAGAGATCATTCGTGCCATGGCAGCGCGGATCGAGCGGTGATCCGGGAACCGCGAAGACCAGCCTGCCGAAGTCGGCGGCATAACGGGCGGTGATCAGCGAACCGGACCGATTGGCCGCCTCGACGACAGCGACTCCCAGACTGACGCCGGCGATGAGCCGGTTTCGCCGCGGAAAATCGCGGGCGCGGGGTTCCCAGCCGAAGGGCATTTCGCTGATCGCCAGTCCTTCGCCGGATGTGATCTCCTGCAGCAGCTCGATGTTCTCAGGCGGATAGGGCTGGTCGAGGCCGCCGGCAAGTGCCGCGATCGTGCCGGTCCGGAGGCTTGCGCGATGGGCGGCAGTATCGATTCCACGGGCGAGCCCCGAGGTGATGACATAGCCTGCCGCTCCAGCATCGCGCGCGATCATGGCGGCGAACTTCGCTCCGCTCACTGACGCATTGCGTGAACCGACGATACCGAGGGAAGGGCGCGTCGCCGCCCGGACATTGCCCTTCACGGCAATGAGCGGCGGAGCGCCGTCGATCTCTCTCAATGCCGGGGGATAATCCGGCTCGCCGATCCCGACGAAGACGGCGCCGAACCTGTGCGCCGCCTCGAGCTCTCGTTCCGCATCCGCGATGGTCGCAATGCGAAATGTGCGATCCGAGTCGCCGCGCCGGGAAAGGTCGGGCAGCGCTTCAAGCGCCGCTTCTGCCGTGCCGAAGTGATTGATCAGGTCCCGGAAGGTAGCGGGGCCGACATTGTCGCTGCGAATCAGCCGCAGCCAAGCGATTTTCTGCCGTTCCGTCAGCGCGATTCCTGTGTGTTGGGCGCTGACGTTCAACATTATCCCTTTTCCCCGATCCGGCTTTCCGTGCCGCTAAGCAGTCGCTGGATGTTGGCACGATGCTTGGTCCAGGTGATGACGGTCATGATAGCGAACAGCAGTGCCACTTTTCCATACCCGGTCGCATAAAGCGCAACGGGCACGAGGGCTGTCGCTGTGAGGGCGCTCAGCGACGAGTAACGCGTGATCTTGGCCATGGCGAGCCAGATTGCACCGAAGACGAGCACCATTACCGGTGCAAGGCCCAGCAACACGCCGATATAGGTTGCAACACCCTTGCCGCCCTTGAACGAGAGCCAGACCGGATAGAGATGTCCGAGGAAAGCGGCGAGGCCCGCGGCAAGGCCAGCCTCGATGCCCCACCGAGAGGCGATGGCGGCAGCGGCTGTGCCCTTGAGCGCATCGAGGAGGAGGGTCGCCGCGGCAAGCTTCTTGTTGCCGGTTCGAAGTACGTTCGTGGCGCCGATGTTGCCCGAGCCTATCTGGCGGACGTCACCGAGGCCTGCCATGCGCGTAAGAATGAGGCCGAAGGGGATCGACCCCAGAAGATAGCCGAAGACGAGACATGCAAACGTCGCGGGCAGCCCGAGCTGCCAGGATAATAACTCCACCGGTTCCTCCCCCGCCTATCAGCTCCGGTCTACGCTGAATGCACCAGCTTGCCCGCAACATAAGTTTGGACGACGCGTCCGGTAAAGCGGGCATTTTCAAAAGGCGTGTTCTTCGAGCGTGAAACCAGCGCTTTCTCATAGAGGACCCAGGGTTCATCGAGGTCGAGAACGGTGACGTCGGCTTTCGCGCCCGGCTTCAGCGTGCCAGCTTCGAGGCCGAAGATCGCCGCCGGGCGCGTGGACATCGCATCGATCAGCCGCATCAGCGGCACCTGGCCGCTGTGGTAGAGGCGAAGCGCGGCCGCTGCCAGCGTTTCAAGGCCAATCGCGCCATCGGCGGCGTCGGAGAAGGGCAGGCGCTTGGTGTCGACATCCTGCGGATCATGCGATGATACGATGATGTCGATCGTCCCGTTTGCAAGAGCCTCGGCCATCGCGACGCGGTCGTCTTCGCAGCGGAGCGGAGGCGACAATTTGAAGAAGGTCCGATACTCGCCGATGTCGTTTTCGTTCAGCGTCAGATGATTGATCGAGATGCCACAGGTGACGTTTGTGCCGCGCTCTCGCGCGACGCGCACGACGTCTGCCGACTCCGGTACAGAAATCTCGGCGGCGTGGTAGGCGGCCTTGGTCAGTCCGGCGATGCGAAGGTCGCGTTCGAGCGGAATGATCTCCGCTTCGCGCGGAACGCCCGGAAGGCCGAGCCAGCTTGCGAGCAAGCCCTCGTTCATGACGCCGTTGGCGCCGAGATATTTGTCGCGAGCCTCAAGCGCGACGACAGCACCGAATTCGCGCGCGTAGGTCATGGCGCGGCGCAGCACCAGCGTGTCGTGAACCGGCTGCCGGCCGTTGGTGAAGCAGACGGCGCCCGCGTCGCGAAGCAGCCCGATTTCGGTCATCTCTTCCCCGAGCAGGCCCTTGGTGAGGGCTGCAGCCGGGTGAATGTTGACGAGCGCCTTGTCGCGCGCGGTCTTCTGCACGAACTCGACGAGGGCGATTTCGTCGATAACCGGATCTGTGTCCGGCATGGCGATGAACGAGGTAACGCCGCCTGTCGCCGCCGCACGGGAGGCCGACTCGATCGTCTCGCGATGCTCGCTTCCGGGTTCGCCGACGAAGACGCGCGCATCGACGAGACCCGGGACTGCCGTAAGACCGGCGCAGTCCTTAACGAAAGCGCCGTCCGGCGCACCCTGGTTCTGGGCGTCGCTGCCGGCTGCAAGAATGCGGCCGTCGCTGCCGACGATGATCGTGCCCGTTTCGTCGAGGGCCCGCGACGGATCGACGATGCGCAGGTTTTTCAGAACGAGTGGTCTGGTCATAGGCGCGGCCCCTGGTTCTGCGAGAGGAGAAGCGTTTCCATCACGGCCATACGCACGGCGACGCCCATCTCGACCTGCTGTTCGATGACGCTTTGCGGACCGTCGGCTATTTCGGAAGCGATCTCGACGCCTCGGTTCATCGGCCCCGGGTGCATCACCAGCGCATCGTCCTTGGCCGCTTTCAGCTTCTCGGCGTCGAGGCCGTAATAGTGGAAATATTCGCGCACGGAGGGCACGAAGGAGCCGGCCATGCGCTCGCGCTGCAGCCGCAGCATCATGACGACGTCCGCGCCTTTCAGTCCTTCCGCCATGGAGTGGTAGACCTCGACGCCCATCTGCGCGATCCCGGAGGGGAGCAGTGTCGCCGGTGCGACGACGCGTACGCGCGCTCCCATCTCGTTCAGCAGCAGAATGTTGGATCGGGCGACGCGCGAATGCAGGACGTCGCCGCAGATCGCGACGACGATCCGCGAGAGCTTGCCCTTGGCACGGCGGATCGTCAGCGCGTCGAGGAGCGCCTGGGTCGGGTGCTCGTGCTGACCGTCGCCGGCATTCACGACCGAGCAGGAAACTTTCTGGGCAAGCAGCGCCGCAGCACCCGCCGAGGAGTGGCGCACGACCAGCACGTCGGGATGCATCGCATTTAGCGTCATCGCCGTATCGATCAGCGTCTCGCCCTTCTTCACCGAGGAATTGCCGACGGACATGTTCATCACATCGGCACCGAGACGCTTGCCCGCCAGTTCGAACGAGGACTGCGTCCGGGTCGAGGCTTCGAAGAAAAGATTGATCTGCGTCAGCCCGCGCAGCGAGGAGGTTTTCTTCTCCCGCTGCCGGGAGATCTTGACGGCTTCGTCGGCGCGATCGAGCAGGAGCGTGATGTCCTGTTCCGTGAGGCCCTTGATGCCGAGCAGGTGGCGATGCGGGAAAGTGATCATGAGCCGCCCTTGCACTCTCTACCGCATGTCTCCTTAAATCGACCTCGATTTAAGGAAAAAGACATGCAGCAATTCAATATGCTACAGCGACCTTTGCGCGTCGATGAGACGCGCGGCGCTGTAGATTGGCTCGCTCTATAAAGCGTGGTCAGGGGCCGGGCAAGCGGCGCACCACCCCTTCCGCAGAAAACTTGCGTCGGCTCCAGGGCGCGCCTGTTTCGCGCCTGCGAAACTTGCGCTAGAACCGGCCCATGAATCAGATGAACCGGACTGAACAGAAACTCGCCGAGCTGAACCAGCCAAAACCCTGGTCCGGTGTCAACGCCTATCGCTCCGATCCTCTCGTCGTCGACATCACGTCGAGCATGCCGAAGACGTTGCGTGACGAATTCGACGTGCTCGGTCGTTACGTCACCTCGCCGGAAGCGCAGGAACTGGCGCGCATGGCCAACGAGGGCGTGCCGAAGCTGAAGACCCACGGCCCCCGTGGTGAGCGCCTCGATGTCGTCGAGTTCCATCCGGCCTGGCACGCGCTGATGCGCCGGTCGATGACGACGGGTCTGCATTCGTCCGCCTGGGAAAACCTGGCGGATGAAAGAGGCCGCTCGCACAAGGCGAGAGCGATCCGCTTCTACCTGACGGCGCAGCTCGAATGCGGCCATCTCTGCCCGTTGACGATGACGAGTGCGTCGGTTGCCGCCATCACCGCGTCTCCGGCGGTCCAGAAGGAATGGGCGCCGAAGATCCTGTCGCGCAAATATGATTCCTCCAACCGCCCCTGGATGCAGAAGAGCGCAGTCACCATCGGCATGGGCATGACGGAGAAGCAGGGTGGCACCGACGTCCGGGCCAACACCTCGACAGCGGAGCGCGTCGGGGAGGGCATCTATCGTCTGAACGGTCACAAGTGGTTCATGTCCGCGCCGATGAGCGATGCTTTCGTGATGCTCGCGCAGACGCGCGACGGGCTCGGCTGCTTCCTGGTGCCGCGACTGCTCGAGGACGGTTCCGCCAACGGACTGCGCTTCCAGCGTCTGAAGGACAAGCTCGGCAATCGCTCCAATGCTTCGTCCGAGGTGGAGTTTTCCGACACATTCGGCTTCATCCTCGGAACGCCCGACGCCGGTATCCGTACGATCCTCGACATGGTGACATTGACGCGGCTCGACTGCGCGCTGGCTTCCGCCGGCATGATGCGCGCATCGCTCGCCGAAGCCGTTCACCATACCCGCGGCCGCAAGGTTTTTGGCAAGACACTGATCAGCCAGCCGATGATGACGCGGGTTCTGGCCGACATGGCGCTCGACGTCGCGGCGGCGAGCGCGCTGTCGTTCCGTCTTGCCGATGCCTTCGACAAGGCGCATGGCAGTGCCGAGGATGCCGCCTATGCCCGCATCATGACGCCCGTCGCGAAATACTGGTGCTGCAAGATCGCTCCCGGCCTGATCTACGAGGCGATGGAATGCCTCGGCGGCAACGGCTATGTCGAGGAGCGCGCGCTCGCCCGGCATTATCGCGAGGCGCCGGTCAACGCCATCTGGGAGGGATCCGGCAACGTCATGGCGCTCGACGTGCTGCGCGTGCTCGGGCGTCGCAAGGAGCTGTTCGAACAGCTCTTCGGTATCTTCAGCCGCGATCTTGGCCCCTCCGGTCGCAAGACGATCGACGTTCTGCGCGCGGCCATGTCGCTCTGCGAACGCGACGAAGGCGCGGCCCGCATGCTGGTCGAGCAGCTTGCGCTCGCGGCAGCGGCCGCCGAACTCTACCGGCTCGGCGCGGGACGCATCGCCGACGCATTTCTGGAGTCGCGCCTGGCAGCCGGCTGGCGGTCGACTTACGGCATGCTCGATTCGCGCTTCGATTCCGCCTACGTGCTCGATCTGCTCTATCCGGCGGCGACGTAACCGCCCATTCAGTGGGTTCAAGCATCTCGGACGCCTGCGCGGAACGAGCGCGGCGGAGACTTTCATAGGTGACCGATACGGCGTTGTGAGAAACGATACATTCCAGCTCGCTGGAAGCGAGAGTGGAACCGTCGGCGGCGTCAATAATAATTGGGACACCTTCATTGGCGGTGGCGGAACCGATCGAATCTACGTCGCCCCCAAGTCCGGTTACTCCTGGACCGCCATCATGATCGCCGACAACGGATTGGATAGCGTTGAAAGGCATCGTGTTCAACATATCTGCTCAGAATTGCTACCCGATATGGGAAATCCGGCAGACCCGCGTCGGGTGCTCTGCGGTTGTGGAAAGCCTGCGCTGATGTCCGCCGCCTCTGCACCCGGGGGGCGACGCAGTGTTGCGTTGGGCTTCGCACCGCAAGCCACCGCTCGTCTGTGAATATTAACCTTAACAAATGGTTTACGTTGCGGGCGCGCCCCCAAGGGTGGAGATTAACCAGGTAAATTCAAGAAAAAATCGGGAACGGAGCGGTTCGGTGAGAACTGGCTTGTTGATCATCATGATGATGTTTTTCGCGGGGGTGCCGCTCGACATTGGACGGCTCGCGGTCGCTCTTTTGGTGTTCGTGCTGGCCGAGCGAGCGCTCTATCCGCTGTTTTGCCGGCAGATCGTGGAAAGGGGGAGCGCATGAAGTGGCTCCTGATATTTTGGGCCGCCCCGGTCACGCTGCTGACCGGCTGGTACGGTCTTTCCTATTACGACATGAGCTTCGGCGTCTTCATGTTGACGCGTCAGGCGCATGACCTGGTTTTCGCGATCTATGGCCACGTGCTCGGAATACCGCCCGAAACCATCCCGCCGCTCGTCGCGCGGGCGATTGTCGTCGATAGCGCCATCGTATTTGCGCTTGTCGCCTTTAGGAAACGTCGCCAAATCATCGCCTGGTACCGGCGCCGTTTCGGCGCGCCGCCCGCTCAATCGCGGGAGGCGTTCGCGAGCGATGCCAATCTGTCGAGCGCTCCCTGAAGAATGAAGGAGGCGGCGGCGGAGTCGATGCGCTCTGCCCGCTTCTTCCGGGATACGTCCATTTCGATCAGGACCCGCTCCGCCGCGACCGTCGAGAGCCGTTCGTCCCAAAGCACGAAGGGAATGTCCGTCTTCTCTCCCATGTTCCTGACGAAGGCGCGCGTCGCCTGGCAGCGCGGTCCCTCGGTCCCGTCCATATTGACGGGCAGGCCGATGACGAAGGCCGCAATCTTTTCCTTTGCTGCCACGGCCAGGAGCGCTTCCGCATCGACGCCGAACTTGACGCGCCGGATCACGTCGCGCGGCGTCGCGAAGCGCCGACCGAGATCGGAGACCGACAGCCCGATCGTCTTGGTGCCAAGATCGAGGCCCGCAATCGCCCGGTTGGGCGGCAAGGATGCTGCCAGTTCTTCGATTGTAAGAATTGCCATGGGATTTCCCGATTCGATCTTTCCACTTGTGTCCTTTGATCCATATGCTTGTCCGACAGATAAATCATCAGAGCGGTCCGCCTAACCCTTTAAAAACGATCACGCATGTTCGGTCGCTTCGGCCAAACTTACCGTGACCCAAGGAGAACGTCATGAAGATCAAATGGCTCGGCCATTCCGCCTTCCACATCGAAACGGCGAAGGCCAAAATCCTGATCGATCCCTTCTTCACCGGGAACCCGGCATTTCGTGAAAGCGAGCGCAAGGCGGCGACCGCGGGGCTGACGCACATCCTGCTCACGCATGGCCATGGCGACCATGTCGGCGACACCGTCGCGATCGCCAAGGAAACCGGAGCCATGGTGGTGGGTAATTTCGACCTTTGCATGTGGCTCGGACGGCAGGGCGTCTCGAATATGGATCCGGGCAACACCGGCGGCACGATCCAGCTTGGCACCTTCTCGGTAACTCTCGTCACCGCGCTTCATTCCTCGGCGCAGATCACCGAAGACGGCGTTTCCCATTCGCTGGGAAGCGCCGGCGGCCTGGTGCTTCACTTCGACGACGAGCCGACGCTCTATCATATGGGCGACACGGATATCTTCTCGGACATGGCGCTGGTCCACGAGTTGCATGAGCCCGACATCGGCATCGTGCCGATCGGCGACCGCTTCACCATGGGCGGCGCGGTGGCCGCTCTTGCCTGCCAACGCTATTTCAAGTTCAACACGGCCATCCCCTGCCATTATGGCTCGTTCCCGATCATCGACCAGACGGCGCAGACCTTCGTCGCCGGCATGGATGGCGCCTCGACGCTGGTCGCGACACCTGAAGTCGGTGGCATAGTCACTCTCTGATGAGCAACTGCGGCCTGGCACGCCCGTCGGCGACATTCGCCCGTTGCACGTTGTGCAACTCGTCTTTATAGCGGGGGAAACTTTGAGATACCGGAGACGATCATGTCCGTAGACCTTGCCACCGTAAAGCGCGTCGCGCGCCTTGCCCGCATCGCCGTCAGCGAAGAGGAAGCCGAACGGATGATGGGTGAGCTCAATGGCATTCTCGGCTTCGTCGAGCAGCTTTCCGAGGTCAATGTCGACGGCGTCGAGCCGATGACTTCGGTCACGCCGATGAACATGAAGAAGCGCGCAGACACCGTCGCCGACGGCGACAAGGCTGCCGACATCGTTGCCAATGCACCGAATTCGGACCGCAACTTCTTCCTCGTCCCGAAGGTGGTCGAGTAAAGAAACCGCCTCCCGCCCTGACGTTTCCGATTGCGAAAGCCCGATTGCACCATGACCGAACTTACAAGCCTCACGATCGCCGAAGCCCGCGCGAAGCTTTCCGCCAAGGAAATCACGGCGGTCGAATTGACGGACGCCTACATCGCCGCGATCGAGGCGGCGAATGAGTCGATTAATGCCTATGTCGCCGTGACCCCGGAAAAGGCGCGCGAGATGGCCAAGGCCTCCGATGCCCGTATTGCCGCCGGCAAGGCTGGTGCTTTGGAAGGCATTCCGCTCGGCATCAAGGATCTCTTCGGCACCGAAGGTGTCCATACGCAGGCCTGCAGCCACATTCTCGACGGCTTCGAGCCGCGCTACGAATCGACCGTCACCCAGAACCTCTGGAACGACGGTGCCGTCATGCTCGGCAAGCTCAACATGGACGAGTTTGCGATGGGCTCTTCCAACGAGACGTCCTATTACGGACCGGTCAAGAACCCGTGGCGCGCGAAGAATTCCAATCTGGACCTCGTGCCCGGCGGCTCCTCCGGCGGCTCGGCGGCGGCGGTCGCGGCCCACCTCTGTGCCGGTGCTACGGCGACCGACACGGGCGGTTCCATTCGCCAGCCGGCCGCCTTCACCGGTACCGTCGGCATCAAGCCGACCTATGGCCGCTGCTCGCGCTGGGGCGTCGTCGCCTTTGCCTCCTCGCTCGACCAGGCGGGCCCGATCGCGCGTGACGTGCGCGATGCGGCGATCCTCTTGAAGTCGATGGCCAGCATCGATCCGAAGGATACGACATCCGTCGATCTCCCGGTGCCGGATTATGAGGCGTCGATCGGCAAGTCGATCAAGGGCATGAAGATCGGTATCCCGAAGGAATACCGCGTCGACGGCATGCCCGAGGAAATCGAGACGCTCTGGCAGCAGGGCATTGCCTGGCTGAAGGATGCCGGTGCCGAGATCGTCGACATCTCGCTGCCGCATACGAAATACGCGCTGCCGGCCTATTACATCGTCGCGCCCGCCGAGGCGTCGTCGAACCTGGCGCGCTATGATGGTGTCCGCTACGGCCTGCGCGTCGACGGCAAGGACATCATCGACATGTACGAGAAGACGCGCGCCGCCGGCTTTGGCCAGGAGGTCAAGCGCCGCATCATGATCGGCACCTATGTGCTCTCCGCCGGCTACTACGACGCCTATTACCTGCGCGCGCAGAAGGTCCGGACGCTGATCAAGCGCGACTTCGAACTCGTTTTCGACGCAGGTGTCGACGCGATCCTGACGCCGGCGACGCCGTCCTCGGCCTTCGGCATCGCGGACGAGGATCTCGCAGCCGATCCGGTGAAGATGTATCTGAACGACATCTTCACCGTGACGGTCAACATGGCTGGGCTGCCGGGCATCGCGGTGCCGGGCGGGCTTGATCGCAAGGGTCTTCCGCTCGGTCTGCAGCTTATCGGCAAGCCGTTCGAGGAGGAGACGCTGTTCAAGACGGCGCATGTCATCGAACAGGCCGCTGGCCGCTTCACACCGTCCAAGTGGTGGTAACGTCGGCTCCTGCATGTTTCCTTGAGGAACAAGGACATGCAGCAATTCAAAGTGCTGTAGCGCGCCTGAGGCGCGCTACAGGACAGTCCGTGCATTTCTGCTAACGGCGAGACCAGTATTCTTCGTGGAGTTTCGCCGCCTCTTTCGCAAGCATGGGGCCGACGACTTCCGTTGGGCGCTGACCGGCGGCGAACACGACGTGGCAGGGGAGATCAAGCGTCGGATTTTCCTGGTTATCGCCTATCTGTCGTTTCATCTCTCTCTCGGACAGGCCAAACACAACGCGCCCTATGCCTGCCCAATAGATCGCGCCTGAGCACATGGCGCATGGCTCCGCGGATGTGTACATCGTGCATCCGGCAAGGAAATCCAAAGCATAGGCTTTGCCGGCGCGCGTGGCGAGAAGCCGCTCCGCGTGGGCGGTGCGGTCGCCACCTTCCGAACTGTAGCCATTGCACTGTTCCAGTAAAACATTGCCATCATGGTCGGCGAGAATTGAACCAAATGGGTGATCCCCGCGTTCGCGCGAACGCCGCGCTACATCGAAGGCCTTCCGCAAAAGTGACTCGTCATAAGATCGCTTGGTGCCTGCCATTTTGTGAGCTCCCGAGAACTATCGCAGTTCATTCACCATCTATGCATCCCGTTAACGAAGCGGGCAATTTGTGTTCTCCGCCAAGTAGAAAGCTGCCAGCCAGCGCCGGTTATCTGAAATTCCCCGATGAACAGGTATCAAAAGTCAACTTTGTTCCTTTATGAATTCGTCAGCAAGACCGATTCTTCGCCACCACAAGAACTGCCGCGAAAGGCCCTGGCTGTGATGCAGACTGGATCACGGCACTCGGGACCGCCAGCTTCAGCCTTCCTCTGTCGGCCGCGCAACCATGTGGAGCGGTTCTACAGTCCCTCTTTCACGGATGCTGCCTTTCCCAGATTGCATAGCTCCTGGCGCCTTTATTCACACCTCGTTCACTACTCCTGAAATATTAGGGCCCATGAAATTACGTAGCGACGTGGAGGACGGTCGTTGCCGGCATTTAAGAATAGTATTGAACGATTGACGTTTGTTAAGTTCACCTTTCATCCGTTTTCGATTTTCTGCCTTGGACTGGTCGTTTTCAGCGCCTCGCTGCTCGGTATTTTCAGCCGACCGGTGGGAATGCTGGCCTCTATCTGGCCCGCGAACGCGGTTTTGCTTGGCTTGATGCTGCGCAATCCGTCGCTGGCCTCGCCGGCGGGCTGGCTCTCGGCGGCAACTGGCTATGTGATGGCTGATCTCGTCACTGGATCCGGTCTTTGGCTGGCGATCGGGTTGAACGCCGCAAACCTGATTGGTGTCGGCCTTGGTTATACCCTCTTCATGCAGCTTCGCGAGGAGGATCGACGCCTGCGCCGACCGCTCTCCGTCCTCTACATGTTCGCTGTGGCAACGGCCGCTGGTGTTTGCGCTTCCGTGGTTGGGGCCTCTGCCAGCGTTCATTTTTTCGGTGAGCCCGCCTGGACTGCTTACCTTTCCTGGCTGACGACGGACCTTGTCAACTACACAATTGTGGTGCCGGTGTTCCAGACCATGCCGTCGCTTGTTCGCAGGTCGAGACGGAAGGCGCTTTCGAAGCGCGGCCGGGCCTTGTTGGCGAACCCCTTGCCTCTGATCCTCCTCGTGCTTTCCTGCGGTGCCGCTTTGATCGTCGGCGGTCCGGGCGCTATCGCCTTCCCGGTTCCCGCATTGATTTGGTGCGCGCTGAGCTATGGTCTCTTCGCGACCACGACACTGACGATGACCGTCAGTCTTTTAACGCAGATGGCGGTCGCCTCCGACGCCTTGCGTCTCGGCGTGAGCGGGGTTGCAGAAGCGACGCTGACATCGACGCGGCTCGGGATAACTCTGCTGGCCCTCGGGCCTTTGACGGTGGCGAGTGTCGACTCAGCGCGCCGCAGTCTGATCGCCCGTCTTTCGCATGCGGTCGACTACGATTTTCTGACGCAGTGTCTGGCGCGCGGGGCCTTCATGGCGCGGGCGAACAGCGTGATCGCGCAACTGGAGAAAAGCAACGAACCTGCCTACGCAATGATGATTGACATCGATCATTTCAAGGGCATCAACGACACCCATGGCCATGCCGTCGGGGACCGCGTCTTGCAGGTCGTGGCGCGGACCATCCGCGCCAACCTGCGGGCGGGCGATCTCTTTGGCCGGCTTGGCGGGGAGGAGTTCGCAATCGTGCTAGTGCGCCAGTCCCCCCAGGACGCAAGGGCGGTGGCCGAACGCGTCTTGCATGCTGTGCGTTCCGTGACCGTCGATCTTGAGCATGGCGAGAGGCTCGACGTTACGGCCAGCATCGGTATCGCAACCTCGATGCCGCCGGAGATGGAACTGGCGCATCTGCTGTCTGAAGCCGACGCCGCTCTCTATGGCGCCAAGGCGGCGGGACGGGATCGCGTCGTCGGGCCGATTTCCGCCGCGGAAAAGAGGACTCCACGGGAGGAGATCGCCCGAATCTGAAGGCGCACGATGGCCTATATACGGAAGACCCGGAGGCTGCGACCTCCGGGTAGGCGCGGATCTCGATCGTCAGCGGTTGTTGAGTTCCGATCTGACGAGATAGAGGCCTCGCTCCGTGATGCGATAGGGCTTGCCGCCGGAGGACTTGATCGCCCTCTTGCGTTTGAGCTTTCGGAAAAGCTCGAGGTCCACGCCGGGATACACCCAGCCGTCACGTGTGAAGCAGCGGATTTCGGCGACTGCCTTGCCCTCGCGGATGATTTCGATGCGGCCGCCCTGGGCCAGATGATGGAGAATGCGCTGTTCCGCGCGCGAAATGTCCATGGTTTGAGAGTTCCGGAATGGCGTTCTCGAGGACGCAGGAAAACGTTCCGCAAATCCTGAGATGAGCGGGGTTCACGTTTCCGGCCCGTGCGCGCAAGTCGTGGTGACTGCGGGCAGGGCCCTTACCGGGACTCAGACTGAAAGAACATCAAGACTCCATTCGGATGCTGATTCTTCTAAGAAATGGCGGCCTAGGCGTCAAGGAGTCTCGGCGTTTCCGGATCTGTAGCGGCAGGGCGATGATGAGGGCGAGATAATGTGCTGCGCGTGACAGTGCATCTTACCGATCAGGCAATTGTCGTACTTCGACTCCCGGCGCGGTCATCCCTCGCCGCGGAGTCGATATCCCGCTGAGCAACGACGACAAATGCCGCGACGATTGCACCGAAAAGGAAAAACACAGCAATGCCGATGATCCAAAGGACGGCGACATTAGGCTCCGGCGCGTCGTCGCTGCTTGTGGCGACCGTATCTCCATAGCTGAAGTCATAATACCACTCAGACTTGCGGTTGCTGTTAGCGACAGCTTGGAGATAGGCGCTAGTCGCTTCAGCGGGCACGCGTTCTGCCAGTGTTCGAAAGCTCCATTCCAGTTCGAGACCAGTCGGAAGGGGCGACCCCCTCAGTTTGAGTGAGAAGTGCGGGTTCTCGACGTCCGGCCTTTCCGGCGGGGAGAAGCGGGACTTGAGGTTGGTCACGGTGACCTTGTGGCTCTTGTAGACCGGAGATCCAAGCGCGATCGGTCCGGTACGCCCAACCGCGGTTGGTGCCGGCATGCCGCCGATGCCGATATCTGCCCGCAACGGAAAATTCTTGGCGAGGTCATTGGCGAGGAGAGCCTCGGAGGGAAGTTCGTAAGCCTCCTTTGTCGTCAGAACATTGAGGTCACGGTCATCTGCGGTTTCGAGCATCGCCGTGCTTTTGATGCCCGGATACTGCCGGCTGTAGTATTGAATGTAGTCGTCGGCGAGCTTGGCTTTCGATGCATGTGCGAGCCTGCGGCGCATCCGATCGGCATCAGCGTTGCGGTAGATCGTGTTTACGGTGAGCACCAAGGGTTCGCCATCGCGCCTCGGGAACGCAAACCGTTCCGCGACCGACTGGGTCGGCTCCAACAGTTCCTTCACCGGAAGTTTCTCGAGCGCGGCTCCGGAAGCAACCAGGGGCAATGCAAAGCCATAATCGGGCGGAACAATGTTCGCCGCGCGTCCGCCCTGCAGGTAGTCGGTCGCGTCGAGCCACCAGACCCGTCCGCCTATCTTCGCTTTGACGATCACATGGTCGAAAGCCTGAAGTCCAGGAACGGCATGTTCAAGCGCCCGGCCTTCATCGATGTCAGTGAGAGCCGCCTCGGCTTCGATACCCAGCCGCCGCAAGGCTGAAACGAGGAGCAGCGCTTTGTCCTTGCAATCGCCGAAGCCGCTGGCCAGTACCGCTTCAGGACGGCGTGGCACATATGAGCCCGCTCCCATCGACAGGCTGACATAGCGGATCTCGTCCTGGACTAGTCGCAATGCGGCGATGAGGCGATCCTCGCGTGCACCATGGCGGGCTTCGATTTCAGCGAGCTTGGCCCCGAAATCGGCTGGAAAGCTCTCCGTCGGTTGATAGAAAGGAAGGACGGCATCGACGACGGGCTGCCAGTCGAACTCTGAGGATATCTCAGCGAAGCCGAAATTAGGATAGTCGACCGGCAGATTGTCCTGGGGTTTCACTGGCGCAGGATTGGCTGTTTCCCATAGATAGGTCGTTTCGCCCCCGGACTGTGTGACTCTTGGCTTCAGCCCTGTCCTGACCGCGCGTATGTTGAGCGGCTTTTCTGTCGGCCAGATGATCCGTTCCCTTGTGAGGGCGACGGGCTCGCCCCATTCAGCCTGGAAGCGAGTGTACAGCAGATCCTTCGCCACCGTCGGGGTGACGTCATAGGTGGTGGAATAGTCCACGATATCGCCGAGGCGCACATCGCTGAGATCGACATGCGCCGTGAGGCGGCCGTCAAAAATACCTCTTTCGGAATCCGTCTCCCGGCGAAATATCTCGAACTTAGCGTCACCGAGCTTGTCGATGACAACTCCGTCTCTGATGATCATCAGCCGGTTGAAGGACAGCCTCTCGCGCGAAGGATCGAATTCTATGTCCAGCCTTGCTCCGCTTTCCAGACCGGCCCGGTCGGTCACTTTATAAACCAGGCGCCCGAATATCGCGTACCCGCCGTTTCTATGCCGAATCTGCGTATCCGTCAGGAGGAAAGCGATGCCATTCCTGATCTCGGCGCTGCGTGCCGGATCGAGTTTAGGAATACCGACGATTTCCACCCAATTTTCGGCTGGCGTCTTGCGCACTTGTTCGTCCGCCCTGGCCGTAAAACCCGACCCCAGCAGCATCAAGACGAGAGCAAGAAGAAAAACGAACGAGCTGCGACGCTCCATCAACCGGACCCTTCTATTGAGCCGCTGCGCTCGTTCGGTCATGGAACGGCCACCAATCGATTGGTCCAGGCTGATATGTCAATTCAGAATAGGTAGCGGCAGGATTTTCTAGAAGATAGCCGTACGAACGTCAAGGTTGCGTAGGTCGGGTGTGCTGTATCGATGCGAGCGTGCCGCCGGGGTGCGAGGCACCTCACAAGCCTTGCACCGGAGGTCCAATTGCTCTACCGAGAAAGCTCGAAATTCAGGCTTCAAAGAAGAGCATGACATGAGCATTGTCGACGTCCGCACTCCCGATCCGAAACGCTTCATCCCTGGCGCCACCGGCGACTGGGAAGTCATCATCGGCATGGAGGTCCATGCCCAGGTGCTCAGCAATTCGAAGCTGTTTTCGGGAGCGTCGACGGAGTTCGGCAATGCGCCCAATGCCAATGTCTCGCTCGTCGACGCCGCGATGCCGGGCATGCTGCCGGTCATCAACGAAGAGTGCGTCAAGCAGGCGGTTCGCACCGGTCTCGGCCTCAAGGCCAAGATCAACAATCGCTCGATCTTCGACCGGAAGAACTATTTCTATCCGGACCTGCCGCAGGGCTACCAGATCTCGCAGTACAAGGATCCGATCGTCGGCGAGGGAAAGATCATCATTTCCATCGGGCCCGACCGCCAGGGCCAGTTCGAGGATGTCGAGATCGGCATCGAACGCCTGCATCTGGAGCAGGATGCCGGAAAATCGATGCACGACCAGCATCCGTCCATGTCCTATGTCGATCTCAACCGCTCGGGCGTCGCGCTGATGGAAATCGTCTCGAAGCCGGACATGCGCTCGTCGGACGAGGCGAAGGCGTATCTCACCAAGCTGCGTTCGATCGTACGTTATCTCGGCACCTGCGACGGCAACATGGACGAAGGCTCGATGCGGGCTGACGTCAACGTTTCTGTTCGCCGCCCCGGCGAAGCGTTCGGAACGCGCTGCGAAATCAAGAACGTCAACTCGATCCGCTTCGTCGGCCAAGCGATCGAATACGAGGCGCGCCGCCAGATCGCTATTCTGGAAGACGGCGGCACGATCGATCAGGAAACCCGGCTCTTCGACGCGAACAAGGGCGAGACGCGCTCCATGCGCTCGAAGGAAGAGGCGCACGATTATCGCTATTTTCCCGACCCGGACCTGCTGCCGCTCGAATTTGACGACGCCTTCGTCGAGGCCCTGAAAGCCGATCTTCCGGAGCTCCCGGACGACAAGAAGGAGCGCTTCATCCGCGATATGGGCCTTTCCGTCTACGATGCCTCGGTTCTCGTTTCGGAGAAGGCGATCGCCGACTATTTCGAGGCCGTAGCCGAAGGTCGCGATGGCAAGATGGCTGCGAACTGGGTCATCAATGACCTGTTGGGTGCCTTGAACAAAGCCGGCAAAACCATTGAAGAGACTCCGGTTTCTCCCGCTCAGCTCGGCGGCATCATCGACCTCATCAAAGCCGAGACCATCTCCGGCAAGATCGCCAAGGACCTCTTCGAAATCATTTGGAACGAGGGCGGCGATCCGGCGGAAATCGTCGAGACGCGCGGCATGAAGCAGGTCACCGATACCGGCGCGATCGAGAAGGCGGTCGATGAAATCATCGCCGCCAATCCGGACCAGGTGGAAAAGGCCAAGGCAAAGCCTTCGCTTGCGGGCTGGTTTGTCGGCCAGGTGATGAAGGCGACCGGCGGCAAGGCCAATCCGCAAGCCGTCCAAGCCCTCGTCAAGGCCAAGCTCGGCATCGAGGAGTAAAGATGTTCTTCGTCCGCACGGCCAGTGAGCGCGACCTGGAGAAGGTCCGTGCCTTGCTGGCCGAGACGTGGCACGCGACCTACGACGCGTTTTACGGCGCCGACAAGGTTAATGAGCTCACCGCCAGATGGCATTCGGTTGACGCCCTGCGAAAGCGCCTCCAACGGAAGAACGCAGAATTCGTCGTTGCCGACAACGGCAGCGAGCTTGCCGGGATGGGCTATGCGGCGATGTCGGACACACTGGCGAAGACCGTCGTCCTCCACCAGCTCTACGTCCTCCCGCAATATCAAAGACAGGGCATCGGCCGCGACATGTTTGCCGAACTCGAAACCTGTTTTCCCGACGCGGAGCGCATGCGGTTGGAAGTCGAGCCGCAGAACCTTCACGCATTGGCGTTCTATCGGGCGCATGGTTTTGCCGAAGTCGGGAAGACACCGAACTGCGGAGACGAGCAATCGGGCGTGCCGGCGCTGATCCTTGAGAAGAGGCTTTAGGTCATTGCGTTTATGCATGTCGTTGTCCCAAAACCGCTGTACGCTGTTGGGGCGACATGCATTAACCGTCGCAATCAATGCACGCCGATTGTCATCAAACTGTTGCCTCCTGCTGATTGTTGCGCGGCAGGATGACGAGCACAGGAAAACCGGACATGACGATCGACCTTGAAATCCGAGAAGCCGAGCGCGGCGACTTGCCGGCGATCATTAACCTTTTTGCGAACGACCGGCTGGGCGGGCACGGCGACACGGCCGAGCCGGAAGCCTTCGGTGACTATCTTGCCGCATTCGAAGAGATCAGTCGATCACCGCATCAGACGCTCTATGTGGCCCATCTCGGTAGCGAGGTCGTGGGCACGTTTCAGATTGCGCTTCTGACATCGCTTCCCGGCCGCGGCAGCTCGAGCCTGATGATCGAGGCTGTACAGACGCGCGAAGACATGCGCGGCCGCGGCATCGGCGAACATATGGTTCGTCACGCGATTGCGGAGGCGCGGGCGCGGGGAGCGGCGAAGGTCCAACTGACTTCCAATGCCGTGCGCGTCGATGCGCATCGCTTCTACGAGCGCCTTGGTTTCGAGCGCAGTCATCTCGGCTTCAAGATGCGGGTGAAATGACTGGCGGCAAAGCGGAATCACTGGACAAGGCAGGAGTGGCGGGGCATAAGCGGGTGCATGATATTGATGTCCGGCTACCTTCCCAACGGCCGGTGAAGGAAGACACCCATGAAGCTTCTGCTGCAGATTTTCACCTGGTGGAACGAACAGACGATCGGTACCCGTTTTCATACCTGGCGCTTTGGCAAGCGCGTGGGCGAGGACGAGTTCGGCAACGTCTACTATCAGGGCGGCACGGATTCGGAAGGTCGTACGCGGCGCTGGGTGATCTATAACGGGCCTGCCGAGGCTTCCGCCATTCCGCCGGGCTGGCACGGCTGGATGCACCACCGCACGGACGTTTCCCCTGCCGACGAGAAATACGTCCCGAGGGAATGGCAGAAGCCGCACCGTGCAAACGCGACTGGCACGGCGCAGGCATATCGCCCGAAGGGATCGATCGTGGGCGCGGGCGAGCGCCCACGCGTGACCGGCGACTACGACGCCTGGACGCCGCGCTCCTGAGTTGCGGTTTCATCCGCGCAAGATGTGAACGAATCCCCTCGATCACGGCGCAGCCACAATTCGGGTTTAGCGCCTGAACCTGGAGCAGTTCCGGGCAAGGGAATCGGTTCGCCATCCGGAAAAGCGGAAAGCAAGGAGTTCGAGTTGGTGCACGTTTCAATCGGAAACGAGCCGCTCCAGGGACGAATATTAAGCGCGGGGGACTGACGGAAATGGCAGGTTTCTGTCTGCAGAATTGGATCGGCCTGGCGGCCCGTCGAGCGGGCCTTGCGCTCCTGATGGCGCTGCCGTTGATGTCGTCCACCGATATCGCGCGCGCAACCCGTCTTTCCAATTCCGTCGCGGTTTTTTCCGGCATCGACAAGATCACCGGCCGCATCACCACGTTCGACGTCTATATCGGCGAGACTGTGCAGTTCGGCGCGCTGCAGGTTACTCCACGCGTCTGCTACAGCCGCGACGACACCGAGGCACCGAAAACGACGACTTTCGTTGAGGTCGACGAGATCACGCTCGATCGCAAGATCCGGCGCATCTTCACCGGCTGGATGTTCGCCGACAGCCCGGGCCTGAATGCGGTTGAGCACCCCGTCTATGACGTCTGGCTGCAATCCTGCAAGGCGACTTCCGACGTGCCGCCGCCGGACACGGCAGCGAAGCAATAGTCCTTAAGCGGCATCGCTAAGCGCCGCGCTCATCAGACGGGCAGGGGGACCGCTACCACCGTAGGGTGGCGCGGTTAAAATGTCAGGTCCGGCGAGGCCATCGCTTTCGCCAGCAAAACCTCGTATTCGGCTTTGGGCACATCGATTGCACCGAAGGATTTCAGATGCTCGGTTGTGAACTGGGTGTCGAGGAGTTGAAATCCCTTCGCCCGCAGCCGTTCGACAAGGTGGACGAGGCAGATCTTCGAGGCATCGCTCCGCAACGAGAACATGCTCTCGCCGAAGAAGGCCGCGCCGAGCGAGACGCCATAGAGGCCGCCGACAAGAGCGTTATCCTGCCACGCTTCGACGCTGTGCGCGTACCCCATTCGGTGAAGGGCCGCATAGAGCGAACGGATCTTTTCGTTGATCCAGGTCGTTGGCCGGTCCGGCGCGGGCCTCGCGCATCCATCGATCACCGCTTCGAAAGCGGTGTTGTAGCGGATCTCGAACGGGCGCCTGCGGATGGTCTTCGCCAGGCTGCGTGAAATGTGGAAGGCGTCGAGCGGGATGATTCCGCGTATTTCCGGCTCGACCCAGAAGAGTTCCGGATCGTCGGCCGAGTCGGCCATCGGGAAGAGGCCGATTGAATAGGCGCGCAACAACATGTCCGGCGTTATGTCCGGTTGTTTGCTGCGCGTCCCTTTCAATTCTTTGTCCTATGCGGATGTTGCGGCTAGATGATGCTCCAGCCAGTGGATGTCATAGTCACCGTTGGCGATGTCCTGATTATTGATCAAGTCCTGGAACAGCGGCAAGGTCGTCTTGATGCCGTCGATGACGAACTCATCGAGCACGCGGCGAAGCCGCATCATGCACTCGACGCGGGTCCGGCCGTGGACGATCAGCTTGCCGATCAGGCTGTCGTAATAGGGCGGGATGCGGTAGCCCTGATAGGCGCCGCTATCGACACGCACGCCGAGGCCGCCCGGCGCATGGAAATGCGTGATCGTGCCCGGGGAGGGAACGAAGGTGCGCGGGTCTTCCGCATTGATGCGGCATTCGATGGCGTGGCCCGAGAAGACGACGTCTTCCTGCTTGACAGAAAGACCGGCGCCGGATGCGACGCGAATCTGCTCGTGCACGAGATCGATGCCGGTGATTGCCTCGGTAATCGGATGCTCCACCTGCAGGCGCGTGTTCATTTCGATGAAATAGAACTCGCCATCCTCGTAGAGGAATTCGATCGTGCCGGCGCCGCGATATTTCATCTTCTTCATCGCGTCGGCACAGATCTGGCCGATCTTCATGCGCTGGTCGACGTTCAAGGCAGGGGAGTTGGCTTCTTCCCAGACCTTCTGGTGACGGCGCTGCAGCGAGCAGT
The DNA here is from genome assembly GCF_029714365.1 of Sinorhizobium terangae. NCBI lineage: Bacteria > Pseudomonadati > Pseudomonadota > Alphaproteobacteria > Hyphomicrobiales > Rhizobiaceae > Sinorhizobium > Sinorhizobium terangae. The sequence continues at coordinate 1,011,980 of NZ_CP121659.1, forward strand.
CGCGCTCGCCGAGATGGATCGCATTGCCCTCGCCGTCGCCGACGATCTGGACTTCGATGTGGCGTGGCTTGCCGAGGAACTTTTCCATATAGACGGCGTCGTTGCCGAACGCTGCTGCCGCTTCGGCGCGCGCCGTCGCGACGGCATGCTCGAGATCGGCTTCGGTCCTTGCGACCTTCATGCCGCGCCCGCCACCACCGGCCGTCGCTTTGATGAGAACGGGGAAGCCGATCTTGCGGGCAACCTCAAGGGCGTTCTCCGGCTTTACCTCGCCATCGGACCCGGGAACGACGGGAATGCCGAGCGCTTCCGCCGTCTTCTTGGCGGTGATCTTGTCACCCATCAGGCGGATGTGTTCTGCCGTCGGACCGATGAAGGTGATGTCGTGCGCGTCGAGGATGTCGGCGAACTTGGCATTTTCCGAGAGGAAGCCGTAGCCCGGATGCACGGCATCGGCCCCGGTGATTTCACAGGCGGCGACGATCTGATGGATGTTCAGATAGCTCTCGCGTGAGGGCGGCGGTCCGATGCAGACGCTTTCGTCCGCGAGACGAACATGCATTGCGTCGCTATCGGCCGTCGAATGTACGGCAACGGTTGCGATGCCGAGCTCCTTGCACGCGCGCAACACCCGCAGGGCGATTTCGCCGCGATTGGCAATGAGGATTTTCGAGATCATCGCCATGCCTTATTCGATCACGATCAAGGGTTCGCCATATTCGACCGGGGCCGCGTCCTGAACGAGAATTTCGGTGACCTTGCCGGCGCGCGGTGCCGGAATCTGGTTCATCGTCTTCATCGCCTCGATAATCAGGATCGTCTGGCCTTCCTTGACCATCGCGCCGACCTCGATGAAGGGACGGGCGCCCGGCGCAGGAGCCAGATAGGCCGTACCGACCATCGGGGCGGTTACTGCATTTTTGGTGCTGCGGCCGCTCTCGGCAGCCGGCTGAGGCGCCGCAGCAGGCTGTGCGGCGGCAACCGAGGGCGGTGCCTGGTAAGTGGGCATTGCCGGCATCGACATCGCGACCGGCGTGCCGTTGCGCGAAACGCGGATGCGCAAGTCTTCCTGCTCCACTTCGATCTCGGTCAGGTCGGTATCCTTGAGGATATTGGCGAGATCGCGGATCAGCGCCTGGTCGATACCCGGTTTCTTTTCAGCCATGGGAATATGAGCCTCGTGTTCTTCTTATTTCGACTTGTCCGTCAGGTTCTTTAGCGCATGCAGCGCCAGAATGTAACTCTGTGCGCCGAAGCCGCAGATCACGCCCTTGACGGCGGGTGCGATCATCGACTTGTGGCGGAATTCCTCGCGCGCGTGGATGTTGGAAAGATGCAGTTCGACTACGGGGACCGCAATCGCACGAATGGCATCATGCATGGCAATCGACGTGTGGCCATAGGCGCCCGGGTTGATCGCGACGCCCGCGGCCTTGTCGCCGGCTTCGTGCAGCCAGTCCACAAGGGTGCCTTCGTGGTTCGACTGTCGGAAATCGACATCGAAGCCCAGCAACTTTCCCTCGGACGTGCACATGGCCTCGATATCGGAGAGCGTTTGGCCGCCATAAATGCCCGGTTCGCGCTTGCCGAGCGCGTTCAGGTTGGGGCCGTTCAGCACAAAAATCGTCGAGGGCATAAGGGATTCCGGTCCGATAATGGAGGGTTACCTATAGACTGATGGTCCCGCGAGGGAAAGCCCCTTGGGTTCCCGGGGGATTTGTCCACAAGCGATGGCGCTCGAGAGGGGTCGCGGCCCGAGCAAGGCCGCTTCGCATTTTCAGCGTTCGCGGGGTCAGCAGACGGTTTTGCCGCAGCTGCGCATGTTTTCCACCTTCGTGGAGATCTCGTCAGCGCCGACGGCCCCGAAGACGGCTTCGTTGCCGATCACATAGGAGGGTGTTCCAGTAATGCCGAGTTCGTTTGCGAGCGAATAGGCCTCGCGCATGGCAGCGTCCTGCGGCTCCTTTTCCATTTTCGCGCGCAATTGTCCTTCGGTGACGCCGAGTTTCGCCGCGACGGCGATCGCCGTTTCCTCCGTCGCACGCTCTTCGCCGCCGAGCAAAGCACGGTGGAAGTCGCCGTATTTCTCCGGAGCGATAAGGCGGAAAGCGGCACTGACCTTGTGGGCGGCAAGGGAATCAGGTCCGAGGATCGGCAATTCCTTCAGCACGAAACGCACATTCTTGTCCGCCGCGAGGATTTGATCCATGTCGGAAAGCGCCCGTTTGCAATAGCCGCAGTTGTAATCGTAGAACTCGACAATCGTCACATCGCCGTCGGGATTGCCAAGCGTGACGTCATATTCGGATTGGAAGATCGCCTTCTTGTTCGTGGCGATCGCCGCTTCGGCCGCTTCTTGCTGCTTGGCGCGCTGCTTGGCTGTAAGCGCCTCCTGCACTTCGAGCATGACCTCCGGATTGGCGAGCAGGTACTCCTTGATGAAGGCGCCGATTTCTTCTTTCTGCTTTGCATCGAGCGCGGCGGCCGTCTGCGGCAATGCTACGCTGGCAGCAAGGGCAAGCAGCGCTCCGGCGGCAATCATCTTCTTGAAGGTCATTCTTTCCTCGTTGTCTTTCCGTACTCTGTCTGTCGTTCATTTCACACGTTTGCGTCAATGTGCGTGTTTGAAAGACAACAATTATCCAAGACTCTCGCACTCTCCTGATACGAGCATAGGGGGTGCCGGGGCGAAACGAAACGGCAAAATCGGCGGAAGTACGGCACTCTCGCACTTGTGAAGCGCAAAATGATCAGGCAAAGGGGCGCAGATAACCGCTTCTTGAGGATTTCCATTGACACAGATGTCGAAACGCAGTGCCGTCGAGCCGTTTCATGCCATGGATGTGCTGGCGGAAGCCACACGGCGTCGCGATGCCGGCCATCCGGTTATCTCGATGGCGGTGGGGCAACCGGTCCATCCGGCACCGAAGGCGGCACTTGAAGCGGCCAGACGTGCCCTTGAGCATGGGCGTCTGGGCTATACGGACGCGCTCGGTACTCTTTCCTTGAAGACCGCGATTGCCCGCCACTATCAAAGCCGCCATGCCATCACCCTCGATCCGCAGCGCATTGCAGTCACCACCGGTTCGTCAGCCGGCTTCAATCTAGCGTTCCTCGCGCTCTTCGATCCTGGTGACTGCGTCGCCATCGCCCGTCCGGGATATCCAGCCTACCGCAACATCCTGCAGGCGTTGGGTCTGACCGTCGTCGAGGTCGAGGCGGGCAGGGAGACCGGCTTCACCCTGACGCCGGAAAGCCTCGCGCGCGCGGCCGAGCGCATCGGCAGGCCGCTCAAGGGCGTGCTGCTTGCAAGCCCGGCCAACCCGACAGGAACGGTGACAGGCCGGGCCGGCCTCAAGGCGCTCGCGGACTATTGCCGTGCCGAGCGGATCGCCTTCATCTCCGACGAGATCTACCATGGTCTGACATTCGTCGGCGAAGAGGCCACCGCGCTTGAGGTGACCGACGACGTGGTCGTGATCAACTCCTTCTCGAAATACTATTGCATGACCGGTTGGCGCATCGGCTGGATGGTGTTGCCCGAGGCGCAGGTGCGCGGCTTCGAGCGCCTGGCACAGAGCCTCTATATCTCGCCGCCGGAGCTTTCCCAGATCGCTGCTGAGGCGGCGCTCGATGCACATGAAGAGCTGGACGGGTACAAGGCCGCCTATGCCGCCAACCGCGAACTGCTGATGAAGCGCCTGCCGCAAATCGGCCTTTCGATCGCCTCGCCGATGGATGGCGCCTTCTATGCCTATGTCGACGTCAGCCGGTTCACCAATGACAGCATGGCCTTCGCACGGCGGATGCTGGCCGAAATCAATGTTGCGGCGACGCCCGGCTTCGACTTCGATCCCCTGGAAGGCCACCGAACGATGCGGTTTTCCTATGCCGGATCCGCAGCCGAGATGTCGGAGGCAATGGATCGCGTCGCGCACTGGCTGGCCTGATTGAATGCCGGTTCAAGTGGGTCTGGCCGTCTTCGCAATCTTCGCCGGAAGCGCATGATGCACTCTCGACCGTAATCATTGCGACGATCGACGTGCCTCCGTGGCCGCAGTAACCAAGAAAAAGGCCCGGAGTGAACCCGGGCCTTTTCCATATCAGTCACTCAATCTCCGGCTCAGAAGAAGCCGCGACGCTGCCACCAGCCGCCCTTTTTCGGCTTCGGAGGTTCCTCGTCGTTGTTCTCCGTCTTGCTCGAAACATTCGAGGTGATAACCGGTTCGGACGCAATCGTCGCGAGGTCACGATTGGCCCTGGTCGGCTTTGTCTCTTCGAGATCGGCCTCGGCTTCCTCCACCGCTTCTGCCGCGGGATCTGTCGTCTCCGGCTGTGCTTCGACCGCTTCCTGCGCCGCCTCGTCAGCGTCGGCCTTGGCCGCCGCCTTCTTGCGAGTACGCTTCGGCTTGGCCGGCTTCGCTTCTTCCGACACCGTCTCCACGGATGCGGTCTCGGCCGAAACCGCAACCGCGTCTGCGGTATCCGCGGCTTCTACCGCTCCTTCCACAGCGGCGTCTTCGCCTGCAGCCTCCGCGGCGATTTCGCCGGAGGTTTCGCCCTCGGTCGCTTCCAGCTTGTTGCGGCGGCCGCCACGCTTGCCGCGGCGTCGACGCTTGCGCTTCTGGTCGCCATCGTCTGCTGCTTCGGCAGCCTCCAGAGCGTGTTCCTCGCCCTCGGCCTCCTCGGTTTCGTCGGCGATGCTCTCGATCGTCTCGTCAGCTTCGGCTGCGACCGCTTCCGGCGCCTGGCCGCCACCCTTGCCGCGGCGCCGACGCCGACGCTTGCGCTTGCGGCCGCCTTGTTCGTCGGCCTGCTGCGCCTTCGCCTGCTCCGGACGCTCGGTCGCGGTCTCTTCCGCTTCCTCCTCGTCCAGATCTTCCTCGATCACGACGTCTTCTTCTTCCGGTTCCGGCTCGAAATGCAGGAGCTGTTCGATCTTGACCGGGTTCTCGACCGGCTCGCCCCGGTCGATCGCGAAATGCTGCGCGCCGACATGGGCATCGGCCTCGATGATGATCGAGACGCCGAAGCGCTGCTCGTAATCCGTGATCGTGCCGCGCTTCTGATTGAGCAGGTACAGGGCGATTTCGGGGATCGTACGTACGGTGATGTCGTGCGTCGTGTTCTTGAGCAGATACTCCTCGATGCCGCGCAACACATGCAGCGCGACGGAGGACTGCGAGCGGACGTGACCGGTGCCGTTGCAGTGCGGGCAGGTCTGCATCGTGCTCTCAAGAACCGAAGCACGGATGCGCTGGCGCGACATTTCGAGCAGGCCGAAATGCGAGATGCGGCCGACTTGGATGCGTGCCCGATCGTTCTTCAGGCAATCCTTGAGCTTCTTTTCGACCGCGCGGTTATTGCGCTTTTCCTCCATGTCGATGAAGTCGATGACGACAAGCCCGGCAAGGTCGCGCAGACGCAACTGGCGCGCCACTTCCTCGGCAGCCTCAAGGTTGGTCTGGAGGGCCGTGTCCTCAATCGAGTGCTCGCGGGTCGAGCGGCCGGAGTTGACGTCGATCGAAACGAGCGCTTCCGTCTGGTTGATGATGATGTAGCCGCCCGACTTCAGCGTTACCTGCGGCTGCAACATGCGATCGAGCTGCGCCTCGATGCCGGAACGTGAGAAGATCGGATGCACGTCGCGATAGGGCTGCACGACCTTCGCGTGGCTCGGCATCAACATCTTCATGAAGCCCTTGGCTTCCTTGTAGCCTTCCTCGCCGGAAACGATGATCTCGCTGATGTCCTTGTTGTAGAGATCGCGGATCGAGCGCTTGATCAGGCTGCCTTCCTCGTAGACGAGGCAGGGTGCGGTCGAATTCAGCGTCAGCGTGCGGACATTTTCCCACAGGCGCATCAGATATTCGAAGTCGCGCTTGATCTCGACCTTGGTGCGGTTCGCACCGGCCGTGCGCAGGATCACGCCCATGCCCTGCGGCACTTCGAGGCCGCGGGCGATTTCCTTGAGCCGCTTGCGGTCCTGGAGATTGGTGATCTTGCGGGAAATGCCGCCGCCGCGGGCGGTGTTCGGCATCAGAACCGAGTAACGGCCGGCGAGCGAAAGATAGGTGGTCAGCGCAGCACCCTTGTTGCCGCGTTCTTCCTTGGCAACCTGGACCAGCAGGATCTGCCGGCGCTTGATCACCTCCTGAATGCGGTACTGTTTGCGGGGCTTGCGGATCTGACGGTCCGGCACCTCTTCCATGGCGTCTTCGGCGCCGACGGATTCGATGATTTCCTTTTCGCCGTCATGGGCGTCGTCGTCGTCATCGTCCTCGTCGCGGCGACGGCGCGTATCGACGTCTTCGGAAATCGAATCGGTGTCGACCATGGCGGCCATCTCGCCGCCGCCCTCTTCGCCTGCGTCCTGGCTCTCGGCCGCCTCAGAAGCTTCTTCGGCAGCCTTCGCCTTGGTGCGACGGGTGCGCTTCGGCTTTGCCTTCGCCTTTGGCGTCTCGGCGACGGCTTCAACTTCCGCAGGCGCTTCGGCGTTTGCCTCGACGAGTTCTGCAACCGCGCCAATCTCAGCGACCTCGGCAACCGCTGCTATGGTTTCCGGCTCGGTTTCGACCGTCGTCGGTTTCCGCTCGCTCGCCGCCTCGACCGGCTCGACGTCGTCGTCGCGGCGGGCCTCTTCGGCCTCCGCTTTCAAAAGTGCCTGACGGTCGGCGAGGGGGATCTGGTAATAGTCCGGATGGATTTCGGCGAAAGCCAGGAACCCGTGGCGGTTGCCGCCGTAGTCAACGAAGGCGGCCTGGAGCGAAGGCTCCACCCTGGTCACCTTGGCCAGGTAAATATTGCCGCGGATCTGCTTCTTATGTTCCGATTCGAAGTCGAATTCTTCTATGCGGTTCCCGCGAACGACAACGACGCGCGTCTCCTCTGAGTGAGACGCATCGATAAGCATTTTCTCTGCCATCTAAGCTGTGCTCCTCGGCGCAACGGTGAAACGGCAGACAGACCTGCTTCCTTGGGAAGGCTGTCAAACACGTCGAAAGCTGCGCCGGATGTGAAAGGTCCTGTTTGGTGCAGGCGATGGTGCAGCAGCCAGACGGCAGCCGGAACGGTCACGTCCCGGGGCCTCTTTACTTCTGACCGATACTGCTGAGTCACATCAAAGACCAAACAAGAATGCCAATGTCCTGGACCTCCAAGGGGAGGCCCGATGAATGCGCCCGCTTGCGGGCATCTGGTGAAAATCACCGTCAAGAACTCCGGCCACCGCCGGAAATTTGCGATCCAGTATACGGGGAGGAAATGCGGCGACGGCGGATGAATACCTGCGGCCGCGTAAGGCATGATACGGTTGCAACCGGCAATTCCGGCTCGATCATTCCTGGCGCCAAGCTTCTCTAAAAGCTCCGGCTGCCCGGCCGACGATTCTATCCCGTCAACACTTTCTCCTTGTGACGCTTTTATGGTTTCTATGTCACATTGGCAAGGGAAAAGCCTTTGCCGCCACAATATTGATCGATTCGCTTGCCCCGGTGAAATCGATCGATAAGGAACGCGTTCGCGCCAGCGAGTCGCGTTGCGACGCGACCATCATAAGGGTTTTGTCAAGATTTGATTAACCATGAGGGTTCATTGGTTGAGGGGTTGATGGTTTGCCGGAAGGGCAGGCCGCTGGTATCTGAAGAAAATGGTGGGGAGCCCGGTGTGATGCCTTCGGCGAAACGTCTGTGTTCTTTGCGATCGGTGACGTCGTGGCGTCGCTCTCTGTGCGCAATCGCCTTTGCATTTGTTGCGACGACCGCGAGCGCGACCGCCGTGCGGGCCGCCGAACCACTGCTCGCCTTTGCTGCCCGGATCGCTGGCGACGATGCCCGTACGCGCATTGTGGTCGAATTCGACCGCAAGCCGGAATTCTCAATCCACTATGTCGCAAATCCGGTCCGCGTCATCGTCGACTTGCCGGAAACCTCCTTCGGATTGAAGCCGGAGAGCCTGGAGCCGCGCGGACTTTTCGACGCAATCCGCTATGGGGGAATGGGGGGCGGCACGTCGCGGGTCGTCCTGTCCGCCAAGGGGCCGGTGGAAGTCAGCCATGCGGAAGTGAAGCCGCAAGAGGACGGCAAGAGCTTTCGACTCATCCTTGATGCCGAGAAGATCGACAAGGCCCGCTTCGATGAACTTCTCGTAGACCAGCAATGGACGGGAACGATGCGTGCGGTAAAGACCGATCGGCCGGTCGCCGTCGTGAAGGACCCCGGCGCCTTTGTCATTGCTGTCGACGCCGGCCATGGCGGCATCGATACGGGCGCCATCGGCACCGTCACCAAGACCGAGGAAAAGCATGTGACGCTCGCCTTCGCGGAGGAACTGGTCGCGACGCTGAAGCGCGAAGCCGGTGTCGAGGCATTCCTGACCCGCGATCGCGACGAATTCCTGTCGCTGCCGCAGCGTGTGCAGATCGCGCGGCAGAAAGGCGCCAACCTGTTCATCTCCGTTCACGCCGACACGCTGAAACAAAAGGACATTCGCGGGGCCACGGTCTATACCATCTCCGACAAGGCATCCGACCATCTCGCAGCCAGCTTGGCTGAGCGCGAAAACCTGTCCGACGAGATCGCCGGAGTACCGCTGCAAAGCGAGCCGGCGGAAGTGGCGGACATCCTGATCGATCTCACGCGCCGCGAAACCCAGGCCTTCTCGGTCAATCTCGCGCGCACCGTCGTTTCGTCCTTCGAAGGCCAGATCGGCCTGATCAACAATCCCCATCGCTACGCGGGTTTCCGCGTCCTGCAGGCACCGGACGTGCCCTCCATCCTGCTTGAACTCGGCTTCCTTTCGAACAAGGACGATGAGAAGCAATTACTTGATCCGGTATGGCGCAAGAAGGTGTCGGGCCTGCTAGCGGCGGCCGTTCGACGCTATCGCGAAACAGCAGTCGCAAATGGCGGCTAGGTTCGGCGCAATCGACTGCATCGGGCGGTGGTTGCGGCGTACGGGAAGTGATTTGTGTCGCCCGGGTAACAGCGATATGCTTTTCAACAGGATGCGCACGGGATAATCGGAAACCAGCCCTATTTTACTCACAATCCGGGCACTTAGGGAAAAGGTGCCCGGATTTGTTGAGGAAGAGTGTTGATGCTTGACCTTCCTCGCCATATGAGGGAGCGCGTAGCCGCTATACCAGACGATTTCTGACGAAGAGTTTTGGCGAGGTCGATTTCGTTTGCGAGAACACGGAGCCTTCGGGCCTTCGCATCATGCGACGACGACCTGGCGATGGGACGATAATTAGGTACCGGTATCTGACTGATGATCAGACTGATTGGATATTTTTTCGGCATTGGTGCGTTTCTGCTGCTTGGCGTTGCTGCGGCCGTCGCGATCTACCTTGGCGCCATCACCAAGGATTTGCCGGACTACGAGGTGCTGGCCAAATACGCGCCGCCGGTAACCACGCGTTTCCACGCCGGCAATGGCGCCCTGATGGCCGAATATGCCCGCGAGCGGCGCCTCTATCTTCCGATCCAGGCGATCCCTGATCGCGTCAAGGCGGCCTTCATTTCTGCCGAAGACAAGAATTTCTACCAGCATCCCGGCGTCGACATCACCGGTCTCGTCCGCGCCATCGCCGTCAACCTGCAGAACTTCGGCTCCGGGCGGCGCCCGGTCGGCGCTTCGACGATTACCCAACAGGTCGCGAAGAACTTCCTGCTGACCTCCGACCAGACGATCGACCGCAAGATCAAGGAAGCAATCCTCTCCTTCCGCATCGAGCAGGCCTACAGCAAGGATCGAATTCTCGAGCTCTACCTCAACGAGATCTTCTTCGGCCTGAACTCCTACGGAATTGCCGGCGCCGCGCTGACTTATTTCGACAAGTCGGTGACCGAACTCACCGTTGCCGAAGCCGCCTATCTCGCTGCATTGCCGAAAGGGCCGGCCAACTATCATCCCTTCCGCAAGACGGAAGCCGCGATCGAGCGCCGCAACTGGGTGGTCGACCGGATGGTGGAAAACGGCTACGTGACCAAGGCGGATGGCGAAGAAGCCAAGAAGCAGCCGCTTGGGGTCACCCCGCGCCGCGGTGGCGCTCACCTTTTCGCGTCCGACTTCTTCGCCGAGGAGGTGCGTCGTCAGATCATCCAGAAGTATGGGGACAACGCGCTTTATGAGGGCGGCCTCTCGGTGCGTACGTCGCTTGATCCGCATTTGCAGATCGTGGCGCGCAAGGCGCTGCAGGACGGCCTTTTGAACTACGACGAGCGCCGCGGCTTCCACGGCCCGATCAAGACGATCGAGATCGGCGGCGACTGGGGCGAGCCGCTCGGCAAGATCCCGAGCCTCAGCGATGTGCCGGAGTGGAAGCTGGCAGTTGTCCTTTCGGTCGACACCGAAGGCGCGCAGATCGGTATCCAGCCGGAGAAGGAAGCATCCGGCAAGATCGTTCCGGAGCGCGTGACAGGGCACATTTCGGCAAAGAACATGCAGTGGGCCTACCGTTCTGCCGGTGGCCAGCGCAAGACCGCCAAATCGCCGGAAGGTGTGCTCGGACCGGGTGATGTCATCTATGTCGAACCGGCGGGCGAAGAGGGTGAATATCGGCTGCGCCAGCCGCCGAAGGTACAGGGCGGGCTGGTCGCAATGGATCCGCATACCGGTCGCGTGCTGGCGATGGTCGGCGGCTTTTCTTACGCCCAGTCGGAGTTCAACCGTGCCACGCAGGCGATGCGCCAGCCCGGCTCGTCGTTCAAGCCCTTCGTGTACGCGGCCGCGCTCGACAATGGCTATACGCCGGCCTCGGTCATCCTCGATGCGCCGATCGAGATCGTTGCCGGCGGCCAGGTCTGGCGCCCGGAGAACTACGGTGGCGGCTCTGCCGGTCCTTCCACCCTGCGCCTGGGCATCGAGAAGTCGCGCAACCTGATGACAGTGCGGCTTGCCAACGACATGGGCATGAACATCGTTGCCGAATATGCAGAGCGTTTCGGAATCTATGACAAGATGGCGCCGCTGCTTTCGATGTCGCTCGGCTCGGGCGAGACCACGGTGCTGCGCATGGTTTCGGCCTATGCCGTGATCGCCAACGGCGGCAAGCAGATCAAGCCGTCGCTGATCGACCGGATTCAGGACCGTTATGGCAAGACCATCTTCCGCCACGAGGATCGGACCTGTGACAACTGCAACGCCGATGACTGGGCGAGCCAGGAAGAGCCGGTGCTGACGGACAACCGCGAGCAGGTTCTCGATCCGATGACGTCCTATCAGATCACGTCGATGATGGAAGGCGTCATCACGCGCGGCACCGCGGCCGGCAAGATCAAGCTCGACCGTCCGATTGCCGGCAAGACCGGGACGACCAACGACGAGAAGGATGCCTGGTTCGTGGGCTATACCCCCGACCTCGTGGCCGGCCTTTATCTCGGCTTCGACGATCCGGCGCCGCTCGGTCGCGGGGCGACCGGCGGCAGCCTCTCGGCGCCGATCTTCAACGCCTTCATCCAGGAGGCGGTCAAGGGCACGCGTCCCAGCAAGTTCGTGGTGCCGGAAGGCATGAGCCTCATTCCCGTCAACCGAAAGACAGGCATGGCGGCTGTCGAAGGCGAGCCGGACACGATTATCGAAGCCTTCAAGCCGGGCACTGGCCCCGCCGATTCCTTCTCCGTCATCGGTGGTCTCGATCAATACGTGCCGCCTGAGGAGATCCTGAGGAACTCGCCGCAGGCGAACCAGGCGGTGACGTCCGGCTCCAACGGCCTGTTCTGACCCTTTCCATCCAATGCATGTCGCCCAAAAGTGTGCAGCGGTTTTGGGATAACGACATGCACAGATAAGAAGCACCGCCCGTCGCCTTTACATCGGCGGCGGGCGTCGCTATTTGAGCGTCACGTTTTTACGGGTTCACAAGAAGCAGGAACATGCGAAGCGAAATCGAGAACATCGTCGACGAAATCAAGCAGGCCATAAGCCTGCTGAGGAGGCATCTTTGACTGGGACCAGGCGATAAGACGACTGGACTGGTTGAACAACAAGGCGGAGGACCCGTCGCTCTGGAACGATGCCGCCGAGGCGCAGAAGCTGATGCGCGAGCGCCAACAGCTCGACGACGGCATAAACGGCCTGCGCCGGTTTGAGCAGCAGCTTAACGACAATATCGAGCTAATCGAGCTTGGCGAGGAAGAAGGCGACGCAGCGATCGTCGCGGACGCCGAGGAAGCGCTGAAACAGCTGCGCAATGAAGCCGCTAAGAAGCAGGTCGAGGCCATGCTTTCCGGCGAGGCGGATCAGAACGACACCTATCTCGAAGTCCATTCGGGTGCCGGCGGCACGGAAAGCCAGGACTGGGCGAACATGCTGCTGCGCATGTATACCCGCTGGGCCGAGCGCCAGGGCTATAAGGTGGAACTCATGGAAATCCAGGACGGGGAAGAGGCCGGCATCAAGTCCGCCACGCTCCTCGTCAAGGGTCACAACGCCTATGGTTGGCTGAAGACGGAGTCGGGCGTGCACCGGCTTGTCCGTATCTCGCCCTACGACAGCAATGCCCGGCGGCATACCTCGTTCTCGTCCATCTGGGTCTACCCGGTGGTCGACGATTCGATTCAGATCGATATCAACGAAGGCGACTGCCGGATCGATACCTACCGTTCTTCGGGCGCCGGTGGCCAGCACGTCAACACGACCGATTCCGCCGTGCGCATCACGCACATGCCGAGCGGCATCGTGGTGCAGTGCCAGCAGGAGCGCTCTCAGCACAAGAACCGGGCCAAGGCCTGGGACATGTTGCGCGCGCGGCTCTACGAGGCCGAGCTCAAGAAGCGCGAGGAAGCGGCGAACGCCGAGGCGGCTTCCAAGACCGATATCGGCTGGGGTCACCAGATCCGTTCCTATGTTCTCCAGCCCTACCAGCTGGTGAAGGATTTGCGGACGGGCGTCGAGAGCACGAGCCCCAGCGATGTGCTCGACGGCGAATTGAACGACTTCATGGAGGCGGCTCTGGCCCACCGTGTACAGGGCGGCGCGGATGCCGTTGTCGAAGACTTGAGCTAGAGCAATTCTAGGAATACTGGACCATTGGAGGCCGGGTGCATGCGCCCGGCCTTCTTTATTGTGGCGGTGTCAGTTTGTTGCGCGCTCGATCTTGATGTCGCCGACATCATCGATCACCACGGTCCAGGACTCCGGTTCCCTGGCCGAAGGGTCCGTCTTCAGATAGACGGTTGCGAACATGCCCGGTTGCTCGGTGATTCCGGTCGAAGTTTCCGGCCGGATGTCTGTGACATAGGGCTTCAATGCGGTGAATTCTTCCAGCTCGGCCGACGAAAGCACTTCAGGACCGGCGGGTGTCGAGGCAACCTGCTGAAGGTGCACTTGAGCGGTGCCGTCGTTCTGGCGAACCGCGATGAGCTTGTAATAGCCACGCTTACCGCCAGGTGAGCTTCCCTGCGAACCGGATGCCGCGTCGCCGGGATTTTTCTCCGCACTATCCTGTGAAAGCGCTGCGCCGCTTTCCTCCCAGTAACCGGTGCTGGTCACAAAGGTAATGTTCGAGGGAAGGATGGGGGATTCTTGCGCCCAGAGGTTGCTTGCGGGCAGGGCGAGGCAAAACGCGAGAAGCAGGGCTTTATACATCGGTCGACGCATCCTCCTGAAATGCCTGAACGGCGGGGGCCGGCGGCTACCGTTTTGAACCATATCACATCGGTCCTGCAACGTGTGATTTCAATTGGAGAATTGCTCTGCAAGAATGCGATCGGACCAGGAATGGTCCGGATCGGAGAGGATCCGGGCGGTCAGCTTTTCGGATTCGGCGATGCGAACCTTGACGACCGACTTCACCTCCTGGTGATCGGCGACCGCGTTGACCGGTCGCTTGTCCGCCTCGAGGATCTCGATCTCGACGGTGACGTGATTGGGCAGCAGCGCGCCGCGCCAACGCCGTGGGCGGAACGGGCTGACGGGCGTGAGCGCCAGCAGTGGTGCTTCGAGCGGCAGGATCGGGCCGTGCGCGGAGAGGTTGTATGCCGTCGAGCCGGCCGGCGTCGCCAGGAGAAGGCCGTCGCAGGTCAGTTCCTCAAGCCTCGTCTTGCCGTCGATGATGACCTTCAGTTTGGCGGCCTGATAGGATTGGCGAAACAGATAGACTTCGTTGATCGCCAATGCCGTGAATATGTTGCCGTTGACGTCGGTCGTCTGCATCTCCAGGGGGTGAAAGGCATTCTCGACAGCTTTTTCGATGCGGCGATGCAGGTTTTCGGTGCTGTAGCGGTTCATCAGAAAGCCCACCGAGCCGCGGTTCATGCCATAGACGAGTTTGCCGGAGTTCATCGTCTTGTGCAGCGTATGCAGCATGAAGCCGTCACCGCCGAGTGCGACGATCACGTCGGCCTCGTCCGCTTCGTGATTGCCATAAATGGCCTTGAGATCCTTGGCCGCCTTTTGCGCCTCTTCTGCCGAGGAGGCGAGGAAGGCGAGTGTGTTGAACTTGCGGGCCATAAGACTCAGTCCGTCATCGTGAAAGGGCAGGGCGGTCGGGTTGCCAATCCCATTTTCTGGCACGACCTCGTCGTGAACGCACCCGAAAAATTGGGAGAAGCCGCATTTTTGCTTTACACGGAATCAGAATATGATAACTCCCAGCGCGGAAAGTGCCCTTATAGCTCAGTTGGTAGAGCGGCTGATTTGTAATCAGTAGGTCGGGAGTTCGAGTCTCTCTGGGGGCACCATTTTTTCAACGGTTTAGCCGTATTCCCATACACTCACTTTCCGATCAGATGTCGAACGATGCCGCCGGTCTCGGGTCGAACTCGACGCAGCGCGCCATGGCGGTGAACAGGTTTTCGGCGAGATAGTCGATCAGGGCGCGCGTTGCGGGCAGCAGACCGCGGCGGGAGGGGAAGACGAGGTGGACCATGACATCGCCCGACGTCCATTCCGGCAGGACCGGAACGAGGACACCGGTGCGGAAGGCGCGTTCGCAGATGTGGTCCGGCAGTAGCGCTATTCCCATACCCTCGATCGCGGCGCGCTCGAGGATAAGGAAATCGCTGCAACCGATGATCGGCCGGTGTGCGATTTCGATCGCAGTTCCGTCGGCATGGAGCAGCCGCCAGGTGTCGTTGGTATGGTGCTCGTTTGCCGAGAGCGTTGGCATCTGGGCAAGATTGTCGACGGTGATGCCATTGAGACGGGCGAGAAGCGTCGGGCTTGCCGCGAGTCGCTGGCGCACCGTGCCGAACTGGCGCACGATCAATTGACTGTCGGTGTCAAGCTGTTCGCGAGCGCGCAGAGCGACATCGATTCGCTCCTCGACGAGGTCAAGGCGCCTGTTGGTCGTCGTGATCAGCAAACGAACGCCGGGATATCGGCGATGGAAGCCGGGCAGGATGTCAGCCAGCATCGGCGTGAAGCCAAATGGGCAACCGAGCCGGACGATTCCCGTCGGCTCGGCACGCACCGCCGCGATTTCGGCCTCGGCCGCCTCGACGCCTTCCAGCAATCCCTGGCAATGCTCGTAGAAGACGGTCCCGATTTCGGTCATCCGCAGCTTGCGGGTCGAGCGCTCGAGCAGACGGACGCCAAGTTGCTCTTCCAGGCGCGCGACATGCTTGCTGAGCTTCGATTTTGGCATGTTCAGGTCTCGCGCTGCCGCGCTGAAGCCATTGTTTCTTACGACGGCCGCGAAGAGCGCGATGTCATTAAGGTCCTGCATTTCCTGCCTCCAAGGCCGTCGTTCCGCGAAAGATTGTTTCTATCAGGAAACAGAATGTCAAATATCTGCGCACTTATCCTGCGATTGTTTTCCGATCATATGAAGGGGACCGCAACGCAACATAAAGGTGCCTCCCATGAAAGTCCTTCATATCGACTCCGGCATTCTCGGAGAACATTCGGTTTCCCGTCGCCTGACCGCGGCGATCGTCTCTCAGATCAAGGCTGACCGGCCGGACGCCGAGATCACCTATCGCGACCTGGTGGCCAACGGTGTGCAGCACCTCACCGGCTCGCAGATCATGGCCCCGGCCGATCTCGGTGGCGTCGAACCGGCTCTCGCCGCCGACGTTCAGAGCGGTCGCCGGATGCTGGAAGAATTCCTGGCCGCCGACACCGTCGTAGTCGGTGCGCCGATGTACAACTTCTCCATTCCGAGCCAGCTGAAGGCGTGGATCGATCGGCTCGCCGTCGCCGGCAAGACCTTCCGCTACACCGAAGCTGGCCCGGAAGGGCTCGCAAAGGGCAAGAAGGTCATCATCGCATCGACCCGCGGCGGACATTATTCCGCTGGCCCGGCTGCAGCCATGGACCATCAGGAAAGCTACCTGAGGACAGTTTTCGGCTTCTTCGGCATCACGGATGTCGAATTCGTCCGGGCTGAGGGCCTCAACCTCGGCGACGATTCGAAGCAGTTCGCGATTGCTGAGGCCGAAAAGGCGATCACTGCCGGCAACGTCCTTCGTCTGGCGAGCTAAGACGTTCATCTGGACCGTGAGATATCGGTTCGTTGCGGAGAATGCCGGCTGTGAAAGCAGCCGGCATTCTCCGTTTTTACTGGTCGTCATTTCGCGCTAATATCCACGTATGAAACGTCTGCGCGCGATGCCGATTGCAACGCTGTCGCTGGCGGCGATCATGGCCGCCGGAGGTGTTCTCGCGGCCCCGCCTGACGCGCGCTGCACCTGCCGCAACCGTGACGGATCGAAATACGAAATCGGGCAAACCGCCTGCATCAGGGTCGGCGGCATCTCCTATCTGGCGCGCTGCGAAATGAATCTCAACGTGAGCACCTGGAAGAAGCTGCGTGACGGATGCCCGACGGCCGAAATCGGACCAGCGGACATGCTCCTCGATTAAAGCCGTCTAGATCTTCAAGAACTGTCTTGCCGCATACATCGCGATCGCCGCAGCATTCGAGACGTTGAGCGACTTGATTGCTCCCGGCATGTCGAGCCGGGCAAGCGCCCTTACCGTCTGACGCGTCTTTTGCCGCAACCCCTTGCCCTCCGACCCCAATACGAGGGCGATCCTGTTGCCGGCGAATGTACCTTCGAGCGGCTCCGGACCTTCCGAATCGAGACCGATTGTCAGGAAGCCGAGCTTGTGCAGTTCATCGATCGCGTCGGCGAGATTGGTGATCTGGATGTAAGGGATCAGTTCCAGGGCGCCGGAGGCGGATTTTGCCAGGACGCCCGACTCGGTCGGACTGTGGCGCATCGTGGTGATGAGCGCGCCGGCATCGAAGGCGACCGCGGAGCGCATGATCGCCCCGACATTGTGGGGATCGGTCACCTGGTCGAGAACCAGAATCAGCGGGCAGTCGCGCAGCGCTTCGAGCCTACGGTGCGGCAACGGCCGCGTCTCCAGCATCACGCCCTGGTGGATGGCGTCCGGGCCGAGGATCCTGTCCAGATCCTGCGGCGTCACGACTTCGGTTGGAAAGGGAAGCGCGGACAGGTCGCCGAGCTCGAGTCGGGCAGCTGCGTTCTGGGTTACAGAGAGGCGAACGACTTTCCGTTCCGGATTGTCGAGGGCAGCGCGAACCGTATGCAGGCCGTAGAGAAGCACCTGCTCGGGCGCCAGCGACGGAGGCTTCCAGTCGGCAGGCATCTTCTTGCGCTTGTCCTGCCGGGGCGTGGGGATCTCGCCGCGCTCGCGCCGGGCGTCGCGGTGGGCGCGCCGGAGATTGGCATAATGGGTGTCCCTGGCGCTCTTGTCGCCGCTCTTGTCCTTGCTCATGCGCGTCTTATAGTAAGGTTCGGTCGTCGTTGGAAACGCTTTCGGCAATCCTCGCCAGCGCCGCTGTGGAGAATTTCTGAAATTTTGCGTTTCGCCGTGTTGACAGGACGAAGGAGGGCGGTCATATACCCGGCGCAGATCGCGAGGCGGCAGCAAACGTCGCCGCTTCCTTCACGATCTCAAATGCTTGGTCGATTGATCCCGACAGAATAATGGAGGGATGCCCGAGTGGTTAAAGGGGACGGACTGTAAATCCGTTGGCTCAGCCTACGTTGGTTCAAATCCAACTCCCTCCACCATTCTGCTTCAGGATCGAAGGCCCGCGGGTATAGCTCAATGGTAGAGCAGCAGCCTTCCAAGCTGAATACGCGGGTTCGATTCCCGCTACCCGCTCCAGCTCATTCCAGCATCGCAAGGTACGGTTCAGACAGCGCTTCAAGTAAACGTCGCATGTCGATGATTGTGCTTGTGTTCGCGCGCTCGATTTACCGCCGCACTGATATCCGGCACGTCGTTCGATCCTGTGGCGCTGAACGGCTGTGCAGCACCGTCCCGGCGCACACAATTAAGTCTTGCGCAAATCCCGGGAAACCCTTAAACGGCTCGACAAACCGGCCGAGCCGGCTGATCCATCTTATTTGACCACAGGAAACGTACCCATGGCAAAGAGCAAATTTGAGCGCAACAAGCCGCACGTTAACATTGGCACGATTGGCCACGTTGACCATGGCAAGACGTCGCTGACGGCAGCGATCACGAAGTACTTCGGCGAGTTCAAGGCGTATGACCAGATCGACGCTGCGCCGGAAGAAAAGGCCCGTGGTATCACCATTTCGACGGCGCACGTCGAATACGAGACGCCGAACCGTCACTATGCGCACGTCGACTGCCCCGGCCACGCCGACTACGTCAAGAACATGATCACCGGCGCGGCGCAGATGGACGGCGCGATCCTGGTTGTTTCGGCGGCCGACGGCCCGATGCCGCAGACCCGCGAGCACATCCTGCTCGCCCGCCAGGTCGGCGTTCCGGCAATCGTCGTGTTCCTGAACAAGGTCGACCAGGTTGACGACGCCGAGCTGCTCGAGCTCGTCGAGCTCGAAGTGCGCGAACTGCTGTCGTCCTACGAATTCCCGGGCGACGACATTCCGATCATCAAGGGTTCGGCGCTCGCCGCGCTTGAAGACAGCGACAAGAAGATCGGCGAAGACGCGATCCGCGAGCTGATGGCAGCGGTTGACGCCTACATCCCGACGCCGGAGCGCCCGATCGACCTGCCGTTCCTGATGCCGATCGAAGACGTATTCTCGATCTCGGGCCGCGGTACGGTTGTGACCGGTCGCGTCGAGCGCGGCATCATCAAGGTTGGTGAGGAAGTCGAGATCGTCGGCATCCGTCCGACGACGAAGACGACCTGCACGGGCGTCGAAATGTTCCGCAAGCTGCTCGACCAGGGCCAGGCCGGCGACAACATCGGTGCGCTGCTGCGCGGTGTCGACCGCAACGGCGTCGAGCGCGGCCAGATCC
The DNA here is from genome assembly GCF_029714365.1 of Sinorhizobium terangae. Lineage (NCBI taxonomy): Bacteria > Pseudomonadati > Pseudomonadota > Alphaproteobacteria > Hyphomicrobiales > Rhizobiaceae > Sinorhizobium > Sinorhizobium terangae. The sequence goes on from NZ_CP121659.1 coordinate 1,031,198, forward strand.
TGTGCAAGCCGGGTTCGGTGACGCCGCACACGAAGTTCAAGGCGGAAGCCTACATCCTGACGAAGGAAGAAGGTGGCCGTCATACGCCGTTCTTCACCAACTACCGTCCGCAGTTCTACTTCCGCACGACGGACGTGACCGGCATCGTGACGCTGCCGGAAGGCACGGAAATGGTGATGCCGGGCGACAACGTGACGGTTGACGTCGAACTGATCGTGCCGATCGCGATGGAAGAAAAGCTGCGCTTCGCAATCCGCGAAGGCGGCCGCACCGTCGGCGCCGGCATCGTCGCCTCGATCATCAAGTAATGATCGCAACGGCGATGCCGCAAGCTGCCGACGGCAGCAAGCAAGGTGCAAATGGCGCGCAAGCACGATTTGCACGCGGCGCCGGCATCGTTGCCTCGATCATCAAGTAATGATCGCAACGGCGATGCCGCAAGCTGCCGACGGCAGCAAGGAAGGTGCAAATGGCGCGCAAGCGCGATTTGCACGCGGCGTCGGCATCGTCGCCTCGATTATCAGGTAATTCCGGTTAGCCCCGGATTTCGAAGGCCCCCCGCAGGCAACTGCGGGGGACCTTTGGTTTGGGCATAAGGTCGTCACAGATCTGCTCTATCTTCCGAACCTTACGATTTTGCCGCACTGGCAACGGTTGTGACCGAGGATCGGAATCCCAATGACAAGACGCCTCACTACGCGCCTCGCCGCGGTCGGCATCGCTTTTGTTTGTGCCGGGCCCACTCTGCAAGCAGCATCAGCCGCCGACGACGACCCGCTTATCTGGGCGCCGGCAAAGACCGGAACCAACGCATACAGGCTGCGGCTCGGTATGCATTTCCCCTGGAACTGGGACGCCTCCACGGGGGCGGATTTTGCGATGGGGGCGGCGCCATCCGGCAAGATCAAGCCGGTCGCAGCACCCGTGCGTCTCTGGGGGACGGTTTCGCGCAAGAGCGGGCGGGCGGCTACGCGCTCGTCGCAAGTCGACATGGACTTCAACGCCTTGAGTGGCACCGGCAATTTCGGCGCAGCGACTGCCCGCACATGGATGGTTACGCCCACAGTCGATGCGGAGGTCCACCGCAGCATAGCCCTCCAGTGCAATGCCTATGAGAACCGTTGTGCCAAGCCGAGGCTGACGCAAACAGCCAGGCTCGCGTCTCCGGCGACCCGGACGTCACTCGTCGCGCAGGGCGAGCTTTCCAGCGACGGTATCAGCGGCTTGAGCCGCATTGGCCTGGAACAGAAGTTCGGCAATTTGCAGCTCGGCGCTGCTGTCGTCGACCCGCTGTTGGCGCCCCGCAGCGTGTTCGATATTCGCTACAGCCTGAAATGGTGAAACGCCCTCAGGTATGGCGTTCGATGTCGAGGGCGATGCAGAACGCAAGCGCACCTTGTGCAAAAGCACAAAGCGCCTAACTATTACGTTTGTTATCGTGGGGAGGCGTCATGAAGAAGCGGATTCTCTTTACCGGCGGCGCAGGCAAGGCCGGGCGGCATGCCGTGCCTTATCTCGTCGACGCGGGCTATGAGGTGCACAATGTCGACCTTGTTCCGCTCGACAGCCCCGGCGTCACCAACCTGATCGCCGACATCACCGACAGCGGCCAGATGTTTAATGCGCTCTCGATGCATCGGGACTTTCCCGATCTCGATCAGGGGCCGCGGCCCTTCGATGCGGTCGTGCACTTTGCCGCCATTCCGCGCATTCTTATCAAGCCGGATAACGAGACCTTCCGGGTCAACGTCATGGGCACCTACAACGTGATCGAAGCGGCAGTGAAACTCGGCATCCGCAAGATCATCGTTGCCTCGAGCGAGACGACCTACGGCGTCTGCTTTGCGGAGGGCCACCGCGATTTCCACCAGTTCCCGCTCGAGGAGGACTACGACGTCAACCCGATGGACTCCTACGGTCTTTCCAAGGTCGTAAATGAGAAGACGGCCCGCGCCTTTGCGGAGCGCTCGGGGTTCGACATCTACGCATTGCGCATCGGCAACGTGATCGAGCCGCATGAATATGCGAATTTCCCGCATTATTTCGCCAATCCCGAAATCCGCAAAAGAATTGCCTGGAGCTATATCGACGCGCGCGACCTCGGGCAGATCGTCAAGCTCTGCATTGAGAAGGACGGCCTCGGCTTTGCGGTATTCAATGCCGCGAACGACACGGTCTCGGCCAACACGCCTTCGCGTGAACTCGCCAGCCGGTTCTATCCGAATGTTCCCTTCAAAAGAGAGATTGGCGAGTTCGAAGGCCTCCTCTCGAACAGGAAGATTCGCGAGGTCCTGGGGTTCAAGGAGGAGCATGACTGGCGGAAATACGTCTAGTTGGAGAACTGAGGCGCCACGACCGCCTGCGGCGTCGACAGCATTCTTCGGGGCCTGCGATTTTTCTTGGAACTTTTTTTCCTTTTGGTGCAAATGCGCTTGAAAGCATCCGGCAAACTGAATAAGAAGCCGCAGACTTGAGACGCGTACAGGCCTTTTGGCCGATCGGCGTCTCGATCTAGGGGTATAGCTCAGTTGGTAGAGCGGCGGTCTCCAAAACCGCAGGTCGGGGGTTCGAGCCCCTCTGCCCCTGCCAGTTTCGTCATTCTTGCCGCACCGTCGGAATTCGGCCAGAATGAAAAAGGGTAGGGCGGCGCGGCCGTCTTTTTATATTCACAAAAAAGACTGATTGGCTCTTGTGGTTTTCGGAATCGGTCTTTATGTAGGGTCCAAACAGACACGCGGTGCGTGGGGCTGAATCATCGGCTTTACGCGCCGTAATGGCGTGAGCATTTTATGGCATCCAAAACGAATCCGTTCACGTTTCTGCAGCAGGTTCGCTCTGAAACGTCAAAAGTGACTTGGCCTTCACGGCGCGAGACGATGATCTCGACGCTGATGGTCTTTGTCATGGTCTCTTTTGCCGCCGCCTTTTTCTTTGGTGCGGACCAGTTGATGGGCTGGCTGATGAGCCTCGTCCTCAACGTTGGCGCTTGATTGGGTGGAGAGTAGCATGGCTGCGCGCTGGTATATCGTTCACGCCTATTCGAATTTCGAAAAGAAGGTCGCCGAGTCGATCGAGGAGAAGGCCAAGCAGAAGGGTCTGGATCACCTTTTCGAGAAGATTCTCGTTCCGACGGAAAAGGTCGTCGAGATCCGCCGCGGCCGCAAGGTTGATTCGGAGCGCAAGTTCTTTCCGGGCTACGTGCTCGTTCGCGCCAATCTGACCGATGAGGCCTATCACCTCATCAAGAATACGCCGAAGGTCACGGGCTTCCTCGGCACCGACAGCAAGCCGGTTCCGATTCCGGATCACGAGGCGGAGCGGATTCTCGGTCAGGTCCAGGAAGGTGTTGATCGTCCGAAGCCGTCGGTTTCTTTCGAGATCGGCGAGCAGGTCCGGGTGTCGGATGGTCCATTCGCATCCTTTAACGGCATCGTTCAGGATGTTGACGAAGAGCGGTCGCGTTTGAAGGTCGAGGTTTCGATCTTCGGTCGTGCGACCCCTGTCGAGCTGGAATATGGCCAGGTCGAAAAGGTCTGAAAAACGCAGGTTCTAATGGGATGGAGCAGGCCGATTGGCTTGTTCCGGCGGAGTGATCCGCATGCGCGTGGGAGGTGTCCGGTCTTAGCCGGGTCGGTTTATCCGCACCACGCAACCGCAGCCGCCGGTCGAAGGGCCGGCAAACAGCCGGGCAACCGGCTCAACAGTTCCTCTTCCGGCTTGATCGTGAAGGGGCATTCAGAGGCAGAGAGAAATGGCTAAGAAAGTTGCAGGCCAGCTCAAGCTGCAGGTGAAGGCCGGCTCGGCGAATCCGTCGCCGCCGATCGGTCCTGCGCTTGGTCAGCGTGGCATTAACATCATGGAATTCTGCAAGGCGTTCAATGCCGCCACGCAGGAAATGGAAAAGGGTATGCCGATCCCGGTCGTCATCACCTATTACCAGGACAAGTCCTTCACCTTTGTCATGAAGCAGCCGCCGGTCAGCTACTTCCTGAAGCGTGAAGCAAAGATCCAGTCGGGCTCGAAGACCCCGGGCAAGGCCAAGGCCGGCTCGATCTCCAAGGCTCAGATCCGCACGATCGCAGAGGCCAAGATGAAGGACCTCAACGCGGCCGATGTTGAAGGCGCAATGGCAATGGTCGAGGGCTCTGCCCGCTCCATGGGCCTGGAAGTGACGGGCTAAGACCATGGCGAAGATTGCAAAGCGTGTACAGAAGTCCCGTGAGGGCATCGATCCGGCGAAGATCTACGGCCTCGTTGAAGCCGTGACGCTGGTCAAGGAGCGTGCGACGGCAAAGTTCGATGAAACCATCGAAGTCGCCATGAACCTCGGCGTTGATCCGCGCCACGCCGACCAGATGGTCCGCGGCGTTGTCAACCTGCCGAACGGCACCGGCCGCTCGGTTCGCGTTGCCGTTTTCGCACGCGGCGCCAAGGCTGACGAAGCCAAGGCTGCCGGTGCTGACATTGTCGGCGCCGAAGACCTCGTCGAGATCGTCCAGGGCGGCAAGATCGAATTCGATCGCTGCATTGCCACGCCGGACATGATGCCGCTCGTCGGTCGTCTCGGTAAGGTTCTCGGCCCGCGCGGCATGATGCCGAACCCGAAGGTCGGCACCGTCACCATGGATGTCGCGGCTGCCGTCAAGGCCTCCAAGGGTGGTGCGGTCGAGTTCCGCGTCGAAAAGGCTGGCATCGTCCACGCTGGCGTCGGCAAGGCATCCTTCGACGCCAAGGCGCTGGAAGAAAACATCCGTGCCTTCGCCGATGCCGTGATCAAGGCAAAGCCGACCGGTGCCAAGGGTAACTACGTCAAGCGCGTAGCGATCTCCTCGACCATGGGGCCGGGCCTCAAGATCGATCCGGCGACCCTCAGCGTCGCCTGACAATTTCCGGGCTTCGGCCTGAAACCGAATTTCCGGCCTTTCGGGGCCGGAAATATCCGGACCTAGTCCGGAACTCCTGTCCGAGATTGCGGGTGGTTTTACCTTAATCACCATTGCCCGCATGAGACGGGTAAGATCTGAATTTTGAACAACGCTTCTGGCGTCGAAATTCGGTTCGAACCTCGCTTGCCTTGTGTCAGACCCGGCTCTCCCGGGAACGCCAAGGGACAGGATCCTTAAGCGTTGCTTGGGATCGAGCATGATCCCGGGTGACAAAAGGCAAACCCGGCAGGGCTGCTTGAAGCAACCCTGCCAACTGGAGACAGACAGTGGAAAGAGCGGAAAAACGCGAATTCGTCACGGAGCTGAACGAAGTCTTCAAGGCTTCCGGTTCGGTTGTCGTGGCCCACTATGCTGGTGTCACAGTTGCGCAGATGAACGACTTCCGTTCGAAGATGCGCGCTGCTGGCGGCACCGTCAAAGTCGCGAAAAACCGCCTGGCCAAGATCGCTCTTCAGGGCACGGAGTCTGAAGGGATGACCGATCTCTTCAAGGGCCAGACGCTGATCGCTTACAGCGCCGACCCGATCACGGCTCCGAAGGTCGTCGTGGATTTCGCCAAGACCAACGACAAGCTCGTTGTGCTCGGCGGCGCCATGGGGACAACCACGCTCAACCCCGAAGCAGTCAAGTCGCTTGCGACCCTGCCTTCGCTGGACGAGCTGCGCGCGAAGCTGCTGGGCCTTCTCAACGCCCCGGCAACCCGCGTCGCGACGGTTGTCGCAGCACCGGCAAGCCAGCTTGCTCGCGTGTTCTCGGCCTATGCCAAGAAGGACGAAGCCGCCTGAGGCGGAATTTCGCTGTTGTAATTAAAACCAGTTCGAACCGAACAAAAGGAAAAGTAAAATGGCTGATCTCGCAAAGATCGTTGAAGACCTGTCCTCGCTGACCGTGCTGGAAGCTGCTGAGCTTTCCAAGCTGCTCGAAGAAAAGTGGGGCGTTTCTGCCGCTGCTCCGGTAGCTGTTGCTGCCGCCGGTGGCGCTGCTGGTGCCGCTGCTCCGGCTGAAGAAGAAAAGACCGAGTTCGACGTCATCCTGACGGATGCCGGCGCCAACAAGATCAACGTCATCAAGGAAGTCCGCGCCATCACCGGCCTCGGCCTCAAGGAAGCCAAGGACCTCGTCGAAGGCGCTCCGAAGGCTGTCAAGGAAGCTGTTTCCAAGGCTGAAGCTGCTGACCTCAAGAAGAAGCTCGAAGACGCTGGCGCCAAGGTTGACGTCAAGTAATTCGACGACATGCAAAGGAGGGGTGGCCTTTTGGCCGCCTCTCTTTGACCGTTTTTAGAACATATTACCCAAAAGCCTGTCGAAAATGGCTTTTGGGTAATGGGTTCTTCAAGAGGATGGTCGCAATTGGGAGACAGCACAGCAATCCGTGCTGGCGTCTTTCGAAAGCTTGACGAGATTGAACTACTCATTGATCGACGGGATCGACTGGCCATCGGTTCCCGTCCGTTGCAGGCCCGGATGCAAGATTGACAAGGAGCGACGATGGCTCAGACCCTTTCGTTTAACGGTCGCAGGCGCGTACGCAAGTTTTTTGGTAAAATTCCAGAAGTCGCAGAGATGCCGAACCTCATTGAGGTTCAGAAGGCGTCCTACGACCAATTTCTGATGGTTGAAGAGCCCAAGGGCGGCCGCCCGGACGAGGGGCTTCAGGCCGTTTTCAAGTCGGTATTTCCGATCAAGGATTTCTCGGGCGCTTCCATGCTCGAATTCGTGTCCTACGAGTTCGAGCCGCCGAAGTTCGACGTCGAGGAATGCCGCCAGCGTGACCTGACCTATGCGGCGCCGCTGAAGGTGACGCTGCGGCTGATCGTGTTCGATATTGACGAGGACACGGGCGCAAAGTCGATCAAGGACATCAAGGAACAGAACGTCTACATGGGCGACATGCCGCTCATGACGGACAACGGTACCTTCATCGTCAACGGCACCGAGCGCGTCATCGTCTCGCAGATGCATCGCTCACCCGGCGTGTTCTTCGATCACGACAAGGGCAAGAGCCATTCGTCCGGCAAGCTGCTCTTCGCAGCGCGCGTCATTCCGTATCGCGGCTCGTGGCTCGACATCGAGTTCGACGCCAAGGACATCGTCCATGCCCGCATCGACCGTCGCCGCAAGATTCCGGTGACCTCGCTTTTGATGGCGCTCGGCATGGACGGCGAAGAGATCCTCGACACCTTCTACACGAAATCGCTCTACCAGCGCGACGGCGAAGGTTGGCGCGTGCCGTTCCAGCCGGATGCGCTCAAGGGCCAGAAGGCGATCACCGACATGATCGACGCCGATACCGGCGAAGTCGTCGTTGAAGCCGGCAAGAAGCTCACGCCGCGCCTGCTGCGCCAGCTGCAGGAGAAGGGGCTGAAGGCTCTCAAGGCCACCGATGACGATCTCTATGGCAATTACCTCGCCGAAGACGTCGTCAACTATGGTACGGGCGAGATCTATCTCGAAGCCGGCGACGAGATCGACGAGAAGACGCTTCCCGTCATCCTTTCGGCAGGCTTCGACGAAATCCCGGTTCTCGACATCGACCACATTAATGTCGGTGCCTATATCCGCAACACGCTTGCCGCCGACAAGAACGAAAACCGCCAGGACGCGCTGTTCGACATCTATCGTGTCATGCGCCCCGGCGAACCGCCGACCATGGATTCTGCTGAAGCCATGTTCAACACGCTGTTCTTCGACGCCGAGCGCTACGATCTCTCGGCGGTCGGCCGCGTGAAGATGAACATGCGTCTCGACCTCGACGTTCCGGATACCGTCCGCACGCTCCGCAAGGAAGACATTCTTGCTGTCGTCAAGATGCTGGTCGAACTGCGTGACGGCAAGGGCGAGATCGACGACATCGACAACCTCGGCAACCGCCGCGTACGCTCGGTCGGCGAGCTCATGGAGAACCAGTATCGCCTTGGTCTCCTGCGCATGGAGCGTGCGATCAAGGAACGCATGTCCTCGATCGAGATCGACACGGTCATGCCGCAGGATCTGATCAACGCGAAGCCGGCGGCCGCCGCCGTTCGCGAGTTCTTCGGCTCGTCGCAGCTGTCGCAGTTCATGGACCAGGTGAACCCGCTTTCGGAAATCACCCACAAGCGTCGTCTTTCGGCTCTTGGCCCGGGTGGTCTCACCCGCGAACGTGCGGGCTTCGAAGTGCGCGACGTTCATCCGACGCATTACGGCCGCATCTGCCCGATCGAAACGCCGGAAGGCCCGAACATCGGTCTGATCAATTCGCTCGCAACCTTCGCCCGCGTCAACAAGTACGGCTTTATCGAGAGCCCGTACCGCAAGATCGTCGACGGCAAGGTCACCAGCGACGTCGTCTATCTGTCGGCGATGGAAGAGGCGAAATACCACGTCGCTCAGGCTAACTCGGTGCTGAACGACGACAACTCCTTCGCGGAAGAATTCGTCGTCTGCCGTCATGCCGGCGAAGTTATGCTGGCTCCGCGCGACAACATCAACCTGATGGACGTTTCGCCGAAGCAGCTCGTGTCCGTCGCGGCGGCTCTCATCCCGTTCCTCGAGAACGACGACGCCAACCGTGCGCTGATGGGCTCGAACATGCAGCGCCAGGCCGTGCCGCTGCTGCGTGCGGAAGCGCCCTTCGTCGGCACCGGCATGGAGCCGGTCGTCGCCCGCGACTCCGGTGCTGCGATCGCCGCCCGCCGCGGCGGTGTCGTAGACCAGGTCGATGCGACGCGTATCGTTATCCGCGCCACCGAGGACCTCGATCCGTCGAAGTCCGGCGTCGATATCTATCGCCTGCAGAAATTCCAGCGTTCGAACCAGAACACCTGCGTCAACCAGCGTCCGCTGGTCACCGTTGGTGACGTTCTGAACAAGGGCGACATCATCGCGGACGGTCCTTCGACCGACCTCGGCGATCTGGCGCTCGGCCGCAACGCGCTCGTCGCGTTCATGCCGTGGAACGGCTACAACTACGAAGACTCGATCCTGCTTTCCGAGCGGATCGTGCGTGACGACGTGTTCACGTCCATCCACATCGAAGAATTCGAAGTGATGGCGCGAGACACCAAGCTTGGTCCGGAAGAAATCACCCGCGACATTCCGAACGTCTCGGAAGAAGCGTTGAAGAACCTCGACGAAGCCGGTATCGTCTATATCGGTGCCGAAGTTCAGCCGGGCGATATCCTCGTCGGCAAGATCACGCCGAAGGGCGAAAGCCCGATGACGCCGGAAGAAAAGCTTCTGCGCGCCATTTTCGGTGAGAAGGCCTCGGATGTCCGCGACACGTCCATGCGCATGCCTCCGGGCACCTTCGGCACGGTCGTCGAAGTGCGCGTCTTTAATCGCCACGGCGTGGAGAAGGACGAGCGCGCCATGGCGATCGAGCGCGAGGAGATCGAGCGCCTCGCCAAGGACCGTGACGACGAACAGGCGATCCTCGACCGCAACGTCTATGCACGTCTGGTAGACATGCTGCGCGGTCACGTTGCCGTGGCTGGTCCGAAGGGCTTCAAGAAGGGCACCGAGCTTTCGAACGCCGTCGTCAGCGAATATCCGCGCTCACAGTGGTGGATGTTCGCCGTCGAGGATGAAAAGGCTCAGGGCGAGATCGAAGCACTCCGCGCCCAGTACGACGAATCCAAGTCGCGCCTCGAACAGCGCTTCATGGATAAGGTCGAGAAGGTCCAGCGCGGCGATGAAATGCCTCCGGGCGTGATGAAGATGGTTAAGGTCTTCGTCGCGGTGAAGCGCAAGATCCAGCCGGGCGACAAGATGGCCGGCCGCCACGGCAACAAGGGCGTCGTATCGCGTATCGTGCCGATCGAAGACATGCCGTTCCTGGAAGATGGCACCCATGTCGACGTGGTGCTGAACCCGCTCGGCGTGCCGTCGCGCATGAACGTCGGTCAGATCCTCGAAACCCACCTCGGCTGGGCTTGCGCCGGCATGGGCAAGAAGATCGGCGCGATGCTGGATGCGTATCACGAGAACGGCGACATCGCTCCGCTTCGCGCAACGATCGATGACGTCATCGGATCCGGTCCGAAGGGCGAGCCGATCAAGAACTACGACGACGAGTCGGTGGTTCGGCTTGCCGAGCAGACCCGCCGCGGCGTATCGATCGCAACGCCGGTCTTCGACGGTGCCGTCGAGGCCGATGTGAACGAGATGCTGAACAAGGCAGGTCTCAAGGTGACCGGCCAGTCGACGCTCTTCGACGGCCGTACCGGCGAACCGTTCGATCGTCAGGTGACCGTGGGCTACATCTACATGCTGAAGCTCAACCACTTGGTGGACGACAAGATCCACGCCCGCTCGATCGGCCCTTACTCGCTTGTTACGCAGCAGCCACTGGGCGGCAAGGCGCAGTTCGGCGGTCAGCGTTTCGGCGAAATGGAGGTCTGGGCGCTAGAAGCTTACGGCGCCGCCTACACGCTGCAGGAAATGCTGACGGTCAAGTCCGACGACGTTGCTGGCCGCACCAAGGTCTACGAAGCAATCGTCCGCGGCGACGACACCTTCGAGGCGGGCATTCCGGAGAGCTTCAACGTTCTCGTCAAGGAAATGCGCTCGCTGGGCCTTAGCGTCGAACTCGAAAACTCGAAAGTCGACGACCTCAGTGCCGCGGCGCAACTGCCGGACGCAGCAGAGTAAAACGACATCAGGTGCGTGCCGTCTCAGGCACGCACCGTTTCCGCCGCAGGGCAGTTTATTGTCCGCGGCAGGAACAGGGCCGCACCCGATGCGGTTTTAGCTGTTTAGAGGGCAGGGGCCGGCGCCCGGGATTTGCCGGCACCCCGCCAAGCTCAGGGCGTAATGCCCGCAAAGGAGACAGGCATGAACCAAGAGGTCATGAATCTTTTCAATCCGCAGGTGCCTGCACAGACTTTCGATTCCATTCGGATTTCGATCGCCTCGCCGGAGAAGATTCTTTCCTGGTCTTACGGTGAGATCAAGAAACCGGAGACGATCAACTATCGGACCTTCAAGCCGGAACGCGACGGTCTGTTCTGCGCGCGCATCTTCGGTCCGATCAAGGACTACGAATGCTTGTGCGGCAAGTACAAGCGCATGAAGTACAAGGGCATCATCTGCGAAAAGTGCGGCGTCGAAGTCACGCTGTCGCGCGTTCGCCGCGAGCGCATGGGCCACATCGAGCTCGCTGCGCCCGTCGCCCACATCTGGTTCCTGAAGTCGCTGCCGAGCCGCATCGCCACGCTGCTCGACATGACGCTCAAGGATATCGAGCGCGTCCTTTATTTCGAAAACTACATCGTCACCGAACCGGGCCTGACTTCGCTGAAGGAAAACCAGCTCCTCAGCGAAGAAGAATACATGCTCGCCGTTGACGAGTTCGGCGAAGACCAGTTCACCGCGATGATCGGCGCCGAGGCGATCTACGAGATGCTCGCTTCGATGAATCTCGAAAAGATTGCCGGCGACCTGCGCACGGAAATGGCAGAGACGAGCTCGGATCTGAAGCAGAAGAAGCTGATGAAGCGGCTGAAGATCGTCGAGAACTTCATGGAATCCGGCAACCGTCCGGAATGGATGATCATGAAGGTCGTTCCGGTGATCCCGCCGGATCTGCGCCCGCTCGTGCCGCTCGACGGCGGCCGTTTCGCGACGTCGGATCTGAACGATCTCTATCGCCGCGTGATCAACCGTAACAACCGTCTGAAGCGGCTGATCGAACTGCGCGCACCGGGCATCATCATCCGCAATGAAAAGCGTATGCTGCAGGAATCTGTCGATGCGCTGTTCGACAACGGCCGTCGTGGCCGCGTCATCACAGGCGCCAACAAGCGTCCGCTGAAGTCGCTGTCCGACATGCTGAAGGGCAAGCAGGGCCGGTTCCGTCAGAACCTGCTCGGCAAGCGCGTCGACTATTCCGGCCGATCGGTCATCGTGACCGGTCCGGAACTCAAGCTGCATCAGTGCGGCCTGCCGAAGAAGATGGCGCTCGAACTCTTCAAGCCGTTCATCTACGCCCGCCTCGACGCCAAGGGTTACTCCTCGACCGTCAAGCAGGCGAAGAAGCTCGTTGAAAAGGAAAAGCCGGAAGTCTGGGATATCCTCGATGAGGTCATCCGCGAGCATCCGGTTCTCCTGAACCGCGCGCCGACGCTGCACCGCCTGGGCATCCAGGCCTTCGAGCCGATCCTGGTCGAAGGCAAGGCGATCCAGTTGCATCCGCTCGTCTGCACCGCCTTCAACGCCGACTTCGACGGCGACCAGATGGCCGTTCACGTGCCGCTGTCGCTCGAAGCCCAGCTTGAAGCACGCGTTCTGATGATGTCGACGAACAACATCCTGCATCCGGCAAACGGTGCACCGATCATCGTTCCGTCGCAGGACATGGTTCTCGGCCTCTACTATCTGTCGATCATGAACCAGAACGAGCCGGGTGAAGGCATGGCCTTCTCCGACATGGGCGAACTGCACCATGCTCTGGAAACCAAGGCTGTGACGCTGCATGCGAAGATTCGCGGCCGTTACAAGAGCGTCGACGCCGAGGGCAATCCGGTTTCGAAGATCTATGAAACGACGCCTGGTCGCATGATCATCGGCGAGCTTCTGCCGAAGAACCCGAACATCCCGTTCGATATCTGCAACCAGGAGATGACCAAGAAGAACATCTCCAAGATGATCGACACCGTCTACCGCCATTGCGGCCAGAAGGACACGGTCATCTTCTGCGACCGGATCATGCAGCTCGGCTTCTCGCATGCATGCCGTGCCGGCATTTCGTTCGGCAAGGACGACATGGTAATTCCGGACACCAAGGTGAAGATCGTCGGAGATACCGAAGCGCTCGTGAAGGAATACGAGCAGCAGTACAACGACGGTCTCATCACCCAGGGCGAGAAGTACAACAAGGTTGTCGACGCCTGGGGCAAGGCAACCGAAAAGGTCGCCGAAGAGATGATGGCGCGCATCAAGGCCGTCGAGTTCGACGATAACGGCCGCCAGAAGCCGATGAACTCGATCTACATGATGTCGCACTCCGGTGCTCGTGGTTCGCCGAACCAGATGCGCCAGTTGGGCGGCATGCGCGGCCTCATGGCCAAGCCGTCGGGTGAAATCATCGAAACGCCGATCATTTCGAACTTCAAGGAAGGCCTGACCGTGAACGAGTACTTCAACTCGACGCACGGTGCCCGTAAGGGTCTGGCGGATACCGCCTTGAAGACCGCGAACTCCGGTTACCTGACGCGCCGTCTCGTCGACGTCGCACAGGACTGCATCGTCACGCATACGGATTGCGGCACCGACAAGGGCCTCACCATGACGGCGATCGTCGATGCCGGTCAGGTCGTTGCCTCGCTCGGCCAGCGCATCCTCGGCCGTACCGCACTCGACAACATCGACAACCCGGTCACCGGCGAGCGCATCGTCGACGCCGGCAAGATGATCCTGGAAGCCGATGTCGTCGAGATCGAGAAGGCCGGCATTCAGTCCGTTCGCATCCGCTCGGCGCTGACCTGCGAGATCCAGACCGGCGTCTGCGGCGTCTGCTACGGTCGCGACCTGGCTCGCGGTACGCCCGTCAACATGGGCGAGGCCGTTGGCGTCATCGCGGCACAGTCGATCGGCGAGCCGGGCACGCAGCTGACCATGCGTACCTTCCACCTGGGCGGTACGGCAACCGTGGTCGACCAGTCGTTCCTGGAAGCGTCCTATGAAGGCACGGTTCAGATCAAGAACCGCAACTTGCTGCGCAATTCCGATGGCGCACTTGTTGCCATGGGCCGCAACATGGCGATCCAGATCCTGGACGAACGCGGTGTCGAGCGGTCTTCGCAGCGCGTTGCCTATGGTTCGAAGATCTTTGTCGATGATGGTGACAAGGTGAAGCGCGGCCAGCGTCTCGCCGAATGGGACCCCTACACCCGTCCGATGATGACGGAAGTCGAAGGTACCGTTCACTTCGAAGACGTGATCGACGGCATCTCCGTGCTCGAAGCGACGGACGAATCGACCGGCATCACCAAGCGCCAGGTTATCGACTGGCGTTCGACGCCGCGCGGCACCGACCTCAAGCCGGCGATCGTCATCAAGGACAAGAACGGCGCCATCGCCAAGCTGTCTCGTGGTGGTGAAGCTCGCTTCATGCTCTCGGTCGATGCGATCCTCTCGGTCGAACCCGGTCAGAAGGTCAGCCAAGGTGACGTGCTTGCCCGTTCGCCGCTCGAAAGCGCCAAGACCAAGGACATCACCGGTGGTCTGCCGCGCGTTGCCGAACTCTTCGAGGCTCGTCGTCCGAAGGATCACGCCATCATCGCTGAGATCGACGGTACGGTCCGCTTCGGCCGCGACTACAAAAACAAGCGTCGCGTGCTGATCGAGCCGGCGGAAGACGGTGTCGAGCCGGTCGAATACCTGATCCCGAAGGGCAAGCCCTTCCATCTTCAGGATGGCGACTACATCGAGAAGGGCGATTACATCCTCGATGGCAACCCGGCGCCGCACGACATTCTGGCAATCAAGGGCGTGGAAGCGCTGGCTTCCTACCTCGTGAACGAAATCCAGGAAGTCTACCGTCTGCAGGGCGTTGTCATCAACGACAAGCACATCGAAGTCATCGTCCGTCAGATGCTGCAGAAGGTCGAAATCACCGATGCCGGTGACTCGAGCTACATCGTCGGCGACAACGTCGACCGCATCGAGCTCGAGGATGTCAACGACGCGCTGCTGGCGGAAGGCAAGAAGCCGGCCGTTGGCGATCCGGTTCTGCTCGGCATCACCAAGGCATCGCTGCAGACGCCGTCCTTCATCTCGGCCGCTTCGTTCCAGGAAACCACCAAGGTCCTGACCGAAGCCGCAGTTGCCGGCAAGATGGACGGCCTGCAGGGGCTCAAGGAAAACGTCATCGTCGGCCGCCTCATCCCGGCTGGTACCGGCGGCACCATGACGCAGATCCGCCGCATCGCCACGGCGCGCGACGAGATGATCCTCGAAGAGCGCCGCAAGGGCACCGGTGCGGATGCCGCGACCCCGATGCTCGCCGACATGGCGAACGAGAACGAGAACGCCGCGGCAGAATGACCGCGGGGGGAGGGCGCGACGAGCGCCGCTCCTATGCCAAATGAAGAAGCCGCCTGGAGCGATCCGGGCGGCTTTACTTTTCTGGCAGTGCGTTCAGATCGCGCGGCGCCCGGTTATGCGAAGCGAATGATCGCGACCTCGCCCTCGAGCGCGCCCTGGTAGGCAGAGGCGTGCGGCTCTTCATCCGGGATATCCGTCAAGGTTCCGATCTGGTCGAGATCGGCCTGGAGAAAGCCTTCTTCGGCGAGCGCATTGAGCGCCTCGCGCACGGCCGTGTCGTCGTCTGGCGCCCTGAGCATCACATGGATGTCGATACCTTCGTCGTCGCCGTCGGCTTCGTAGGCCTTGCCGATGATGATGAATACCAGCGGTTCGTCTGGCATGTTGTCGTTGTCCGGCGTAACGGGCATGATGTGTCCTTTCGAGTTTCGACGATCTTAGCGTGCTTTTCCACTGCGCGCGAAAGAAATAGGAAAAATGGCAAAGAGGAGAGAATCAGCCGGCAGGCTTTGCAGGCCCATGATGGTGGAAAACGTTCAGAAAGTAGTTGCTGATTCCTTAATCGCGAAAGACAATACCCGCGTTAAGGCGCCATGTTTGCAATCGCCGCCGGACCGAGCTGCTGCCAAAGCCTTGTTTTCCAGGCATGGCAGGGCTGCGCAGGCCAGAATATTTCTTAATTGCCCTTGACGGATGGCCCCGAAATCAGTACACCCCGCCGCATCGGAGCCCATGTGAGGCTGGCTGGTTCGGAACGTCGCGTTCTGGAGTTCGCCTCAAACAAGGTTCGAAACGCACGCTGACGACAAAAATGCTGCACGCAAGACGCGCGAAATAGTGCGTCCTCTGCTTTTGGTGGGGCCATCTGCGAAAAGGCGGATCGGCCCTCGTTTTGCGCATTTCATAGGCGTTCGAGACCGCCGGCGACGGCAACGATCCGCCCGAAAGGGTAACGAGACAAGATTTTGCAAGGGATGGTTACATGCCTACCGTAAACCAGCTGATCCGCAAGCCGCGTCTGGCACAGGTAAAGCGCAACAAGGTTCCTGCTCTGCAGGAAAACCCGCAGAAGCGCGGCGTTTGCACCCGCGTCTACACGACGACTCCGAAGAAGCCGAACTCGGCTCTGCGTAAGGTTGCAAAGATTCGCCTGACGAACGGCTTCGAAGTCATCGGCTACATTCCGGGCGAAGGTCACAACCTGCAGGAGCACTCCGTGGTCATGATCCGCGGCGGCCGCGTAAAGGACCTTCCGGGTGTTCGTTACCACATCATCCGCGGCGTTCTCGATACGCAGGGTGTGAAGAACCGCAAACAGCGCCGCTCCAAGTACGGCGCGAAGCGTCCGAAATAACATCGCAACCGGCGCCATTTCGCTGGTCAAGTTTTTAAAAGTTGAGAGACGAGAAGTATGTCCCGACGTCACAGAGCAGAAAAGCGTGAGATCAACCCGGATCCGAAGTTCGGTGATCTGGTCGTCACGAAGTTCATGAACGCAATCATGCTGCACGGCAAGAAGTCCGTTGCTGAAAGCATTGTCTATGGTGCTTTCGATGCGGTCCAGTCGAAGCTGAAGCAGGAACCGATCGCAGTGTTCCATTCCGCGCTCGACAACATTGCTCCGCACGTTGAAGTGCGTTCGCGCCGCGTCGGTGGTGCTACCTATCAGGTTCCGGTCGATGTTCGTCCGGAGCGTCGCCAGGCCCTCGCCATTCGCTGGCTGATCGCGGCCGCACGCAAGCGCAACGAAACGACCATGGTCGATCGCCTCTGCGGCGAACTCATGGACGCTGCGAACAACCGTGGTAGCGCTGTGAAGAAGCGCGAAGACACCCACAAGATGGCTGATGCCAACCGTGCGTTCTCGCACTACCGTTGGTAATCTAGAACAGGTCCTGAAAGGCAGTCTCTCATGGCTCGCGAATATAAAATCGAAGATTACCGAAATTTCGGTATCATGGCGCACATCGACGCCGGCAAGACGACGACGACCGAGCGCATCCTTTACTACACCGGCAAGTCCCACAAGATCGGCGAAGTCCACGACGGCGCCGCAACCATGGACTGGATGGAGCAGGAGCAGGAACGCGGCATCACGATCACGTCCGCTGCCACCACGACCTTCTGGAAGGGGCGCGACGGCAAGATGCGCCGCTTCAACATCATCGACACCCCCGGCCACGTTGACTTCACCATCGAAGTCGAGCGTTCGCTGCGCGTTCTCGACGGCGCCATCGCGCTGCTCGACGCCAACGCCGGTGTTGAGCCGCAGACTGAAACCGTCTGGCGTCAGGCTGAGAAGTATCATGTTCCGCGCATGATCTTCTGCAACAAGATGGACAAGACCGGTGCGGACTTCTACCGCTCCGTCGAGATGATCAAGACCCGTCTCGGCGCAACGGCCGTTGTCATGCAGCTGCCGATCGGCGCTGAAAGCGAATTCAAGGGCGTTGTCGATCTGATCGAGATGAATGCTCTCGTCTGGCGTGATGAATCGCTCGGCGCCCAGTGGGATGTCGTCGAAATTCCGGCCGACATGAAGGAAAAGGCTGAAGAATACCGCGAAAAGCTGATCGAGACCGTGGTCGAGATCGACGAAGCGGCGATGGAAGCCTACCTGGAAGGCAACTACCCGGACAACGACAAGATCCGTGAACTGGTCCGTCGCGGCACGATCGACGTGAAGTTCCACCCGATGTTCTGCGGCACCGCGTTCAAGAACAAGGGCGTTCAGCCTCTGCTCGACGCTGTCGTCGACTACCTGCCGTCCCCGGTCGATATTCCGGCGATCAAGGGCATCGACGTCAAGACCGAGGGTGAAATCACCCGTAAGGCTGACGACAACGAACCGCTCTCGATGCTGGCGTTCAAGATCATGAACGACCCCTTCGTCGGCTCGCTGACCTTCGCGCGCATCTATTCCGGCAAGCTCGAAAAGGGTACGTCGGTCATGAATACGGTCAAGGAAAAGCGCGAGCGCGTCGGCCGCATGCTGCAGATGCACTCGAACTCGCGTGAGGACATCGACGAAGCCTTCGCTGGCGATATCGTTGCTCTCGCGGGCCTCAAGGAAACCACTACGGGCGACACGCTCTGCGATCCCTTGAAGCCGGTTATCCTGGAGCGCATGGAATTCCCCGAGCCGGTCATCCAGATCGCGATCGAGCCGAAGACCAAGGGCGACCAGGAAAAGATGGGCCTCGCGCTCAACCGCCTGGCTGCAGAAGATCCGTCCTTCCGCGTCAAGACCGACGAGGAATCCGGCCAGACGATCATTGCTGGCATGGGCGAACTTCACCTCGACATCATCGTCGACCGCATGCGTCGCGAGTTCAAGGTCGAAGCTTCGGTCGGTGCTCCGCAGGTTGCCTACCGTGAAACCATCACGCGTCAGCACGAAGAAGACTACACGCACAAGAAGCAGTCCGGTGGTACCGGTCAGTTCGCGCGCGTCAAGATCGTCTTCGAACCGAACCCGGAAGGCGAAGATTTCGTGTTCGAATCCAAGATCGTCGGTGGTGCTGTTCCGAAGGAATACATCCCAGGCGTTCAGAAGGGTATCGAAAGCGTTCTGTCCTCTGGTCCGCTCGCTGGCTTCCCGATGCTGGGTGTCAAGGCGACGCTCATCGACGGCGCATTCCACGACGTCGACTCGTCGGTTCTCGCCTTCGAAATCGCTTCGCGTGCCTGCTTCCGTGAAGCGGCGAAGAAGGCCGGTGCTCAGCTCCTCGAGCCGATCATGAAGGTCGAGGTCGTAACGCCGGAAGATTACGTCGGTGACGTGATCGGTGACCTGAACTCTCGCCGTGGCCAGATCCAGGGTCAGGAATCGCGCGGTGTTGCCGTGGTGATCAATGCCCACGTGCCGCTCGCGAACATGTTCAAGTACGTGGACAACCTGCGCTCGATGTCGCAGGGCCGCGCTCAGTACACGATGCTGTTCGATCACTACGCGCCGGTTCCGTCGAACGTCGCGCAGGAAATCCAGGCGAAGTATTCCGGTCAGAAGTGACCGGATAGCCTCGCGCTGAAACAGAATGAAAAGATTTCCCCTCTAGGGGACAGAAAACGGAGAGCCGGAAATGGCAAAGAGCAAATTTGAGCGCAACAAGCCGCACGTTAACATTGGCACGATTGGCCACGTTGACCATGGCAAGACGTCGCTGACGGCAGCGATCACGAAGTACTTCGGCGAGTTCAAGGCGTATGACCAGATCGACGCTGCGCCGGAAGAAAAGGCCCGTGGTATCACCATTTCGACGGCGCACGTCGAATACGAGACGCCGAACCGTCACTATGCGCACGTCGACTGCCCCGGCCACGCCGACTACGTCAAGAACATGATCACCGGCGCGGCGCAGATGGACGGCGCGATCCTGGTTGTTTCGGCGGCCGACGGCCCGATGCCGCAGACCCGCGAGCACATCCTGCTCGCCCGCCAGGTCGGCGTTCCGGCAATCGTCGTGTTCCTGAACAAGGTCGACCAGGTTGACGACGCCGAGCTGCTCGAGCTCGTCGAGCTCGAAGTGCGCGAACTGCTGTCGTCCTACGAATTCCCGGGCGACGACATTCCGATCATCAAGGGTTCGGCGCTCGCCGCGCTTGAAGACAGCGACAAGAAGATCGGCGAAGACGCGATCCGCGAGCTGATGGCAGCGGTTGACGCCTACATCCCGACGCCGGAGCGCCCGATCGACCTGCCGTTCCTGATGCCGATCGAAGACGTATTCTCGATCTCGGGCCGCGGTACGGTTGTGACCGGTCGCGTCGAGCGCGGCATCATCAAGGTTGGTGAGGAAGTCGAGATCGTCGGCATCCGTCCGACGACGAAGACGACCTGCACGGGCGTCGAAATGTTCCGCAAGCTGCTCGACCAGGGCCAGGCCGGCGACAACATCGGTGCGCTGCTGCGCGGTGTCGACCGCAACGGCGTCGAGCGCGGCCAGATCCTGTGCAAGCCGGGTTCGGTGACGCCGCACACGAAGTTCAAGGCGGAAGCCTACATCCTGACGAAGGAAGAAGGTGGCCGTCATACGCCGTTCTTCACCAACTACCGTCCGCAGTTCTACTTCCGCACGACGGACGTGACCGGCATCGTGACGCTGCCGGAAGGCACGGAAATGGTGATGCCGGGCGACAACGTGACGGTTGACGTCGAACTGATCGTGCCGATCGCGATGGAAGAAAAGCTGCGCTTCGCAATCCGCGAAGGCGGCCGCACCGTCGGCGCCGGCATCGTCGCCTCGATCATCAAGTAATAAGAAAACGGCTTTGCCGTTTCGGCAGGGACATGGTCTCCCATGTCCCTGCGATTTTTGAAAGAAGCGGCAGAGCGTAACGAATTCAGAAGTTTAAGTGTGTGCCTTTGAAGAGGCATACCGGAAACACGAGCAAGGACAAGTCGAATGAACGGCCAGAATATCCGCATCCGCCTTAAGGCGTTTGATCACCGGATCCTCGATGCCTCCACGCGCGAAATCGTGTCGACGGCCAAGCGCACCGGTGCCAGTGTGCGCGGTCCCGTGCCGCTTCCGACCCGGATTGAAAAATTCACGGTCAACCGGTCGCCGCACGTCGACAAGAAGAGCCGCGAACAGTTTGAGATGCGCACGCACAAGCGTCTTCTCGATATCGTTGATCCGACCCCTCAGACGGTTGATGCGCTGATGAAGCTCGATCTGGCCGCCGGCGTCGACGTCGAGATCAAGCTCTAAGGTCCGGCGCAAGCCGAAATAACAAGGAAGGTACGTGGAGTTTTCCAACGGCTTCCAGGAACAGGAAACCGGAAGGTGCAAGAGGCACCGGACGGGAACCCTAAACAAGAGGCGTGAACCGATGCGTTCAGGTGTGATTGCACAGAAGGTGGGAATGACCCGCGTCTACAACGACGCCGGCGAGCATATCCCGGTAACAGTATTGCGGCTGGAGAACTGCCAGGTAGTGGCCCACCGCACGGAAGAAAAGAACGGCTATACCGCAGTTCAGCTGGGTGCTGGCCGTTCCAAGGTCAAGAATACGCCGAAGGCCATGCGCGGCCATTTTGCCGCTGCAAACGTCGAGCCGAAGGCGAAGCTCGTCGAGTTCCGCGTTTCCGCGGACAACATGATCGACATCGGCTCCGAGCTGACGGCCAGCCACTTCGTCGCAGGCCAGCTCGTCGACGTCACTGGTACGACGATCGGTAAGGGCTTCGCTGGCGCCATCAAGCGCCACAACTTCGGCGGTCTGCGTGCCACGCACGGCGTTTCCGTATCGCACCGCTCGCATGGTTCTACCGGTTCCAACCAGGATCCGGGCCGTGTTTGGAAGGGCAAGCGCATGGCCGGCCACATGGGCCAGACCCGCGTTACCACCCAGAACCTGGAAGTCGTATCGACGGACGAAGACCGTGGCCTGATCCTGGTCAAGGGCGCAGTCCCCGGCTCCAAGGGTGCCTGGATCGTCGTTCGCGACGCAGTCAAGTCCGGCACCCCGGAAGGCGCTCCGCGCCCGGCCGGCGTGCGCGCCGAAGCATCGAAGTAAGGGAGCCGAATAATGGATCTCACCGTCAAAACCCTCGAGGGCAAGGACGCGGGAAAGGTTTCCCTTTCTGACGCCATTTTCGGCCTCGAACCCCGTGAAGACATCATCGCCCGCGTCGTTCGGTGGCAGCTCGCCAAGAAGCAGCAGGGCACGCACAAGGCCAAGGGCCGCGCTGAAGTCGCCCGCACCGGCGCCAAGATGTACAAGCAGAAGGGTACGGGCCGCGCCCGCCACCACTCCGCTCGTGCTCCGCAGTTCCGCGGCGGTGGCAAGGCCCATGGTCCGGTTGTCCGCAGCCACGCTCATGACCTTCCGAAGAAGGTCCGTGCGCTCGGCCTGCGCCATGCGCTCTCGGCCAAGCTGAAGGCAGAAGAGATCATCGTCGTCGACGATCTCGTTGCCAAGGAAGCAAAGACGAAGGCTCTCGCCGGCGTATTCGCGTCGCTCGGCCTCACCAATGCTCTGATCATCGGCGGTGCCGAAATCGAGAACAACTTCAAGCTCGCAGCCCAGAACATCCCGAATGTGGACGTTCTGCCGGTCCAGGGCATCAACGTTTACGACATTCTGCGCCGCGGCAAGCTCGTGCTTTCCAAGGCTGCCGTAGAAGCTCTGGAGGAGCGGTTCAAATGACGGATCTTCGCCACTATGACGTGATCGTGTCTCCCTCGATCACCGAAAAGTCGACGCTGGTTTCCGAACAGAACCAGGTCGTCTTCAACGTCGCCAAGGGCGCTTCGAAGCCTGAGATCAAGGCTGCTGTCGAAGCCCTGTTCGGCGTCAAGGTCACGGCCGTGAACACGCTCCTCCGCAAGGGTAAGCTGAAGCGTTTCCGCGGTTTTGCCGGGAAGCAGAAGGACGTGAAGAAGGCGATCGTTACGCTCGCCGAAGGTCAGTCCATCGACGTCTCCACCGGTCTCTAACGGATAGGCCCATTAGGGTAAAAACCCAAAAGGGAACAAGAAAATGGCATTGAAAAGTTTCAATCCGACGACCCCGAGCCAGCGTCAGCTGGTCATCGTAGACCGGGCTGGCCTCTACAAGGGCAAGCCGGTCAAGGCGTTGACCGAGGGCCTGTCCTCCAAGGGCGGTCGCAACAACCTAGGCCGCATCACCGTCCGCTTCCAGGGCGGCGGTCACAAGCGGTCTTACCGTCTGGTCGACTTCAAGCGTCGCAAGTTCGACGTTGAAGGCACGGTCGAGCGTCTGGAATACGACCCGAACCGCACCGCCTTCATCGCGCTCGTCAACTATGCCGACGGCGAACAGGCCTACATCCTGGCGCCGCAGCGTCTGGCTGCCGGCGACAAGGTCATCGCCTCCGACAAGGCCGTTGACGTCAAGCCGGGCAACGCGATGCCGCTGCAGTTCATCCCGGTCGGCTCGATCATCCACAATGTAGAGATGAAACCGGGCAAGGGTGGCCAGATCGCTCGCTCCGCCGGCACCTATGCGCAGCTCGTCGGTCGCGACCAGGGCATGGCGATCCTTCGCCTGAACTCGGGCGAACAGCGCCTCGTGCACGGCTCTTGCCTTGCATCGATCGGTGCTGTATCGAACCCCGATCACGGCAACATCAATGATGGTAAGGCTGGTCGTTCGCGTTGGCGCGGTAAGCGTCCGCACGTTCGCGGCGTCGTCATGAACCCGGTTGACCACCCGCACGGCGGTGGTGAAGGCCGCACTTCCGGTGGCCGTCACCCGGTTACCCCGTGGGGCAAGCCGACGAAGGGCAAGCGCACGCGCTCCAACAAGTCGACCGACAAGTTCATCATGCGCTCGCGTCACCAGCGCAAGAAGTAAGAGAGGAAGTCTCAAGTGGCTCGTTCAGTTTGGAAAGGTCCGTTTGTTGACGGCTATCTTCTCAAGAAGGCTGAGAAGGTTCGCGACGGCGGTCGTAACGAAGTGATCAAGATGTGGAGCCGTCGCTCCACGATCCTTCCGCAGTTCGTTGGTCTGACCTTCGGCGTCTACAACGGCAACAAGCATGTTCCCGTCTCCGTGTCCGAAGAAATGGTCGGTCACAAGTTCGGTGAATTCGCTCCGACCCGGACCTACTATGGTCATGGCGCGGACAAGAAGGCGAAGAGGAAGTAACGATGGGCAAGGCAAAAGCCGAACGCCGGCTGAAGGATAATGAGGCGCAGGCCATTGCGCGCACGATCCGCGTCAGCCCCCAGAAGCTCAACCTCGTTGCCGCGATGATCCGCGGCAAGAAGGTCGACCGCGCTCTGGCCGAACTCGAATTCTCGCGCAAGCGCATCGCAGATACGGTCAAGAAGACGCTTGAATCTGCGATCGCCAACGCTGAGAACAACCACGATCTCGACGTTGATTCGCTCATCGTCGCAGAAGCTTACGTTGGCAAGTCGATCGTGATGAAGCGCTTCCACGCTCGTGGTCGCGGCCGTGCATCGCGCGTCGAAAAGCCGTTCTCGCACTTGACGATCGTCGTTCGTGAAGTGGAAGCCAAAGGGGAGGCCGCATAATGGGCCAGAAGATTAATCCGATCGGTTTCCGTCTCGGCATCAACCGGACCTGGGACAGCCGTTGGTTCGCTGACAACGCTGAATACGGCCAGCTTCTTCACGAAGACCTGAAGATCCGCGCATACCTGATGGAAGAACTGAAGGCAGCCGGCATTGCCAAGGTCGTGATCGAGCGCCCGCACAAGAAGTGCCGTGTGACGATCCACTCTGCACGTCCGGGCCTGATCATCGGCAAGAAGGGCGCCGACATCGAAAAGCTGCGTAGGAAGCTTTCCGAGATGACCAACTCCGAAACGCACCTCAACATCGTCGAAGTGCGCAAGCCGGAAGTTGACGCGACCCTCGTTGCCCAGTCGATCGCCCAGCAGCTCGAGCGCCGCGTGGCGTTCCGCCGTGCGATGAAGCGCGCTGTTCAGTCGGCCATGCGTCTTGGCGCCGAAGGCATCAAGATCACCTGCGCCGGCCGCCTCGGCGGTGCCGAAATCGCCCGTACCGAATGGTATCGTGAAGGCCGCGTTCCGCTGCACACGCTGCGCGCCGACATCGACTACGGCACGGCCGAAGCTGAAACCGCTTTCGGTATCTGCGGCATCAAGGTCTGGATCTTCAAGGGTGAAATCCTCGAGCACGATCCGATGGCTTCCGAGCGTCGCGCGACCGAGAGTGACTCCCAGGGCTCTGGCAGCAGAGACCGCCGTCGTGAAAACGCGTAACATTCGCGTTTGGCAGCCAATATCGGAGAAGTAAAAAAATGTTGCAGCCAAAGCGTACGAAGTATCGCAAGCAGTTCAAGGGCCGCATCAAGGGCGTTGCCAAGGGCGGTTCTGATCTCGCCTTCGGCGAATTCGGCCTGAAGGCTCAGGAGCCGAACCGCGTCAATGCCCGTGAGATCGAAGCGGCTCGCCGCGCGATCACCCGCCACATGAAGCGCGCCGGCCGCGTTTGGATCCGCGTGTTCCCGGACGTTCCGGTCACCGCCAAGCCGACCGAAGTCCGCATGGGTAAGGGTAAGGGTTCGGTCGAATACTGGGCATGCAAGGTCAAGCCCGGCCGTATGATGTTCGAGATCGATGGTGTCAGCGAAGAACTCGCCCGTGAGGCACTTCGTCTTGGCGCTGCCAAGCTCTCTGTCAAGACGCGCTTCGTGCAGCGTATCGCAGAGTAAGGAGTGAAGCTCATGAAAGCCGCAGATGTTCGCGCTCTGAGCGCCGATCAACTCAACGAAGAGCTTGCCAAGCTGAAGAAGGAGCAGTTCAACCTGCGCTTCCAGAAGGCGACCGGCCAGCTCGAGAAGTCTTCGCGTATCAACGAAGTCCGCAAGGACATCGCACGCATTAAAACAATTGCCCGCCAGAAGGCGGCAGAAGCCAAGGCCTAAGGACCAGAAAATATGCCGAAACGCATTCTGCAGGGCACCGTCGTCAGCGACAAGAACGACAAGACCGTCGTCGTCAGGGTCGAGCGCCGCTTTGCGCACCCGATCCTCCAGAAGACCGTTCGCCGTTCCAAGAAGTACAAGGCTCACGACGAGAACAACCAGTACAAGGTCGGTGACGTCGTTTCCATCGAGGAATGCGCGCCGATCTCGAAGGACAAGCGCTGGACGGTGGTTTCCGCCCAGGCTTGATTTCTGCAGGTTTTGGCCGCGAGACCCTTGCGTCTCGGGCAAATATCTGTATGAAGCACGCAATTAAAGCTGAGGAACGCTCGAGTCCGGGCGTTCTTTTGCTTTGAGATGAGCACAATAAGCCGGGCGAGGGGGTTTCGACCCAACCGGCCTGGTAACAACAAGAAGGCGACCTGACATGATTCAGATGCAAACAAACCTCGACGTGGCGGATAATTCCGGCGCACGTCGTGTCATGTGCATCAAGGTGCTGGGCGGCTCCAAGCGCAAGTATGCGTCGATTGGCGACATCATTGTCGTTTCGATCAAGGAAGCCATTCCGCGCGGCCGCGTGAAGAAGGGTGACGTCATGAAGGCTGTTGTCGTTCGCACGGCGAAGGACATCCGCCGTCCGGATGGCAGCGTCATCCGTTTCGACACCAACGCAGCCGTTCTTATCGATAACAAGAAAGAGCCGATCGGCACCCGTATCTTCGGACCGGTTCCGCGCGAACTCCGCGCCAAGAACCACATGAAGATCATCTCGCTGGCTCCGGAAGTACTCTAAGGGAGCGTTGAGAGATGCAAAAGATTCGCAAAGGCGACAAGGTTGTCGTTCTCACCGGTAAGGACAAGGGCCGAACCGGCGAAGTAATCCAGGTCATGCCGAAGGAAGACCGGGCTGTCGTGCGTGGCGTCAACATGGTGAAGCGTCACCAGCGCCAGACCCAGAGCCAGGAAGCGGGCATCATCAACAAGGAAGCCCCGATCCATCTTTCGAACATCGCGGTCGCCGATCCCAAGGACGGCAAGCCGACCCGCGTCGGCTTCAAGATCGAAGGTGACAAGAAGGTCCGCGTGGCCAAGCGTTCGGGAGTAGTGATCGATGGCTAAGACCGCTTATGAGCCGCGGCTCAAGAAGGAATACGTAGAGCGCATCCGCAAGGCGATGCAGGAGAAGTTCTCCTACGCCAACGAAATGCAGATCCCGCGCCTCGACAAGATCGTCATCAACATGGGTGTTGGCGAAGCAACCGGCGACTCCAAGAAGCCGACCGTTGCTGCTGCCGACCTCGCTGCGATTGCTGGCCAGAAGCCGGTGATCACCCGCGCTCGCAACTCCATCGCTGGCTTCAAGGTCCGCGAAGGCATGCCGATTGGCGCCAAGGTTACCCTGCGCGGCGTTCGGATGTACGAGTTCCTGGATCGTCTCGTGAACATCGCCCTTCCGCGTGTTCGCGACTTCCGTGGCCTCAATCCGAAGTCCTTCGATGGTCGTGGCAACTTCGCCATGGGCATCAAGGAGCACATTGTGTTCCCTGAGATCAACTACGACAAGGTTGATCAGATGTGGGGCATGGACATCATCGTTTGCACGACGGCAACTAACGACGACGAAGCTCGCGCTCTGCTCACAGAGTTCAACTTCCCGTTCCGTCAGTAATCCGTAACGACAAGCGTAAAGAAGGATAACTGTTATGGCGAAAACGAGCGCAGTTGAAAAGAACAAGCGCCGCCGCAAACTGGTTGCCGGGCAAGCGTCCAAGCGCGCTGCATTGAAGGCAATCATCATGAACCAGTCTCTGCCGATCGAAGAGCGGTTCAAGGCAACCCTCAAGCTGGCAGAACTGCCGCGTGATGGCTCCAAGACCCGCATCCGCAATCGTTGCGAAGTGACGGGCCGCCCGCGTGCCTACTATCGCAAACTTCGTATGTCGCGTATTGCGCTTCGCGAACTGGGCAACCTCGGCAAGGTGCCGGGCGTGGTCAAGTCGAGCTGGTAAGGAGACGGGCACATGGCAATGACTGATCCCTTGGGCGATATGCTCACCCGTATCCGCAACGGCGCTGCGCGCCGCAAGTCCAGCGTTTCGACGCCGGCCTCCAAGCTCCGCGCACGCGTTCTGGATGTCCTTCAGGCCGAAGGCTACATCCGCGGATACTCCGAAGTCGAATTCGGCAACGGCAAGTCCGAGCTGAACATCGAACTGAAATACTACGAAGGCTCGTCCGTGATCCGCGAGATCGCACGCGTCTCCAAGCCGGGCCGCCGGGTCTATGTCTCGGTCAAGTCCATTCCGCAGGTCGCGAACGGCCTCGGCATCACCATCCTTTCGACCCCGAAGGGCGTGATGGCCGATCATCAGGCACGCGAACAGAATGTTGGTGGCGAGGTTCTTTGCTCGGTCTTCTAAGGCCGGGCAGGATCTCCATAGCGAACAGACAGGTAAAAAAATGTCTCGTATCGGTAAGAAACCCGTTCAAGTTCCGGCAGGCGTCACGGCTAGCGTTGATGGCCAGAAGGTAACGGCGAAGGGTCCGAAGGGCGAGCTGTTCTTCGTCGCAAACGACGAAGTATCGGTGAAGCTCGAAAACAACACGGTTGTCGTTCAGCCGCTCAATGAGAGCAAGGATGCTCGTTCGAAGTGGGGCATGTCCCGCACGATGATCGAGAACATCTTCAAGGGCGTGAAGGACGGCTACGAGCGCAAGCTCGAGATCAACGGCGTCGGTTACCGCGCATCGATGCAGGGCAAGAACCTGCAGCTGGCGCTCGGCTTCAGCCACGACGTGGTCTATCAGACTCCGGAAGGCATCACGATCGCTGTGCCAAAGCCGACGGAAATCGTCGTCACCGGCATCAACAAGCAGCAGGTCGGCCAGGTTGCCGCGGAAATCCGCGAATACCGCGGCCCCGAGCCCTACAAGGGCAAGGGCGTCAAGTATGCCGAAGAGCGGATTGTCCGCAAAGAAGGCAAGAAGAAGTAAGGATCACGCGAAATGGCTAGCAGGAAAGATACTCTTGTGCGTCGCGCCAGCCGCGTGCGCCGTCAAATCAAGGCGGTCGCCAATGGCCGCCCGCGCCTGTCGGTTCATCGCTCGTCGAAGAACATCTATGCGCAGATCATCGATGACGTTGCCGGCAAGACGCTTGCCTCCGCATCGACCCTCGACACGGATCTGCGGTCTTCGCTGAAGACCGGTGCTGATACCGCGGCCGCTACGGCTGTCGGCAAGCTCCTTGCAGAGCGCGCTTCCAAGGCGGGCGTCAAGGACGTTGTCTTTGATCGTGGCGCCTTCATCTACCACGGCCGCATCAAGGCGCTGGCCGAGGCAGCTCGCGAAGGCGGCCTGAACTTCTAAGGTTCACCGCCCGAGCCGCAACGCTCGGGCGGCATCCGGCTTCGTAATACCCCGGCCGCTTCGATTTCGAAGGAAGTGAAGCGGCCTTCGTCAATCTGCCGATTGCACCCGGAAAAGAAAAAGGAAGAGGACAATGGCACAAGAAAAAAGAGGCTCTCGCGAAGATCGCCAGAGCCGCGAAGAGCGCGACAGCGAATTTGTCGATAAGCTCGTCGCGATCAACCGCGTCGCCAAGGTGGTGAAGGGCGGTCGTCGTTTCGGTTTCGCAGCTCTCGTCGTCGTCGGCGACCAGAAGGGCCGCGTTGGCTTCGGTCATGGCAAGGCGCGCGAAGTGCCGGAAGCCATCCGCAAGGCAACGGAAGCCGCCAAGCGCGACCTGATCTTCGTCCCGCTGCGTGGTGGCCGCACATTGCATCACGACGTCCATGGCCGTCACGGCGCCGGCAAGGTGCTGCTGCGTTCGGCCAAGGCCGGTACCGGTATCATCGCTGGTGGTCCGATGCGCGCCGTCTTTGAAACGCTCGGCGTTCACGACGTTGTCGCCAAGTCGACCGGCTCGTCGAACCCTTACAACATGGTTCGCGCGACGTTCGACGCGCTCAAGAACCAGATGCACCCGAAGGACATCGCGGCACAGCGCGGCATGAAGTACGCCACGCTCCAGGCCCGCCGCGTTTCCGCCGGCGTTGCTTCCGAAGAATAAGGGAGCTGACTGATGGCTAAGAAAGAAGTTGCCAAGAAGACGGTTACCGTCGAGCAGATCGGTAGCCCCATTCGCCGTCCGGCCGTGCAGCGTCAGACGCTCATCGGCCTGGGCCTCAACAAGATGCACCGGGTTCGCACGCTGGAAGACACTCCGGCCGTTCGCGGCATGATCCGGGCCGTCCAGCACCTCGTTCGCGTCGTCGACGAGAAGTGAGGGGGATCCAGAAATGAAACTGAATGAAATCAAGGACAACGAAGGCTCGACCAAGAACCGCAAGCGTCTTGGCCGTGGTATCGGATCCGGCTCCGGCAAGACCGCCGGCCGCGGTGTAAAGGGTCAGAAGGCTCGTTCGGGCGTTGCCATCAATGGCTTCGAAGGCGGTCAGATGCCCATCTACCGTCGCCTGCCGAAGCGCGGCTTCAACAACATCTTCGCTTCGGAGTTCGTTGTCGTGTCGCTCGGCCGGATCCAGGCTGCCGTCGATGCCAAGAAGCTCGACGCGTCGAAGACGGTCGATGCCGCTGCTCTCAAGGCTGCCGGCGTTATCCGCCGCGAGAAGGACGGTGTTCGCGTTCTCGCTGACGGCGAACTGAAGGCGAAAGTCTCGCTCGAAGTTGCCGGCGCGTCCAAGTCGGCGATCGAGAAGATCGAAAAGGCCGGCGGTTCGGTCAAGCTGCTTGCAGCAGCCGCAGAATAATGTGACTGATGAACCGCCCGGGGTGCTTCACTCCGGGCGGTTTTGCTCCCATATGTGAGCCTCACGTTCGAGGCGGCGAATCACTCGCTGTATCGGACATAACGGAAACCACGGTGAGGCATCCGATTGCAGCGACAATCGCCTCGCGTCCGGTTTTCAAGAACGAAGACTTTCTCTTTCCGGAACTGACCGGGTTTTCCCGCTGATTCCGAAATTTGGTACGCGGAGAATCGCATGGCTTCTGCAGCGGAACAGCTTGCCTCGAACCTGAATTTTTCAACTTTCGCCAAGGCGGAGGATCTGAAAAAGCGTCTTTGGTTCACCCTTGGCGCGCTTCTGGTTTATCGCCTCGGCACCTATATCCCGCTGCCCGGCCTCAATCCGGATGCGTTTGCGCAGGCCTTCCAGGGCCAGAGCGGGGGCATTCTTGGCCTCTTCAACATGTTCTCGGGCGGCGCGGTTGAGCGCATGGCGATCTTCGCGCTCGGCATCATGCCCTATATTTCCGCTTCGATTATCGTGCAGCTCATGACCTCGGTCGTGCCGGCGCTCGAACAGTTGAAGAAAGAAGGCGAGCAGGGCCGCAAGATCATCAACCAGTATACCCGCTATGGCACGGTGCTCCTCGGCGCAATGCAGGCCTACGGCATTTCCATCGGGCTGGAGAGCGGCAACGGTCTGGTCATCGATCCGGGCTGGTTCTTCCGCATTTCGACGGTAATTTCTCTTCTCGGCGGCACGATGTTCCTGATGTGGCTGGGCGAGCAGATCACCTCGCGCGGCATCGGTAACGGCATTTCGCTGATCATTTTCGCGGGCATCGTCGCGCACCTGCCGACCGCGCTCGCCGGAACGCTCGAACTCGGCCGCACCGGGGCGCTCTCGACGCCGCTCATTCTCGCCATCATCATCATGGTCGTGGCAGTGATCGCGCTGATCGTTTTTGTCGAGCGTGCACAGCGCAGACTGCTGATCCAGTATCCGAAGCGCCAGGTTGGCAACCGGATGTTCCAGGGCGATACGTCGCACCTGCCGCTGAAGCTCAACACCTCGGGCGTCATTCCGGCGATTTTCGCGTCGTCGCTGCTGCTCTTGCCGGCGACTCTGGCTGGCTTCGCCAACACTGCGACGCTGCCGGGCTGGGCAATGGCGATCGTCAGCGCGCTCGGTCATGGCCAGCCGCTCTATATGCTGTTCTACGGCGGCATGATTGCTTTCTTCGCGTTCTTCTACACCGCGATCGTGTTCAATCCGAAAGACACCGCGGACAATCTGAAGAAGCACGGTGGCTTTATCCCGGGCATTCGCCCGGGCGAACGGACGGCCGAATACATCGACTTCGTGTTGACGCGCATCACCGTGATCGGCGCGATCTACCTGATCTTCGTATGCATCCTGCCTGAAATCCTCATCTCGCAGACCGGCGTGCCGTTCTACCTTGGTGGTACGTCGCTTTTGATTGTTGTCAGCGTCACCCTTGATACGGTAGCACAGATCCAGGGTCACCTCATTGCTCAGCAGTATGAGGGGCTGATCAAGAAGTCGAAGCTGCGCGGAGGAAAGAGGGGACGATGAGACTGATTTTTTTAGGCCCGCCGGGCGCTGGCAAGGGTACACAGGCCAAGCTTCTGACGGAGAGATACGGCATTCCGCAGCTTTCCACAGGCGACATGCTGCGCGCGGCCGTGGCTCAGGCGACCGAAGTGGGCAAGCGGGCAAAGGCCGTCATGGACGCCGGCCAGCTCGTTTCCGACGAGATCGTCAATGAAATCGTCTCTGACCGCATCGACGCGCCGGACTGCGCCAAGGGGTTTATCCTCGACGGTTATCCGCGCACCGTCCCGCAAGCCAAGGCGCTCGACCGGATGCTCGAAAGCAAGGGGTTGAAGCTCGATGCCGTCATCGAGCTGAAAGTCGACGAGGCAGCTCTTGTACGGCGGATGGAGAATCGCGTAGCGGAAACCGTCGCGGCCGGCGGCACCGTTCGCTCCGACGACAATCCAGAAGCCTTCAAGCGTCGCTTGACGGAATATCGCGAGAAGACGAAGCCGTTGTCGGAATACTATGCCGGCACCGGTCAATTGAAGACTGTGGACGGCATGGCGGACGTGAATACGGTCACCGCCGAAATCGAGAAGATTCTGGCTTAGACATTCGTCTTTGCCAAAATGGAACCGCCGGGGGAGTTGACTTTTCCGGCCGATTCCTCCAAAGACAGCGTCAACTCGCGACATGAGAAGCGATCGGCGCGGTCTTCAAAGTAACGAAGTCCGGGTGCGGTCGTTTTTGACGTGTCTCGAACCTCAATTAACGTGCGGCTCTTCGAGGTCGCGTAACGAAGCACCTATTGCCGGATGGCAACTGGAACGCAAGGAGAATAGACGTGGCACGTATCGCTGGCGTCAACATCCCGACGGCAAAGCGCGTCGTCATCGCGCTGACCTACATTCACGGGATCGGCCCGAAATTCGCGCAGGAAATCATCGAGAAGGTCGGCATCCCGTCCGACCGTCGCGTACACCAGCTTACGGACGCTGAAGTTCTTCAGATCCGCGAGACGATCGACCGCGATTACCAGGTCGAAGGTGATCTGCGTCGCGAAACCGCGATGAACATCAAGCGCCTGATGGACCTCGGCTGCTACCGTGGTCTTCGCCATCGTCGCGGCCTGCCGGTGCGCGGTCAACGCACGCACACCAATGCCCGCACCCGCAAGGGTCCGGCCAAGGCGATCGCCGGCAAGAAGAAGTAATTTCCCGAAAGGGGAAATCGGGAGGCTGGCGTCGTGCGCCGGCCTCCTTTTGCAGTTTGGGAAGGCGGTGTCGCCTGACCGTCGCGGACCGGGATCGGTTCAGCGAATATCCGTCGGGCCGGCGTGCTGGCTCGGCAAGAAGTGAAGATTCAGGGCAGGGGACGAACAATCCTTTTCCCGGTGGAGCCGCTGGAATTACGGCGGTGCAGAGATCTAAGAAAGGGATCCAATGGCCAAGGAAGCCACCCGCGTTCGCCGCCGCGAGCGCAAGAACATCACGTCTGGCGTTGCACACGTCAATTCGTCGTTCAACAACACGATGATCACCATCACCGACGCGCAGGGCAATGCAATCGCCTGGTCGTCCGCCGGTGCAAAGGGTTTCAAGGGTTCGCGTAAGTCGACCCCGTTTGCCGCTCAGATCGCCGCTGAAGACTGCGCCAAGAAGGCTCAGGAACACGGCATGAAGTCGCTGGAAGTGGAAGTTTGCGGTCCGGGTTCGGGTCGTGAATCTGCACTTCGCGCTCTGCAGGCTGCGGGCTTCATGATCACCTCGATCCGCGATGTGACCCCGATCCCGCACAACGGCTGCCGCCCGCGCAAAAAGCGCCGCGTCTGATCATTTGCATTCAACATCCCGGTGAGGGCGTCCAGGCGCTCTCCCGGTCTTCGGGGCTCGGTTGTCACGATTGGATGGTGGCAACGAACGGAAGGCAGAAAACATGATCCAGAAAAATTGGCAGGAATTGATCAAGCCGAACAAGGTGGAGTTCGCCTCCTCCGGCCGCACCAAGGCAACGCTGGTCGCGGAACCGCTTGAGCGCGGCTTTGGTCTGACGCTTGGCAACGCGCTTCGCCGCGTGCTTCTGTCGTCGCTGCGCGGTGCTGCCGTCACCGCGGTGCAGATCGACGGCGTGCTGCACGAGTTCTCCTCTATCCCGGGCGTTCGGGAAGACGTGACCGACATCGTGCTCAACATCAAGGAAATCGCCATCAAGATGGATGGCGACGACGCAAAGCGCATGGTCGTGCGCAAGCAGGGCCCCGGCGTTGTAACGGCCGGTGACATCCAGACGGTTGGCGACATCGAAATCCTCAACCCGAACCATGTGATCTGCACGCTCGACGAGGGCGCCGAGATCCGCATGGAGTTCACCGTCAACAACGGCAAGGGCTACGTGCCGGCTGACCGTAACCGCTCGGAAGACGCGCCGATTGGCCTCATTCCGGTCGACAGCCTGTACTCTCCGGTCAAGAAGGTCTCTTACAAGGTGGAAAACACCCGTGAAGGCCAGGTTCTCGACTATGACAAGCTGACGATGTCCATCGAAACCGATGGCTCGGTTACCGGTGAAGATGCGATCGCATTTGCGGCGCGCATTCTTCAGGATCAGTTGTCGGTCTTCGTCAACTTCGAAGAGCCGCACAAGGAAGCAGAGGAAGAGGCAGTCACCGAACTCGCCTTCAACCCGGCGCTTCTCAAGAAGGTCGACGAACTGGAGCTTTCCGTCCGTTCGGCCAACTGCCTGAAGAACGACAACATCGTCTATATCGGCGACCTCATTCAGAAGACGGAAGCAGAAATGCTCCGCACGCCGAATTTTGGTCGCAAGTCGCTCAACGAGATCAAGGAAGTTCTCGCTTCCATGGGCCTGCACCTCGGCATGGAAGTGCCGTCCTGGCCGCCGGAGAACATCGAAGATCTCGCCAAGCGTTACGAAGACCAATACTAACCAATAGACTGCAGGCGGATGCCTGCAAGTAAAGGAGACTAGCCATGCGCCACGGTAAAGCCGGCCGCAAGCTGAATAGAACCGCCAGCCACCGCAAGGCGATGTTTGCCAACATGGCAGCTTCGCTGATCGAACACGAGCAGATCTTGACGACCCTGCCGAAGGCAAAGGAAATCCGTCCGATCGTCGAAAAGCTCGTCACGCTCGGCAAGCGCGGCGACCTGCATGCCCGCCGTCAGGCGATCTCGCAGATCCGCGACGTTGCCGTCGTCTCGAAGCTGTTCGACACGATCGCATCGCGTTATGCCACCCGCAACGGCGGCTACCTGCGCATCATGAAGGCAGGCTTCCGTCACGGCGACAACGCCGCGCTCGCTGTCATCGAGTTCGTTGACCGCGATGTCAATGCCAAGGGTGCGAAGGACCGCGCTCGCGTTGCAGCCGAAGCTGAAGCAGCCGAAGCGGCCTGATCGCCAAAACTAGCGACAGAAGAATCGAAGCGGCCGGGTGATCGTCACCCGGCCGCTTTTTCTGTTGCGGGACGACCTGAAACGACCTGCTGGCGCCTCCAGCGAAGGAAGCGCGTCCGGACAGCCCGCCAGCCAATAAGCAGGGCGACGAGGCCGAGGTAAAACATCTGCTCCGGCCCCACGACCTTCACCGCCATGGCGAAATGAAGAGCGCCGGCGGCCGCGATCACATAGACGAGCCGGTGAAGTTTGTTCCACCGCTGGCCGAGCCGGCGGATCGACCAATTGTTCGATGTGATCGCCAGGGGAATCAGCATCGCGAACGCGGCCATGCCGATGGTTATGAAAGGCCTGCGGGCGATATCGGCGATGATCGGCTGTATGCGCAGCGTCTGGTCCAGCACCATGTAGGCCAGGAAGTGCATCAGCACGTAGTAGAACGCGAGCAGACCGAGCGCGCGGCGGTATCTCAGCCAGTTTACCCCGAAAAGGTCGCGGATCGGCGTGATCGTCAGCGTCGCAACGAGGAAGCGAAGCGCCCAAAGGCCAAGCAGGTGCTCGAACTCCTTGACTGCGTTGCCCGGCAGTTTCCCGGTGGCGCCAAGATAGAAGGCCGATATCGCCGGGCAGAGACCGAGCGCATAGAGCACCCAGACAGAAGGGCCATGAAAGCGTTTCGGCAGGGTGGGGAGGGCTGCCATCGTCAGAAATTCGCCGTCAGATCCATGCCGGCATAGAGACTGGCGACCTCGTCTCCATAACCGTTGAAGGGAAGCGTGTCGCGTCGGTTGGCACCGAAAAAGCCGCCTTCGCCGATGCGGTTCTCCGTCGCCTGGCTCCAGCGCGGGTGATCGACAGCCGGGTTCACGTTGGCATAGAAGCCGTATTCGTTCGGAGCAGCGAGGTTCCAGGTGCAAGGCGGGGGCGTCTCGGTCAGCGAGATTCGCACGATCGATTTGATTCCTTTGAATCCGTATTTCCAGGGCACGACCAATCGGATCGGCGCGCCATTCTGGTTCGGCAGCGTTTTTCCATAGAGGCCTACCGAAAGGATCGTCAGCGGGTGCCGCGCCTCGTCCAGCCTCAGGCCTTCGCGATAAGGCCATTCGAGAGGCTGGAAATAGCCGGCCTGGCCGGGCATTTCCTCCGGCCTCACCACGGTCTCGAAGGCGACATATTTGGCGCTGCCGAGTGGTTCGACCTTGTCGAGAAGGGCCGCCAGCGGAAGGCCGATCCACGGGATGACCATGGACCAGGCTTCGACGCAACGCATGCGATAGATCCGCTCTTCGAGCGGGAAGGCCAGAAGTTCCTCAAGTCCGAATTCCTTCGGCTTGGCGACGAGGCCATCGACTTTTACGGTCCAGGGTGAAGGCTTGAAGCTTCCAGAACTGGCGGAGGGGTCGCCTTTGCCCGTCCCGAATTCGTAGTAGTTGTTGTAACTCGTCACGTCTTTCTCGGGCGTCATGGCGTCATCAAGCTTATAGGGGCCCGGCCATGCCTTGAGGGCGGTCGCACGAACCGCCGTCGCCCCACCCAATATCAGGCCGCCCGCCGCCGTCGCCAGAAATGTTCTTCGATTGAGGAAAAAGCGTTCGGGCGTGATCTCGGACGTAGCGATGCGCGGCGGGCGGTAGGCGGGCATGGAGTTTCCCCGTTATAGATTGGCGGTTACGAGCGATCAGATGAGCAAAGATTCAATCACTGGAAAAGATGCGGGAAACCACGTTTTCGTGTGTCGTCCGTGAGCGTCAGCCTGTTCAGCCGTTTGCCTTTTTTCCTGCGAAATCCTATCTGATCGTAGCGGCAACGATAAGGAGAACTGATATATGATCTTTGGCCGTCGAGCACTGGTGACATTTGTCCTAGCCGTTGCAATGTCCGTCCCCGCGGTAGCGCAGGACGGCAAGGCCGTGCCCGAATCCCGCGCCGAGATGCAGCTTTCCTTCGCACCGTTGGTCAAGCAGACGGCGAATGCCGTGGTCAACGTTTATGCAGAGCGGGTCGTCGAGCGGCGATCGATTTTTTCCGGAGATCCCTTCTTCGAGGAGTTCTTCGGACAACGCATGCCGAACAGGACCGAAAAGCAGTCGTCGCTCGGCTCTGGCGTGATCGTCGGCCGGAACGGCGTCGTGGTCACGAACAACCACGTTATCGAGGGGGCCGACGACATCAAGGTCGCGCTTGCCGACGGGCGCGAGCTCCCCTGCAAGATCATGCTCAAGGATGACCGCGTCGACCTTGCTGTCCTGAAGATCCAGTCGGACGGGCCGTTCGACATCATTCCGATCGGCGATTCCGACGCCGTCGAGGTGGGCGATCTGGTGCTGGCTATGGGCAATCCCTTTGGCGTCGGCCAAACCGTGACGAGCGGTATCGTATCGGCGCTCGCCCGCAACCAGATTAACTCCGGCGACTTCGGCTTCTTCATCCAGACGGACGCGGCCATCAATCCCGGCAATTCCGGCGGCGGCCTGATCGACATGAAGGGGCAGCTGATCGGGATCAACACGGCGATCTTTTCGAGGGGCGGCGGCTCTAACGGCGTCGGCTTCGCGATTCCAGCCAATCTGGTCAAGGTCTTCGTCGCCTCTGCAGAGAGCGGCGGCGGCTCGTTCATCCGTCCCTTTATCGGAGCCACCTTTGAACCGGTCACGTCGGAAGTGGCCGATGCGCTCGGTCTTGACCGGGCACGTGGCGCATTGGTGACGGCCGTCGCTGCCGACGGTCCGGCCGCTGCCGCCGGCCTCAAGCCGGGGCAGGTGGTTACCGCGGTCAACGGCATCGCCGTCGAACACCCGGACGCGCTCGGCTATCGCCTCACGACCGTCGGTATCGGTCACGAGGCGCGTGTGACGATCTCCGAAAACGGGAAGACGCGCGATGTCGTCCTCAAGCTCGAGCGGGCACCGGAGACTTCGCCGCGCGACGAGCGGCTGATCGAAGGGCGCAATCCCTTCGCCGGTGCGGTCGTTGCAAATCTCTCCCCGCGGCTGGCGGAAGAATTGCGGATGCCGACTTCGCTGCGAGGTGTCGTCGTGACCGAGATCAATCGCGGCTCGCCGGCAGCCCGGATCGGCCTTCAGCCGAAGGACATTGTCCGGTCGGTCAACGGCACGGAGATCGACACGTCGAAGACGCTCGAGAGCGTCACGGCCGAGGACGCATCCCTGTGGCGTGTCGAGATCGAGCGCGACGGCCAAGTCATCAGACAGTTCTTCAAATGAGCGATCTGTTTTCACCCATCGAACCACCGGAAATGGCGTCGGCGAGGCCACTCGCCGACAGGCTGCGGCCACGCACGCTTGCCGAAGTCACGGGGCAGGAGCACCTGACTGGCGAAGATGGTGCTCTTACCCGCATGATAGCGTCCGGTTCGCTGGGATCGATGATCTTCTGGGGGCCGCCGGGGACGGGCAAGACGACCGTAGCGCGTCTGCTCTCCGGAGAGGCCGGCCTCGCCTTCGAGCAGATCTCGGCGATCTTCTCCGGCGTCGCGGACCTCAAGAAGGTGTTCGATTCTGCGCGTGCCAGGCGGATGTCGGGCCGCCAGACGCTGCTGTTCGTCGACGAGATCCATCGCTTCAACCGCGCCCAGCAGGATAGCTTCCTGCCGGTCATGGAAGACGGAACGGTGATCCTTGTCGGCGCGACGACGGAAAACCCGTCTTTCGAGCTCAACGCCGCACTCCTGTCACGCGCGCGTGTCTTGACCTTCAAGCCGCATGACGAGGCGAGCCTGGAGGAGCTTTTGAAACGCGCCGAGCAGGCGGAGGGCAAGCCCCTGCCGCTCGACGAGGACGCCCGCGCCAGTCTGCTGCGCATGGCGGACGGCGATGGGCGTGCCGTGCTGACGCTTGCCGAAGAAGTCTGGCGTGCGGCGCGTCGGGATGAAATCTTCGATGCCACAGCTCTGCAAGACATCGTCCAGCGCCGCGCCCCGGTCTATGACAAGGGGCAGGATGGGCATTACAATCTGATCTCGGCGCTCCACAAGTCCGTTCGCGGCTCGGATCCGGATGCCGCGCTCTATTATCTCTGCCGCATGTTCGATGCCGGCGAGGACCCGCTTTATATCGGCAGGCGGCTGGTGCGCATGGCCGTCGAAGACATCGGGCTTGCAGATCCTCAGGCATTGGTGATCTGCAACGCCGCCAAGGATGCCTATGACTATCTCGGCTCGCCGGAAGGCGAGTTGGCGCTGGCCGAAGCCTGTGTCTATGTCGCGACGGCACCGAAGTCGAATGCTGTCTACACCGCCTACAAGTCGGCGATGCGTGCAGCGAAGGAAAACGGCTCGCTGCTGCCGCCGAAACATATTCTGAACGCCCCGACGAAACTCATGAAGGGCGAGGGTTACGGCGAGGGATATCGTTACGACCACGACGAGCCGGACGCGTTTTCGGGGCAGGACTATTTTCCGGAGAAGATGGGCCGCAAGACGTTCTACGACCCGCCTGAGCGCGGCTTCGAACGCGAGCTTCGCAAGCGGCTCGAATGGTGGGCGAAACTTCGGCGCGAGCGAAATTCTTAAGGAGAGATTTGCGTCCGCCGCAAGGCAGGCTTTCCGGGAAGTGCCTTGCTGCCAGTACGCTCTCGTGGCATAGGCAGCGCATTGCAGACGGCTGCACGGGATCGATTTGTCCCGAACATCCGCGGGGACGGCCTCGCTCCAGAACAGGAGTTGGAAATGGCCTGGATCACCCTTCTGCTCGCCGGCCTTCTCGAAATCGGCTGGGCGATCGGTCTCAAATATACGGACGGATTTACGCGGTTCACGCCGACCGTGCTGACGGTCGGATCGATGATCCTCAGCGTCGTGCTTCTCGGTATTGCTGTGCGCTCGCTGCCTCTTGGCACGGCCTATGCCGTATGGACCGGCATCGGCACTGTCGGCACCGTCGTGCTCGGGATCGTCCTTTTTGCCGAGCCGGCGACGCTCATTCGCCTCGGCTGCATCGGCCTGATCGTCGCCGGCATTGCCGGTCTCAAGCTCTTCGCCTAGAGCGTTTCAGGTTTTGACAGAAGCATATCCGGCGTTGGCGAAGTAGTTGCTGCA
This sequence comes from Sinorhizobium terangae, assembly GCF_029714365.1. Taxonomy (NCBI): domain Bacteria; kingdom Pseudomonadati; phylum Pseudomonadota; class Alphaproteobacteria; order Hyphomicrobiales; family Rhizobiaceae; genus Sinorhizobium; species Sinorhizobium terangae. The sequence goes on from NZ_CP121659.1 coordinate 1,071,348, forward strand.
TTCGTCGGGCTGGAGTGAGGGGACAAGGCTGCCGAGGTATTTCCATGTCTCCTCGACGGTTCGCTTCTGAGCCGCCCGCATCCAGTGTTTGATTTTGGCGAAGGCCTGCTCGATCGGATTGAGATCGGGCGAGTATGGCGGGAGATACCAGAGCCGCGCGCCGGCGGCTCGGATCATCTGCCGGATGGCCGCCGACTTGTGCGAGCCGAGATTGTCCATGATGACGATGTCGCCGGGTTCGAGCACGGGCACGAGCTGTTGTTCGACATAGGCGCGGAAACACCGACCGTTGATCGGTCCGTCGAAGACGCAAGGCGCTGCCAGCCGGTCGTGGCGCAAAGCGCCGACAAAGGTCAGCGTGCGCCAGTGGCCGTGCGGGGCAAAGCCGCGCAGGCGCTTGCCTCGTGGCCCCCAGCCATAGAGCGGCGCCATGTTGGTCTTGATCCAGGTTTCGTCAATGAACACCAGCCGTCTCGGATCGAGACCGGACTGCCAGGAGCGCCAGCGTTGCCGCCGGCGGGCAATATCGGCACGGGCCTGCTCAAGGGCGAACAGCGTTTTTTTTAAACCGCAACCCCTCGCGGCGCAGGAACCGCCAGACCGTATCGTGCGACACCTTCACCCCACGCGCCGCCAGCTCTTCCTTCAGCCTGTGCAGCGACAAATGCGGCGTCTGGTTGATCCGCTCCGCGATGAACGCACGGTGCGGCTCCAGCACATGCTTGCGGTGGCCGCCCATCTTGCCGGGCGCCACGGACCCGTTCGAACGATAGCGCTGAGACCACTTCACCGCCGACGATACGGCAATGCCGAAACGAGCCGCCACCGATCGGCAGCTTTCCCCCGCCGAAATGGCGCCAACAACACGTTCACGAAGATCGTTCGAAAGAGGTCGCGTCATCGGATGCTGGCCTCCGCTCCAGCCAGCATCTTGAATCACAAAACGGACTAAAACGGAATCCCCTCCGATTCAGTCAAAACCGGAACCGCTCTAGGGCAGTTTGCAGTCAGGTGGAATCACCTGACGTCGCACAAATGCGGCAAAAACAAACATATAGAGCGTTGGCGCGAACGCACGTGAGCGCATCCGGTTCTAACGCAGCGGGAATTGACTGCCGCAGCGGCAATGCTCGACGCTATTTCAGGGCGTCGAGCGCCGTTGCCGCAGCCTGCATTTCCTGCCACCGGTTTTCGCGGCGACGGAAGGCTTCCTCATCGGTTCCCCAATGCTCGATCTGCCAGTCCTCGTCGACGTGAGCGGCAGCCCAGGCTTCCTCTGCCGTCAGACGGCCCATGGCGAAGGCGAGCGCAAGCAGGGCCGATCCGGTGAGTGTCGTCAACGTATGCAGGCACGTTAGTCCGAGTGGCGTCGCGAAGGCGCGCAGGCCCTCGGCGTAGGCCGCGATCGCCTCTTGAGGCTGTTCCTGGTGGATCACGCCTTCGATCAGAATAAAACGGGCGCCGAGCGACTGCGCAGCCCAGTCGAGGATCGGGTCCCAGAGCTCGTTCTGCCGTGCAACCAGCCCATCGGGACTGTCGGCACGATAGCAGAGGAGGTCACTTCCGACGAAACGCAGGATATCGTCGAACACAGCGCGGTGATCGAGCGCCACACCGTCGATCGCGGTATTGACGATGCGCGTAATCGGCATTGCCGCCGGGTCGATTACGTCGGACTGCGCATCCCACTCGGCCGCCAACAGTTCCGCAAGCTTGCGGGTCGGAACCGCAAGCGGATGTTTCGCTGGCGTGCGCAGCCTACGGCCGTCAAGAAGCACGGTCTGACCGCCATCTTCCGCAGTACCGATGCTCACTTCCTTGTAGAAACGCTTTGCCAGCGGCTTTTGCATCTGGATTTGTGCACGCCGTACCGGATCTTCATGGCTCAACGCGCCGCTCAACTCATCGCGTATATCAGGCATGGTTGCGCTCCATCCATTCGATTATGTCTTCCGGTGTGCGGGCAATGTGGTCGGCGCCGGCTTCGATCAGAGCCGGCACGCTTGCGTAACCCCAGGCGACCCCGAGCGCATCGGCACCGGCCGCCTTCGCCATCTGCATATCGTAGATGGCGTCGCCGATCACGAGCGTGTCCTTCGCGTCAACGCCTGCCTCCGCACAGCATTCCATGACCATCGCCGGGTGCGGTTTGGACGGGCAGTCGTCGGCCGTCCGGGAGACGAAGAAGATCTTGTCGAGGCCATGTGTGGCTGAAATATGTGTGAGGCCCCGGCGCGATTTTCCGGTGACAGCGCCGATCAGCAGTTCATCGCGTGCGGCAAGCGTCTGCAACATCTCGGCAATGCCGGGAAACAGTTGCTCCTGAAACCCTGCTTCAGCCCGCACTGAAGCGAAGATCTCCTTGTAATGTGCCGTCATTGTGACTGCACGGTCATCGACATGCTCGCGGCCCAACAGGCGGGCGATCGCGATGTCGAGCGTCAGGCCGATGATTGCCTTGGTCGCTTCGGTCGTCGGGCGGGGATGGTCAAAGGCTTCGAAAGTGCGGCCCATCACTTCATGGATCAACGCGACGCTGTCTACCAGCGTCCCGTCGCAATCGAATAGGACGAGCTTCATCTATCTTCCTCGTCGGCGGCATTTTCGTCGAAGCCGAGCAGGTTCCAGCTCTGCACCATATGGGGGGGCAGGGGGGCCGTGACCTTCAGTCGTCCGCCGTTCGGATGCGGAATGTCGATGTGCCGGGCGTGCAGATGCAGCCGATTCTGGATGCCGCCGGGGAAGGTCCAGTTAATATCGGCCTCGAAGTATTTCGGATCCCCGATGATCGGATGCCCGATGTGGGCGGCGTGGACGCGCAGTTGGTGCGTGCGGCCGGTATAGGGCTCCATTTCGAGCCAGGCCAGATTCTGCCCGGCCTGCTCGACGATGCGGTAGTAGGAAATCGCGTGGTCCGCGCCGTCGTCGCCGTGTTTGGCGATCCGCATGCGATCGCCATCCGCCGTCTGCTCCTTGACGAGCCACGTGGAAATACGGTCCTCGCGCTTGCGCGGCACGCCTTTGACCAGGGCCCAATAGGTCTTCTTGGTATCGCGCTCGCGGAACGCGGCGGTCAGCTGCTGGGCGGCTCCGCGCGTACGGGCCACGACGAGAACGCCTGATGTGTCGCGGTCGAGACGATGCACCAGTCGTGGTTTTTCACCCTTCTGGTTCGTCCACGCTTCAAGCATCTTGTCGATATGGCGGTTGACGCCGGACCCGCCCTGCACGGCAAGGCCGGCGGGCTTGTTGAGCACGATCACCTTTGCGTCTTCGTGGAGCACCATGCGCGACAGCAGTTCGCCATCAGGCGAATGGCGCAGGTCCCGACCGCCGATCGGGCCCGTCTTGGTGTCCTTGGCATCGACGCCGAGAGGCGGAATGCGGATCGTCTGGCCCGGCTGCACACGCGTATCGGATTTTGCGCGGGCACCATCCACGCGGATCTGGCCGGAGCGCAGCAGCTTCTGCAGCGGTCCGAAGCCGAGCCCGGGAAAATGCACCTTGAACCAGCGGTCGAGGCGCATTCCCGCCTCGTCGCCGTCCACCAGTCTGTGTTCTATGCCTGCCATCTGCAAAAATCCTGTTCTTCTACAGCGCCGCGCGTCCTATCAGGCGCGCAAAGGACGCTGTAGCACTTTGAATTGCTGGCTTTAGACCATTGCGCGCATCAGGGCCAGTCCGGCGAAGACCGCAAGAATGGAAAGAACCACGCTTGCCAGAATATACGCGATGCCGAGCGCCGGCTGGCCGTGTTCCAGCAGCGTTATTGCGTCCAGCGAGAAGGCGGAGAATGTGGTGTAGCCCCCAATCACGCCGGTGATCAGGAACACGCGCATTTCCGGAGACGCCCCCATCTTGTGCATGATCAGCTCCGCCAGGAAACCGATCAGGAACGAACCGCTGACGTTCACGCTCAAGGTGCCCCAGGGAATGGCGGGACCGAACCGATGGAGCGTCCAGAGGCCGACGAGATAACGTAGCATGGAGCCCAGCGCACCACCGGCGCCGACGAGCAGGATATGGAACATGAAGCCGATTTCCGTTGGGGCTGAAATGAAGATCGTAGTGACGAGACAAGGGCGTTGCGCTTTTGGTGCAAAACCATTCGTTAAGCGGCGCTCGCTAGCATTGTGAGAAGTGTCTTATGTAAGTTTCCGGTCCAGGCGGCGATGACAAAAAGAGCATTGAACTATACCCATTACGACCTCAAGGAACAAAGGGCCGGCACGACGATCGAAGTGACGCTGTCGGCCGTCGCCAACGTCCGGCTGATGACCGCCGACAACTTCACCCGCTACAGGGAAACGTTGAAGCACCAGTTCCTTGGCGGCGTCGCCCGAAAATCGCCGTTGCGCATGATGATCCCCGAGACCGCCCACTGGCATCTCGTCATCGACATGGAAGGTCACCACGGGCTTGCGCAGTCAAGCGTCCGCTTGGTCGAAGCGGCGGGCCAACCACGCTTCCAATCCATGTCGTGATGCTCGGTCGGATCCCGTACGACCGTTTCTCAGCCGAGCCGCTCGGCATGCCACTTCAGATGATCGTCCATGAAGGTCGATATGAAGTAGTAGGAATGGTCGTAACGCTCGTGCATCCGCAGTGTCAGCCCTATTCCGGTCCCCTTTACCGCTTCCTCGAAAAGCCAGGGGCGCAAGCCGTTCTCAAGAAACCCGTCCGCCTTGCCCTGGTCGATCAGGAACTCCGGGAAGCGTGCCCCGTCCTTGACCAATGCACAGGCATCGTACTGGCGCCAGGCGGTCTTGTCGGGGCCAAGGTATTTCTCGAAGGCACCGACCGACCAGTCGGCCGTCGAGGGCTCCACGATCGGCGCAAACGCCGAGCAGCTCTTGAACCGCTCCGGGTTTCTAAGAGCGATCGTCATTGCCCCGTGCCCGCCCATCGAATGGCCGAAAATACCCTGGCGGCTCATGTCCATGCGGAAATGCTGGCTGGCGAAGGCGGGTAGCTCCTCCGTGATGTATGTGTACATCTGATAATGTTCGGCCCAGGGCGTCTCCGTTGCGTCGAGATAGAACCCGGCGCCCTTGCCCATTTGCCAGTTAGTCAGTTCGTCCGGCACATCGCTGCCGCGCGGGCTTGTATCCGGGCAGACGATGATGATGCCGAGCTCCGAGGCCATGCGGCGATATTCTCCCTTTTCCGTCACGTTTGCGTGGGTGCAGGTGAGGCCGGACAGGTACCATAGAACAGGGCGCGGCTCGCCGATCGCCTGCGGCGGTACATAGACGGCAAAGGTCATTTCACCCTTGCAGGCGGCCGAGTCATGGGAAAAGACGCCCTGCATGCCGCCAAAGGCCGTGTTTTGCGAGATTACTTTCATGAGGCTCTCCTTGAAATGGATGAGGCGTCAGCCGGCCAGCTGGACGGTCGCATTGACGGCCGCGGCGACCAGCACCGTGTTGAAGAAGAACGAAACGACGGCATGCGCCAGATTGATCCGGCGCATCGTCGTTGTGGTGATTGCCACATCCGATGTTTGCGCGGTCATACCGATGACGAAGGCGAAATAGAGAAAGTCATAACCGCCGGGCGTGCCCGTTTCCGGAAACATCAGTCCGCGTGCCGGCCCGATCGGATCACGCGTCTCATCGGGTACCCAATAGACGTGCGCGTAATGCATTGCCGCCATGGTGTGGATCGTCGCCCAGCCGAGTCCGACGGAGGCAAAGGCGAGGGGCAGTTCGAGTCCATAGCCCGGATCCTGCCGACTGAGAGCCAGGAAGAGCGACAGCAGCGAGACGGCAGCCGCGGCAAGCGTAACCAGAAAAATGACCGCTTCAGGTTCGTCGGTACCATGCGCATGATGTTCGAGATAATTTCCGGTCAGCCGCCTGAGCCGCATGGCCGCCTTGATGAGATAAACACAGAAGAACGTGATGGCGGTGATCTCGAGGGCAAAGCGTGGAGCAAGGACCAGGGAGATCGGCAGGCTCATCAGGGCGCAGCCGAGCGCCGCATAGAATGGCCAATGTCGCAGCCTTGTCGTCCGTCTCATCGCGCGGCCCAGCGTCCTTCCGAGCTCATCTTTTGGCTTGACGGCAGAGTCGGTCAAGCGCCTCCAGGAAAGCTGAGCGATCCCTTGCCGTGAAGGCTGCATTGTAGCCCTTGCTTTCGCCGGTTTCCCTCAGGTGCGCGCCGAGGTCGCGCATGGCCGTAGCCATGCCGATGTTGTTCTTGTCGAAGAGTCGGCCGGATGGCCCGGTAACGAGGGCACCAGCCGCGACGCAGCGTGCGGCGAGCGGGACATCCGCCGTAATCACGATGTCGCCCTCTCCTGCACGTTCGGCGATCCAATTGTCAGCTGCGTCGAAGCCTGCCGACACGATGACGTTGTGCACCATCGGGTCTCGCGACGGGCGCAGGCCGGAATTGGCGACGAACGTCACCTCGAAGCCGTGACGTTCCGCTACCTTCAGAATTTCCGCCTTTACGGGGCAGGCGTCGGCATCGACGAAGATCATCTTGTACACATTTCCTACTGCATGTTTCCTTAAATCGGATCCGATTTAAGGATAAAAACATGCAGCGATTCAAGGTGCTACAGCGTCCTTTGCGCGTCTGATAGACGCGCGGCGCTGTAGCAGTCAAAAAGCACCGGAATTCAATCGGTTCCGGTGCTTTGTTGGTTCAGGTCGGCAGCTCAGTAGATCACGACGCTTCTGATGCTTTCGCCGGAATGCATCAGTTCGAAGCCCTTGTTGATGTCGTCGAGCGGCAGCGTGTGGGTGATCATCGGATCGATGGCGATCTTGCCCTCCATGTACCAGTCGACGATCTTCGGCACGTCGGTGCGCCCGCGCGCGCCGCCGAAGGCGGTGCCCATCCAGGTGCGGCCGGTGACGAGCTGGAATGGCCGGGTCGCAATCTCCTGGCCGGCGCCGGCGACGCCGATGATCACCGACTTGCCCCAGCCGCGATGCGAGGCCTCGAGCGCCTGGCGCATCACCTTGACATTGCCGGTGCAGTCGAAGGTGTAGTCGGCGCCGCCGATCTGATCGGCGCCGCGCTTGGTCATGTTGACGAGATAGGGCACGATGTCGTCGCCGACCTCCTTCGGATTGACGAAGTGGGTCATGCCGAACTTCTCGCCCCAGGGCTTCTTGTCGTTGTTCAAATCGACGCCGATGATCATGTCGGCGCCGGCAAGCCTGAGCCCCTGGATGACGTTGAGACCGATGCCGCCGAGACCGAAGACGATCGCCGTCGACCCCATCTCGACCTTGGCGGTGTTGATCACCGCGCCAATGCCGGTGGTGACGCCGCAGCCGATATAGCAGATCTTGTCGAACGGGGCGTCCGGGTTGACCTTGGCGACGGCGATCTCCGGCAAAACGGTGAAGTTCGCAAAGGTCGAGCAGCCCATATAGTGGTGCAGCTTCTCCCCGTTGAGCGAAAACCGCGAGGTGCCGTCCGGCATGACGCCCTGGCCCTGGGTGGCGCGGATGGCGGTGCACAGATTGGTCTTGCGGCTGAGGCAGGACGGGCAGGCGCGGCATTCCGGGGTGTAGAGCGGAATGACGTGGTCGCCCTTCTTCACGCTGGTGACGCCGGGGCCGACGTCGACGACGATGCCGGCGCCCTCGTGGCCGAGGATCGCCGGAAACAGCCCTTCCGGGTCGGCACCGGAGAGGGTGAAATCATCGGTGTGGCAGATGCCGGTCGCCTTGACCTCGACCAGCACCTCGCCGGCCTTCGGTCCTTCGAGCTGAACCGTCATGATTTCCAGAGGTTTGCCGGCCTGAGTGGCGACGGCGGCGCGTACGTCCATGTCTCTTCTCCCTTGTAAATGCTTGCTGGCAGCGGCCCGATAGCCAGCATTGTGGCAGTCGGTGCGCTAAGCTGGAATCGGCGATAAGCTATTCTACTACGTTAATTGGCATGCGGGCGGAAAACGCGCTTCGGCGTCGCTTACCGTCTTGGACGAATGGTCCGATGGATGCGATCGAGTTCCGCTTCCAGCGCGGCGATGGCCTCGCCGGCCTGAGCGTGCAGTTTCTTGACAAGATCGAGTTGGTCCCGGAGTGCCTCCGTCGAGCCGACGGCGGCATCGTCGTCAGGGGCGCGGCCGATGCCGGCGATCAGCCAGGCTGGAGTGACACCCAGCACGCCAGCAAGCATGAAGAGGCGATTGGTGCGAGGTTCGGCACGGTCGCGTTCCCATGCAGCAACGGTTTCGCAGCGCACGCCAAGCCGATCCGCCAGTTCCGTCACGGAAAGATTCGCGGCGTCACGCGCTCTCCAGATGCGTCCCCCAAGCGTGTCGCCGTCTCCTGTCTCGCGAAGACGCGCGATCATGGTTTCGGTGGACAAGCGCATGGCATTCTCCTTTGGCGCGGGTGCGTTCAAGGGGCCCGGATGGTTGCCGGAAGCGCCCCTGGCTTCCGGCTGCGGGGCGAGTTGAAATCAGCTTATAGGCATTGCGGTGTCGACGGACCACCTCGGAACGTCAAAAACGCGGTCAAATGCGGCTCACTATTAGTCGCATGTTGAAACCTTGCCGAAACGAGCTAAGTTTCGGCCCCGACATTGGAAATCTGCCCGTGAACGAATATGCCCCAGCGGCCGTGGCGCCGCACAATCCCATTATGCGCGGCGTGGCGATCATGCTCTTCGCCATGCTCATCCTGCCCTGCATGGATGCGATTGCGAAATATATGGCGGTCTATGAGGGCATGTCGCCCGGGCAAGTGACCTTCTACCGCTTCTTCTTTCAACTTGTATCGACGGCGCCATTGTTGCTCTCGGCGGGCGGGCTGCGGGCGTTTTATCCGAAGCGGCTCTGGCCGAACATTCTTCGCGGCGTATTGCTCGCGGCGGCGGCGCTCTTTTTCTTCGTTTCAGTGAAATACATGCCGCTCGCGGACGTGTTCGCCATCTACTTCGTGGAGCCGTTCATCCTGACTTGCCTTTCAGCGCTGCTCCTGCGCGAGAGGGTGGGATGGCGTCGATGGTCGGCGATCGCAGTCGGCTTCGGCGGCGCAATGGTTGTCATCCAGCCGAGCTTTGCCATGTTCGGCCTGACGTCCTTGCTGCCGGTCGCCTGCGCCTTCCTCTTTGCCTGTTACCTCTTCCTGAACCGCGCTGTTGGCAGCGCCGATCCGCCACTGACGATGCAGACGATCGCCGGCATAGGCGGCACGCTGTTCATGGCGGCAGTGATCGCCGTCGGCAGTGGATTGGGCGCTGCCGACTTCGAACCGTCACTGCCGCAATCGGCGCTCGGATGGGCGCTCGTTATTGCGCTCGGGACCATTTCGGGCTGGGGCCATCTCCTTGTCGTCAAGGCATTTCAGGCCGCGCCGATATCGCTTCTTGCACCATTCCATTATTTCGAAATCGTCTCGGCTACGGCGCTCGGCTACATCGTGTTCGGCGACTTTCCGACACCGTCGAAATGGCTCGGCATTCTCGTGATCGTCGCGTCCGGGCTGTACATCATATGGCGGGAGCGGCAGGCGCAGAAGCGAAAGCGAGCGTAAGTTTCGCCGGCCACCATACAGATATAACGAATTATGCGACGGGCGGCCGGATTCAGGCCGAGGGAGCCAATGGTTGGAGACTGTCGCTATCGACGCGCGTCGGTCCAAAGACCGATTCGAATGCCTCCCTAAGCCGGATATCGACGTCGGGCATCATGACCGGCAGGCCAAGATCGACCAAGCTGGTGACACCGTAGCCGCGGATGCCGCAGGGCACGATACCGCCGAAGTGATCGAGGTCCGGATCGACATTCAGCGCGAAGCCATGAAAGCTCACCCATTTGCGGAGCCGGATGCCGATAGCAGCGATCTTATCCTCGGCCACCGATCCGTCCGGCAATGGCGGCCTTTCCGGGCGACGCACCCATACGCCCACCCGGTCCTCGCGGCGTTCGCCTTTGACGTTCATCGAATCGAGAGTGGTGATAATGACTGCCTCGAGCGCTGCGACAAAGGCGCGCACATCCTGCCGGCGGCGCTTTAGGTCAAGCATGACATAGACGACCCGCTGACCCGGACCGTGATAGGTATATTCGCCGCCCCGGCCAGTCGCAAAGACAGGGAAACGGTCTGGCATCACCAGGTCTGAGGCCTCGGCGCTTGTACCCGCCGTATAAAGAGGCGGGTGCTCGACCAGCCAGACCAATTCGTCCGCCGTGCCGGCGGCAATTGCCGCGGCTTCCCGTTCCATGGTTTCGACCGCCTGTGGATAGTCGACGAGGGAAGGGGCAATGCGCCAGCGCACCGCAGGCGATCCTGGCGGGGCAAACATGGTTTGGTCGAGATTGTCGCGCTGCATGTGGCCGTATTCCTGGTTTTCCGCCTCCGTACATGGGATGGCGCGGGCCAAGAGTCCAGCATTTCCAGTGCTTCGCGAGGGGGCTGTTGAAATAGTTTCTTTTCTCGTCAAAATTCTGTCGTCTTGCCCTTGTGCACCCCAAAGGCTTTTGCTACATGCAGCCCCGCCGACGCAATCGGCACCTACCACGATGCGGTCGTGGCGGAATTGGTAGACGCGCAGCGTTGAGGTCGCTGTGGGGCAACCCGTGGAAGTTCGAGTCTTCTCGACCGCACCAAATTGAGAATTAAAAAGCCCCCGTAACCGTCCGGTTCTACGGGGTTTTTTATTTCCGGGCGTCGAGTTGCATGCACTACCGCATGCTTCCTTAAAGCGGGATCGATTTAAGGCCAAATCATGCAGCAACTCAAAGCTCTACAGCGACCTTTTGCGCGTCTGATAAGGCGGGCGGGGCTGTAGTATCCTAGATCCGGTACCGCCGCGAGCCGCTGCAGGACGCCACTCGCATTTCGCGCTGGAAGATTAAAACGAACGCCTTCGGTAGCACCCGCGACCAAAATGCCATATTGTGTTGCTAACGAGAGCCATCAAGCGGCGTCGCCGACGCAAGTTTACGAGCGAGCGAGTGGGGCCGCCGCCGCGCTGTGCCAGATCTGGCCATGGGGTCTCTGCAGCATTTTCCGCCCGGCCCGAATGCGGGCCACGGAAACGAAGGCGAGTTGTGTTTCGCCCGCGCACGGGTTCTGTGGGACCTTGCCGCGGTAGAAAAAGCCGTTCGTCGCAAAATCGGAAAAGTAGCCAGAGGCTAGACGCGAATCCGCTTCGCCATCGCGGAATTGTGAAAAGCGGCCAATATGATGGGGTGACAGAGCGGCGAACCTGCTGCATGATTTCTTATATCCGATTCGACTTTACGGATAAGACCTGTAGCAATTCAAAGTATTACGGTGCCCGTCGCGCCATCTTGAAAGCGCCGTGCGCCGTGCCGCAAAGGCGGGTGCTCACCGTTGGCCACTGCTTCGGCATCCGCCTGCTAAACCGCAACTTATTGAGGAACTTTGGAGGCAGGAAACAGTTCACTGTAAGCAGGGAGCCAACAGGCAGCGAACCCGTCTCGGTTGACCGGCCTCCCGCGGGAGAGCATGATGACAAGGAGTGAATCTGACGTCTTCGATCTCTTTTCAGAGATCTATACGAGTGCAGCGCAGGAAGAGATAAGTCTGCAAGAATATCTCCTCGCCTGCCGCGACGACAAGAGTATGTACGCCACCGCGCAGGAGCGCATGGTGGAGGCCATCGGAGAGCCGAACCTCATCGATACGAGCGCGGACGAGCGGCTCGGGCGAATCTTCGCCAATCGAACGATCAAGATCTATCCCTCATTCTCTGACTTCTATGGCATGGAGGATACGATCGAGCGGATCGTCGGCTATTTCCGCTATGCCGCGCAGGGTCTCGAAGAGCGCAAGCAAATTCTCTACCTACTTGGGCCGGTTGGCGGCGGCAAATCTTCGTTGGCGGAGCGGCTCAAGAAGCTTATGGAAGCGCGCCCCATCTACACTTTGATGGTCAACGGCAAGATCAGCCCCGTCTTCGAATCCCCGCTCGGTCTGTTCCATCCGGAGCGCATGGCCGATCTTCTTGAGGACAAGTATGGAATCGCCAGACGGCGGCTCACCGGTCTGATCTCGCCTTGGGCGGCCAAGCGGCTGGACGAAGTCGGCGGCGACATTTCGAAATTCAGCGTCGTCAAACTGATGCCATCCCGCTTGCGCCAGATCGGCATCGCGAAGACCGAGCCCGGCGACGAAAACAACCAGGATGTCTCCTCGCTGGTCGGCAAGGTCGATATCCGCCAGCTCGAAAACTACAGCCAGGCCGATCCGGACGCCTATTCCTACAGCGGCGGCCTGAACCGCACCACACAGGGGCTGCTTGAATTCGTGGAGATGTTCAAGGCGCCGATCAAGGTCCTCCACCCGCTGCTGACGGCGACCCAGGAAGGCAATTACAACGGCACCGAGAATTTCGGCGCGTTTCCCTACCAGGGCACCGTTCTCGCGCATTCCAACGAATCCGAGTGGCTTCAGTTCAAGAACAACAAGAACAATGAGGCGTTCCTCGACCGCATTCTGGTGGTCAAGGTGCCCTATTGCCTGCGCGTAACCGAAGAGAAGCTGATTTACGAGAAGCTCCTTCGCGAAAGTGAGTTGGTCGACAATCCTTGCGCGCCCGAAGTTCTGGAGTGCTTGAGCCGGTTCACGGTGTCGACCCGCCTTGCTCCGCATGAGAACTCGCCGCTTTACACGAAGATGCGGGTCTATGACGGCGAGAACCTGAAGGACACCGATCCGAAGGCAAAGTCGGTGCAGGAATATCGTGATGCGGCCGGCGTAGACGAGGGCATGACGGGCGTCAGCACCCGCTTTGCCTTCAAGGTGCTGTCGGAGACCTTCAACTATGACACCAAGGAGGTCGCCGCCGATCCCGTGCACCTGATGTACATCATGGAGCAGGCGATCAAACGCGAACAGTTTCCGAAGGAAATCGAGGCAAGCTATCTCGACTTCATCAAGTCGGAATTGGCCACGCGCTATGCCGAATTCATCGGCCATGAGATCCAGAAAGCCTATCTGGAATCCTATAGCGAATACGGCCAGAACCTGTTCGACCGATATATTGCCTACGCCGATGCATGGCTCGAGGACCAGGACTTCAAGGATCCGGACACCGGACAGATCCTCAATCGGAAGGTTCTCGACAGCGAGTTGTCGCAGATCGAAAAGCCGGCAGGCATCGCCAATCCCAAGGACTTCCGCAACGAGGTCGTGAAGTTCACGTTGCGTGCCCGCGCCAAGAACAGCGGCCGCAATCCCTCGTGGACGAGCTATGAAAAGCTGCGCGAAGTCATCGAAAAGCGTATGTTCGGCCAGGTCGAGGATTTGCTGCCTGTCATTAGTTTCGGCTCCAAGAAGGACAGCGCCACCGAAAAGCAGCATGCAGAGTTCGTCCAGCGCATGATTGAGCGCGGATACACTGAACGCCAGGTTCGGCGGCTCGTCGATTGGTACATGCGAGTGAATAAGGCAGGCTAATGATGCGTACGTTGGGGGTTTGCCAATGCCGAATTTCATCGATCGTCGCCTTAATCCGAAGGACAAGAGCCTCGGCAACCGGCGGCGTTTTCTGAAACGGGCGCGGGAAGAGCTGAAACGGACGATCAAGGAACAGATCAAAGCAGGCAAGATCGCGGACGTCGATGCGGAGCACCGTGTCCCCATGCCCGAGCGTGGCGTCGGCGAGCCATCCTTCCAGCCATCCCCGACCACCGGCGAGAGACAGTATGTTCTGCCCGGCAATCATGAATTCTCGCCGGGTGATCGCCTCCCGAAACCAAGCGCGCGCGGCGGCGCCTCAGGCAAGGGGGCGGGAACGGGTGAGAGCGAAGACGACTTCCAGTTCGTGCTGTCGCGCGACGAAGTCCTCGATCTCTTTTTCGAGGATCTCGAACTCCCCGACATGGTGAAGCTCAATCTCAAGGAATCCGTCGCGTTCAAGCCTCGTCGGGCCGGTTTTGCGACGTCGGGTTCGCCCACGAACATCAATGTGGGGCGCACGATGCGCAACAGCTATGGCCGCCGCATCGCGCTGCGGAGGCCTAGTCGTGCGGACGTTGCCGCGGTCGCCGACGAACTTGCCAAGCTGCAGGCGGAATCGAATACGAGTGGCGCCCACCAGAAACGCATCGAGGCGTTGCGCGAGGAACTGGACAAGCTGGAGCGCCGCCGTCGTCGCATTGCCTATGTCGATCCGGTCGACATCCGCTTCAATCGCTTCGAGCCCCAGCCGCTGCCGAATGCAAGCGCCGTGATGTTCTGCCTCATGGATGTCTCTGCCTCGATGGGCGAGCGGGAGAAGGATCTGGCCAAGCGCTTCTTCGTCCTCCTGCATCTCTTCCTCAAGCGGCGCTACAAGCGCATAGACATCGTCTTCATTCGCCACACCGATGAGGCGGGCGAGGTCGACGAGAACACATTTTTCTACAGCAAGCAGAGCGGCGGCACGGTTGTTTCCACGGCCATCGAGGAGATGCTCCGCATCATTGAAGAGCGCTATCCGGCGCGCGAATGGAACATTTACGCGGCTCAGGCCTCCGACGGGGAAAACAGCGCCGGGGACTCGGACCTTTGCGTTTCGCTTCTCCACCGGCAGGTGATGCGCCTTTGCCAATATTATGCCTATGTTGAAATCATAGATGAGCGCGAGACGGAGATTTTCGGTACGACCGACAATGGTACGTCCCTCTGGCGTGCCTATCGCACGGTCGACAGCGAATGGTCGAACTTCCAGATGACCCGAATTGCGAGACCGTCGGATATCTATCCGGTTTTCCGGAAGCTGTTCGCACGGCAGCCAACCATGCAACGGCGCACTGAAAGGCGATAGGAATGCCAAAGGGCGCAGCCTCAAATCTTCTGTTTCGCGATTCCGATTGGAACTTCGAGACGCTGTCGCGCACCTATGATGCGATCGAAACGATCGCGCTGGATGAACTCCTGCTCGACGTTTATCCGAACCAGCTCGAGATCATCTCCTCCGAGCAGATGCTCGACGCCTATTCTTCGGTAGGGATGCCGCTGATGTACCAACACTGGTCCTTCGGCAAGCGTTTCGTTTTCGAGGAACACCTCTACCGCAAGGGTCGCCGCGGCCTTGCCTATGAATTGGTCATCAACTCCAATCCTTGCATCACCTACCTGATGGAGGAGAACACCATGGCCATGCAGGCCCTGGTGACGGCGCACGCAGCCTTTGGCCACAATCACTTTTTCAAGAACAACTACCTGTTCCAGCAGTGGACTGACGCCAGCGCCATCTTGAGCTATATGGAGTTTGCCAAGAAATATATCGCCAAATGCGAGGAGCGCTACGGAACGTCCGAAGTCGAGGTCATTCTCGATTCCGCCCACGCACTTATGGATCAAGGCGTCTTCCGATATCGTCGTCCACCGCGGCTTTCGTCCGAGAAGGAACGGGAGCGTGCCCGCGAGCGACTTGAATACGAAGAGCAGACCTACAGCGATCTCTGGAGAACGCTCCCGCCCTCACCGGACGGACACGGATCCAAGGAGGCCGAGCGCGATGCTTCGGAGCGGAAGAAGGAACTCAACCTGCCCGAAGAAAACCTGCTCTATTTCCTCGAAAAGACGAGCCTGATCCTGGAACCCTGGCAGCGGGAACTTCTGCGTATCGTGCGGGTCATCGCCCAGTACTTCTATCCGCAACGGCAGACTAAGGTGATGAACGAGGGCTGTGCGACCTTCGTGCATTACACGATCATGAACAGGCTTTTCGATCAGGGCAGGATCAGCGAAGGTTCCATGCTGGAGATGCTCCACAGCCACTCCAACGTGGTGTTTCAGCCGTCTTTCGACGACCCGCGCTTTCCCGGCATCAATCCCTATGCGCTGGGATTTGCGATGATGCAGGATATCCAGCGCGTCTGCACCGATCCGACGCCGGAAGATCGTGATTGGTTTCCCGAGATCGCCGGCAGCGGCAAATGGCGGGAGACGCTGATCGACGCCTGGGCGAACCATCGGGACGAATCCTTCATCCTGCAATATCTGAGCCCTGCGTTAATCCGCAAATTCAGGTTGTTCCTGCTGACGGACGAGGCCGGCGACAACTACTGCGAGGTCGCCTCGATCCATAATGAGCGCGGCTACGAAACCATACGCACCGCGCTTGCGCGCAGCTATGATGTCGCGGCGAACCAGTCGGACATCCAGGTCGTGGACGTCGATCTGCTGGGCGACCGCCACCTGCGCCTGCAGCACAACGTGAAGAACGGCATCCTCTTGGATGAAGCGAGCCGCGACGCCACGCTTCGGCACGTGCGCCATCTTTGGGGGTACGACGTCAGCCTCGCCGGCATCGATGCGGAAACCGACGACGTGCTCTATGAGTGCTCGACGGCGCAGGCTTTCGAATAGATGGTGTCGTTTGGCACGTCACAGCGGCGCGCGCCGACGTGCAAGGTTCGTTGCAGCACTTTGAATTGCTGCATGATTTTGATTCCGAAGTAACCGTGCGCTAAGGGGCGAAGCGCTTACGCCGGCATTAACCAGCCGGAGAGCCGCTATTTCGTCGTGCCGTCAGGCGAGGTCTGTTGCGACGGACCGCCGGTTCCCGACGGGGCAGTAGGACTTCTGTCGGTCGGCGCTGGTTGGCCATCGGCGGGTGCGGGCGTCTGGTTGCCGACGCTGCCGGTCTGTTCTGACGATGGAGCAGGCTGCGTCTGTTCCGTTGCCTGATCGTTGTCGTTGCCTTCGCCCCAGAGTTCAACGGCGCCCCAGGCGAGCAAGGCGAGAAACAGTCCGGCTGTGAGTACCGCCAGGACACGGAGGCCGAGGCCTCCCGGTCTGGTTTCCCGGGGGGAGAATTCTTCCCTGTCCGCGTCATGCGTTTTCGAGACCGGATCGCCGCGTTCATCGAGATACTTGGCCATCGGATAATCTCCATTGATCTCTACCAATGGAGAACGAGGCGGCGATCACAATGTTCCGCGCCGAGGGTGACGTCGTGGCAGCGACGCTGTAGTCCGCGAGCGGCGGTGTCAGGTCAGGGCGCCCAGCTATCCTGGACGCTGCGGCGAACGAGCTTATAGGAATGGTCCGGCTGGACCTCGTATGTTTCGAAAACCATGGTCCCCTGATGCAGGAAACGATGCTGTATCATTGTCCCGGGCGCTGCTTGTGTTCTGCGCTCCGCCGCCTTCTCGCCATAGGTGAAGCTGCCGGGGAGGGGCTCGAGATCAGGCGGGGTGGCCGTGCATCCGGCCAGGGCTAATGCGAGAACAGGTATCAGGCGCAATGCTTTCATTTTATATTCCTTGATGAATCGTAACGTCGGTGATCCCAACTGAAGCACTATTGAACTCGTTGGACTGGATTCACCGCTCACCTCTGGTCAGTTTTTCGAACCGTTTGACGGCGCGTTCGCGTTTTAGCCGGGAAAGCCGATGCGTCCAGAAAATACCGGAAAGCTGGTCAATCTCGTGCTGCAGGCAGATCGCCATCAGTCCTTCTGCATATTCTTCCAGTGTTTCGCCGGATAGCGATTGATAGCGCACGCGTACCGCACGCGGTCGCTCGACTTCCTCTGAGATGCCAGGCATCGAGACGCTGCCTTCCGTATGCCGCATCAGGTCTTGGGATTGCCAGATAATTTCCGGATTGGCGAAGACCCGTGGGCCGCTTGTCCGATCCAGTTCGATCACCGTCAGCCGTCGCAGAACACCTACATGATTTGCGGTAATGCCGATCCCCGGGGCAGCGTGCATCGTCTCAAGAAGGTCAGTTGCGAGTTGCCGAAGATCGCCGTCGAAACGTTCGATCGTTTCGGCCGCGGTGGTGAGCACCGGGTGCGGAAAGCGTACGATGGGGAGAACAGCCATACCCGGCCCCTAGCTTGGCAGCCACATGCCTTTTCGGCTCCTTGATTTACGGCTTCCATATGCGTTTGCAACAGCTTGCGCAAAACTTTCGCCGGTTCTTCATTCGCACCTTCTGCCCTGTGGACCTCGCCGGAGCTTTGCGCTACTGCATGACTTCCGGGGTCGGAATCGATCCGACGGTAAAAATCACGCAGTAATTCAAAGCGTTACAGTGACCTTGCGGGGAGGAATGCGGGAGCGCTGTAGCAAGGCAAGACGCCGTTCTCTTTCGAGGGAACGGCCGTCATTTGGAATGGCACGCTCGCCTTTCGGGATCTTCGACCCATTTGATTCGGGCGGCTTTGTTTTTCGAGGGCGGCTCTATGAGCAATATCGACGACGACCGTTCGGAAGAAGCCACCGCCTATGACGGCTCGGATATCTATGCCGACGACGGCTCTGTGCGCTCCGACTTCCTGATGCATGTCGGCGCCGCGATTGCCGATCGCGACACCATCTATCTGCGTCAGCACGTCGCCGGCCTTCACGCCTCCGAACTAGGCGACCTTCTTGAAGCCATCCAGCCGGAACAACGCTTGGCGCTCGTCTCGCTGCTCGGCAAGGAGTTCGATCTCGCGGCGCTGACTGAGGTCGACGAAGCGATCCGTCTCGACATCGTCGAACATTTGCCTAACGAGCAGATCGCCGAGGCGATCGGAGAGATGGACTCCGACGATGCGGTCTACATTCTGGAGGACCTTGATCAGGAGGATCAGGAAGAGATCCTCGCCAAGCTGCCTTTCACCGAGCGCGTTCGCCTGCGTCGCTCGCTCGACTATCCGGAAAGCACCGCCGGCCGGCGCATGCAAACGGAATTCGTCGCGGTGCCGCCGTTCTGGACCGTCGGTCAGACGATCGACTACATGCGCGAGGACGAGGATCTTCCCGACAGTTTCACGCAGATCTTCGTCATCGACCCGACTTTCAAACTTCTCGGAACCGTCGATCTCGACCGTGTCCTTCGCACCAAGCGGTCGATCAAGGTCGATGCCATCATGCGCGATACCAGCCATGCCATCCCCGCCGAGATGGACCAGGAAGAGGCGGCCCAGCTCTTCGAACAGTACGACCTCTTGTCGGCCGCCGTCGTCGACGACAACGACCGACTGGTGGGCGTGCTGACTATCGACGACGTGGTTGACGTGATCCAGGAAGAAGCGGAGGAGGACCTGCTGCGCCTGAGCGGCGTCGGCGACGAGGAACTGTCGGACTCCGTTGCTGAGGCCTCGCGCTCGCGGGTGCCGTGGCTCTTCATCAACTCGATGACGGCCTGTATCTCCGCCTCGGTCATCGGCCTTTTCGATGCGACCATCCAGCAGATCGTGGCCTTGGCCATCCTGATGCCGATTGTGGCCGGCATGGGCGGCAATGCGGGTTCGCAGACCATGACCGTGACCGTGCGCGCGCTCGCAACCCGCGGCCTCGACATTCACAATGCGCCGCGGATCATTCGCCGCGAAGCCGGGGTAGGGCTCCTGAACGGCATGATTTTCGGGACTTTCATCGGCCTGGTGGCGGGCCTGTGGTTCCAAGATCCCAATATCGGCGGCATTATCGCCACGGCAATGCTGATCAACATGATGGCCGCCGCGCTCGCCGGCATCATGATTCCACTTCTCCTGGAAAAATCCGGTGCGGACCCGGCCGTTTCCTCTGCCGTATTCGTCACTGCGGTCACCGACATAACCGGCTTCTTCAGCTTTCTCGGCATCGCCACGTGGTGGTTTCACGTCACATGACACGGTGCGTTGTTTGACTTTTACGTCAAAGTCAACGATAGTGACGCCTCGGAATTTGATGGGACGGCGGCGTGAATAAATACTATAGCATCACTGAGCTAACGCGGGAATTCGGCATCTCAACCCGAACGCTGCGCTTCTACGAGGATGAAGGCCTCATTCATCCTGAGCGCCGCGGCCGCACGCGATTGTTTCGGCCGGCTGACCGTCATCTCATCAAGGAAATCCTGCGCGGCCGCCGCATCGGTTTCACCATTGCCGAAATTCGCGAGATCATTCAGGTCTACAAAGATCCGCCGGGAGAGATGGGCCAGCTCCAGCTTCTGATGACGCGCGTCGAGGAAAAGCGCGAGGAATTGCGGCAGAAGCGCAAGGATATCGATGATACGCTCGCCGAGCTCGACAATGTCGAGGAGGCCTGCCTGACGCGTCTCGCGGAAATCGGCGTCGGCACCTAGCGCGGGATGCGCTCACGTGCGTTCGCGCAACCGTTCTTTCTGTTTGTTTTTACCGCATTTGTGCGACGTCAGGTGATTCCACCTGACTGCAAAATGCTCTACTGCATGATTCCTTAATTCGGAATCGATTTAAGGACAAAATCATGCAGCCATTCAAATTGTTACAGCGACCTTAGCGCGTCTGATTGGACGCGCGGCGCTGTAGCGCGGGATGAGGAAACGTGTTTACGGTTTTCCGCCCGCATGCCGCGCTAACTTATTAGAATCGATCACGGCTACGATTTTAGGTCGATCGGACCTAAAATCATCGTGATCTAAAGCGGGCCGAAAAGTTTGTTCAAAGGTGGCGGTCGGGGTCAGATCCACCGGGCAGTACGGCAGCAGTAGCGTTCGAACTCGAAGCCGAAGCGCGACAGCAGATGTCTCTCTTCATTGCGGATGACAAAGACGGTCGTCAGCGCCACAGCCGCTATCGCCGCGATGAAAAGCCACGGATTGGCTGTTATCAATCCGGTGCCGACCATCAGCAGCGTGTAGCCGAGATAGATCGGATTGCGGGTGAAGCGAAAAGGGCCGCAGGTAACGAGGCAGGTGGCGCACCGGGTCGGCAGGATCGCGGTGCGCCGGTCGAGCAGTGTCTTTACGGCCCACAGGCTGATCGAGATCGCCGCAAGGATCATGGCCCATCCGGTGAGCCACGCAAACCAGCCGGTTCCGTTCGCGACCGGAATGGGGAAGAAACGGTTGAACGTCAGCGCAATCAGAACGGCCGCGCCATAAAGCACGGCGGGCCAAGGGAAATTCAGCGGCTTGGCACGATAGGCATTCATGTCCTAGTCCCCTGATTGCACGTCCATTGTGCATTGACGAGCGATTCGCGCAATGCGTTCATCGGTGTTCACATCGATCTTGCCCATGTTTAAGTCCCCGAAAAGGCTTTGTTCTTTCAGCCGGTCGAGCGTGCAGCCGCAGAACGCTTCGCATGGCGCACCAGGATCTGAGCGGTTGCAAGCCGCCACGCAGTTTGCGCGGTACGCTTGTTCCGGGTCCGGTGCTGCGGCGGGTGCGATCTGGGCAAAGAGATAGACGAGGCCGATGAGCAGCGGCTGGTGTACGAGGTATATGGCCAGACTGTGACGGCCGCCGAAGGCGAGCGGCTTGATCCACAGGTTGCTCCGGCTTTCCTCCCGTTTGGTCGACGCTCCCCGGCTGATGAGCAACGGGTGAAGCAGCTTTGCCGTTCCAAGGCCGATCAGGAAGGGGGCAAGCCAGGGAAGGAGAGGCACGTAATCATTCGAGCGTGGAATCGTTTCGGAAAGTCCGACCCACCAGAGCAGAGGCGTATCGAAAATGGACGAACGCAGGTAGAGCGGCGCAGCGAAAGCGGCCGCCGCGGCGACGAAGGAAACGATCGCGGGAAGTGGCAGGAACAGGAGGCCGACAAGACTTGCGGCGGCGATCGAATGAAGGATGCCGAAGAAAATGAAAGAATCCGGGAAGGCGAACCACGTCGCGATGCTGATCAGCAGCGCCGCACCGGCTATCTTCACGAAGCGGCGCCCAAAGGCGCGCAGGCGAAGATTTGGACGCTGGCCGAGCACAAGGCTGTAGCCCGCCAGAAACAGGAAACTGCTTGCGATGAGCCGGGCGAAAAGCCGCCAGCCGCCCGTCGCCGCCGTACCCGCCGTCACATACCCGAAGAACTCGAGATCCCAGACGAAGTGATAGATTGCCATGGTGACGAGCGCTGAGCCCCGAAGCGCATCCAGAAGGGCGATCCGATGACGCTTTTTTATGTCAGGTGACGCGTGTCGCGTATCGGAAATCGTTGTTGCTGTGTTTTCGGACATCGGCTCTGGCCATCCTGTTTTTGAGACAAGTTCGCATGTCTGGCTTGCGCCGGCCACGCGCGGATGTTCTTCGACTGAGGAGCAGCGCGTATCTCCCTACTGCATGCTTCCTTAAACCGGAATCGATTTAAGGACAAAATCATGCAGCAATTCAAAGTGCTACAGCGCCTTTGCCCGGCCGATTGGACGCGCGGCGCTGTCGCGCCGATCTCAGTTTTTGAGAGCCTCGCGGGCATCCTCGATGAGAGCCTCTCTCGCCTCGGAGAAGAACTGCCGCCGTATCAGCACGAAGATGACGAAGGCGGTGAGGACGATGAAAACATAGGGGCTGATGAACCAGCCAAGATACCCGATCGACAGGAAGATCGCCCTCAGTCCCGCATTGAAGTGCTTGGCCGCCAGGATGTTCATGCGGATTGCACGCTCGGCGGCCTGCTCGGCCGCGTGCCGGTCGCGCGTCATTTCCGCCGTCATCGGAATGCCGCCCATCAGGATGGAGCAATAATTGAACAGGCGATAGGACCAGCCGAATTTGAAAAAGGAGTAGCCGAAGAGGCAGGTCAGGCCGCCGACCTTCAGCTCGAAGCCCGTCCGTCCGCCCCGGAATACCTGCGGAAGGTCGTTGAAGATCATCTGCACCTGGTCGGTCGCGCCGAGCAGAGCGAAACAGCCGCCGAGCGCGAAGATGGTGGTCGAGGCAAAAAAGGCGGTGCCGGCCTGCAATCCGGCAATGATCTGTGTGTCGATCATCTTCAGGTCGCGGTTGAGCGAATTGCGAATCCATCGCCGGCGGTTTTCGTTCATCAGCCGGGTCAGGCTGACGCGCTTGAAAGTGCGCCGGCCGTCGGTCGCCCAGTTGAAGCCGCCCCATAGCAGGACGAAGATGCCGAGTGCGATGTAATCTTCGAGGGTCATGCAGGCGTTTTTGGCATGGCTGTCTGAAAATGCAAGATCGGTACTCTTGGCGCTGTTTGGGCCCCGCTGTCGCCTCGACACGATTTTGCCACATTTCGAAGTTGCAGCTTAACACATTCTTCAGTATGCATGGCGCATGCGCGGGCCGCGAATGCAGTGCCCGCCGACCTCTGTGTGCTCGGAGACATCATGGATAATACAATACAGAAGTCGTGCTGGGGCGTGACTGTTCGCGCCGTGGCTGGTTTCGCAGGCGTTCTGGTCCTGGCCTATCTTTTCGGCGGCCTTTGAGATCGAAGCATTCCATCAGGGCGACGCGGTTTCCCAGGACCGCGTCGTTTTGATTCGAAGGTGACCTTCTCGCAACTCGCTTTTGCGTCATGTCGCACGAACAAAATCCAATGTCGGTTGATCGCCTGATCGATGGGGATGGGATAGCTTAGGGTTCGATCCTATATCTATAGGGTAGCCGACACCGCTGGCTCCAAGGAGGAACCAAGCGGGTGTCGGCCTTGCAATCATCGGCGCTTCGGGTGGTATACCTGACGGCGTTTCCGTGCTCCGGGGCAGGCAGTTTATGTTTCTTTCCGTCTTTGACGTCTTCAAGATCGGTATCGGTCCTTCGAGTTCGCACACGATGGGACCAATGTCGGCGGCAAACAGGTTTCTCGACCTCATCCTTTCCGACGACTGGCCGCGACCGACACATGCGAGCGTCGCCGCCATCAAGGTCAGTCTGCACGGTTCGCTCGCGCATACCGGCATCGGCCATGGCACCGGTCGAGCGGTTATCCTCGGCCTGATGGGCGAGCGTCCGGATCTCGTCGATCCCGACAGCATGGATGCAATCATCGACGAGGTGGAACGCACAGGCCGCATCGCGCCTGCCGGACATCCGCCCTACGCCTTCCAGCCGAAAACAGACCTGGTCTTCGACAAGAAAGTGCCTCTGCCCGGCCACGCCAACGGCATGTCCTTCTCGGCCTTCGATCGCGACGGACGGTTGCTCTTGAAGCGGATCTACTACTCGATCGGCGGCGGCTTCGTCGTGACCGATACGGAGCTCGAGGCGATGCGCGCCGCCAAGAACAAGCCTGCGGGCGTGAAGGTGCCTTATCCTTTTGCGACGGCGCAGCAGATGCTCGATATGGCGGCTCGTTCGGGGCTCACCATCGCCCAGATGAAGCGGGCGAACGAGGAATGCTCGATGTCGAGGGACGAGCTCGACGCCGGCCTCGACCGGATCTGGGAAGCGATGAAGAGCTGTATCGATCGGGGTTTGAGCCAGGACGGCATCATGCCGGGCGGCCTGAAGGTTCGCCGGCGTGCGCGTTCGATTCACGACAAGCTTCAGGAGGAGTGGCGATCCAACAAGACCAATCCGCTGCTCGCAAACGACTGGTTGAGCGTCTACGCGATGGCGGTCAACGAGGAGAATGCGGCCGGCGGCCGGGTTGTGACCTCGCCGACGAACGGCGCCGCTGGCGTCGTCCCGGCGACCATCCGCTATTATCTCCATTTCCATGACGATGCCGATCAGGAGGGCATCCGCGATTACCTGCTGACCGCCGCAGCCGTTGGCGGCATCATCAAGCACAACGCCTCGATTTCGGGCGCAGAGGTCGGCTGTCAGGGCGAAGTCGGCTCGGCCTCCGCCATGGCGGCTGCAGGCCTTGCTGCCGTAATGGGAGGCACACCGGAGCAGATCGAGAACGCCGCTGAGATCGCGCTCGAGCACCACCTTGGTATGACCTGCGACCCTGTCGCCGGGCTCGTGCAAGTGCCGTGCATCGAACGCAATGCCCTTGGTGCCGTCAAGGCGGTCACGGCGGCCTCCCTCGCCCTCAAGGGCGATGGCAAACACTTCGTACCGCTCGACGCCTGCATCGAGACCATGCGGCAAACCGGCGTGGACATGAGTGAGAAATACAAGGAAACCTCCACGGGCGGTCTCGCGGTGAATGTCGTCGAGTGCTGACGCCTCGGCGTTCGCGGGAGCCGCGGTGCAAACCACCACGCGGTTTTCTGCCCCAATCCTGCCATAGGATGATGAGGTCGGCTGAGGGGCGCTCTTGTGGACGAACGGGTTCAACACGCTTGACCACGGCCGGCGGACGGGTGTTCAAGGTTTCCCTATGGCGTTGCATCTCATAAAGCTCTGTGTCGGCGCAGAATCGGTCGAGGACTTGCGCGAGTGGGTTTCGCGCAAGGCGCTGGCTGCGATTGCGGCCGGCCAGGAGCCCCATTCGTTCCATACGACCCGGATGGTACCGAAACGGACCGAGGAACTGCTTGCCGGTGGTTCACTCTATTGGGTGATCAAGGGGCATGTGCAGGCGCGGCAGCCTTTGATCGGGATAGAAACCTTCACCGACGGCGAGGGCATCGGCCGCTGCAATCTCATCCTCGGACCGGAAGTGGTTGAAACCGAGCTGCAGCCGCGCCGGGCTTTCCAGGGATGGCGCTATCTGCAGGACAACGAGGCGCCGCGCGACCTGGCTTCGCTCTCCTCCGGCGAGGCGGACATGCCGCTGGAACTGCGGCGCGAACTGGCGGAACTCGGCCTTCTCTAAGCAATTCCAGGAAGGCGTGTAGTGGCCTTCCATCCGGAATTACAGGGGAGGCCCTCGACATTCCTGGAAATCAGTGGATGCGTAATCGGAGCGGATAACGACGGCCGGGCGCGGTCACATGCAGGTGGATGCCGGCGCGGGGCTGGGTCGAGCGCCAAGCGCGCGCGCCATGCGTCAAAAGCATCCCGACGAGATCGCGCGTCTTCGCTTTCGAGCGGGTCAAGCCGATGTCGGCGATACGCATGGCGGCCTCATGCAGCGGATGCAGACCGATGCGTGAAGATCTCGTTTTCTTTCCCGGCATCACGGTAACACCGGGAACATTCTCGTTCACTGCCATGACCAACCTCGTTACGCTCTACAATTCCGAGGAAGACGGCCGGGCAAAACGCACCCCGCCGTCAGAAAGTCGTGTTTGTTACATCTGGCTCGCCCAGCAAGCGAAACCCTTCTTCTTCAATACCTTGCATGCATTGACAGCTTTGTCCTGGTCGTCGAAGCCGCCGAAACGTGCGCGGTAGACCTGGCCACCGCCGTTCGAGAAGGCAACGGTAAACGGTGTCGCGTTGCGCAACGTCTTGCCGCCTTTTTCCTTGGCGTTGCCGAGAAGCGTCATCGCCTGCGCCTTGTCAGGCGTTGCGCCGATCTGGATGACCCAACCCTGTGGTTGCGCCTGTTGTTCCGGCTGGGTCTCGGCCTTGGCGGCAACCGAGTTGGTGATCTGGGTATCGACATCCCCGGCCGCCGGCTCTGCGGCGAGCTTGGCGCTCTGGGCGTCGAGTGTGTTCGGCGCGATCTTGCCAGTAAGCACCGGATTGTCGGACACTGGCTGCGTTGCAGCGTAGGCCATTTCCATACGGCTGGAGCTTTCGCCACTGTAGCGGAAGTCCGGAACCGGGCCGGTATTGGGCAGATTCATGGCAGCCGAGGCGACCGCAACGGGCGCTGCCGCAGGCTTGACTTCGGCCTGCGCAACGGCGGCGACGGGCGGTTCGGCGGTCGGTGTTTGGGCGATCAGGTTGCCGCCGCCACGGCGCGAAGCGGCCGGCATGTATTCGGCGACGAGCTTGCGCATCTGGGCGTCGCGAGCACCACCGGACGTTCCGCCCAGCACGACGGCGACAATGCTGCGACCGTCGAGCTGTGCCGAGGTCACCAGGTTGAAGCCTGAGGCGCGGGTGTAACCGGTCTTGATGCCGTCGACACCGCGGACATTACCAAGCAGCCGGTTATGGTTGCCGATCGTCTGCTTACCGAAACGGAAGCTCCGCGTAGAGAAATAGTCATAATATTGGGGAAAGTGCTGCCTGAGCGCGATGCCAAGCCGCGCCTGATCACGGGCCGTCGTCTTCTGGTCCGGGTTCGGCAGGCCGTTGGCATTGCGATAGGTCGTGTGCGTCATGCCGAGCGCGCGCGCCTTGTTGGTCATCATCCGGGCAAAACGCTGTTCGGAACCGCCCAGGAGTTCGCCCAGTGCCGTGGCAGCGTCGTTGGCCGAGCGCGTCACGAGCGAGAGGATCGCCTGCTCGACGGTGATCGAATTGCCGGCGCGCACACCCAGTTTGGATGGGGGTTCTGCCGCGGCGTTCTTGGAGAACGGAACTGGCGTGGACTTGCTGATCCGTCCTGCTTCCAGCGCTTCGAACGTAAGATACAGCGTCATCATTTTGGTGAGAGACGCCGGATAGCGCAACTCGTCGGCATCCTCGCCGTAAAGCACCTTGCCGGTTTTCGCATCGACGACGATGCCGGCGTATTTCGAATTGGCCATTGCCGGCGCGGAGAGTGCCAATAGGGCAACGGCGCCGGCGAGGACAATCCGTCCTGCGATTTTTGAAAAGGCGCCAAGCGGGCGTTTCGCGATATCAAAAAAAACGGATTGAGACACTACGCTGCTCTTTATTCTCATGTCATGGATGCCGTCCGGACATGTCGCCGGGAACGACCGTTCCTGCGACAGTATCGGGATAGCGTTACCAATCGGTTTATGATGAATGATTGGTTTCCTGGAGCGGGCCGTTTTGTTCAGGAACGGCACCGGTCGACCCAACCGGGTCGGCGCTTCGCCTGCACCACGACTCTTGGACAAAATCAGGGCGCCAGCCGACTGCGAACGAAGGTTTCCACGGAATCGTCGATCAGTCGCCACTGCGGCAGCAGCTTGCTCGAAAAACGATAGAGCGCGGTGAGATCCTTGCCGACATGCACGTCGCGCTGGCAGTCCGCGCTGGTCGATGCTTCGGCGTCCGCGGGCAAGGTACAGCGCAGCACGTAAGGCGGTCGCCCGGCACGGTCCGCGGTGAAGAAAACTTCACCGGCGTAGCTTGTATTCGACTTGGCGTCGTGCCGGATCAAGCCGGCGGGGCCGGGATGCGCCTCGTTGCTGAGGATGTGGCGATAAATAGGCTCCAGGCGTCCCGACATGTCCTGCGACATCGTGCTTTGTGAGAGTTGCAGAAAGATCAGGTTTTCTGGCCGGTTGATATCGTCGAACAAGTCCCGCGTATTCTCGCCATAGCCTTCGAGCGCCGGCCAGGTCAGGTAAAGGTCGATGCGCTCGGCAATACTGGTCGCGCGCTGGCTTTCGAAGCGGATGATGTTGGCCGGTAGCCGCAGGTGATCCTGCCCGATGAAGATGTCGTAGATTTCTTGACTGGAGGTGTGTCCGGCAAGCGCGAGCCTGGCCCCAAGCCGGTGTCCGGAAATCGAGACGATCACGGTCAGTGCCGCCAGCAGAACGACGACCGCGGCAACCTTGTAGACGAGGCGCGGTGAGAGGAGCGGCGAAAGTTCCGGTTCGGGGCCGCTGGATGGCGCATTCATGCAGGATCGTCCGTCGCGGTGGCTTTTGTTGTGCCCCAATCCAGGATCGAGGAAAGGAGTTGGTCTGGCCGGGATGGTCACCTTCGACGGTCGACGAATATGGTTAATTTTCGGTGAAATGCACTTTGGGTCAGCGCCGGCGGGGCGGGCTCCTCGGAAAAGAAAAGCCGGTTCCGGGGACAACGGAACCGGCCACTGCATGATTCCCTAGATCGGAAGCGATGTGAGGACAAAATCATGCGGCAATTCAAAGTGCTACGGCGACCCTTGCGCGTCCAATTGGACGCGCGGCGCCGTAGGGGCCTGGTCGACACGGGGAACGCGGAATTGACCGAAGCCCGACAGATGTCATCAGTGGATGGCAGCCCGGCAGAGCGCCTTTATTGTGTCTTGACGCTGCCGACTGCCACGGCGCGGCCGTCCTGCAGTTTCACCCAGCGTCCGGCATTCTCGGAAGACTGCCGCTTCAGGAAGGTGTACTCGGTCTCCGACCAGCGAAGCACCTTGCTGCGCATGTTGTCGAGGATGAAGTCGCCGCGGTCGGTGCGTACGGTAAGAACCGCATGGCCGTCGCCATTTGGCTGCAGCACGACGGTGATCAGCAGATCGGCGGGAGAAAGGCCGCTCTCGATCAGCTTGCGGCGCTTGAGGAGCACATAGTCCTCACAGTCGCCGACGGTGTCCGGATAGGACCATTCTTCTTCGACGCCATGGATTTCCATGTCGGTCATCGGGGTCACCGCCTGGTTGACCTCATAATTGACCTCGAGAATTTTCTGCCAGCTCTCGCGGGTCAGCACCATCGGGCCGCCATCGGTTCCATTGGCGGTGCATTCGGACGGATTGTGCTTGCAAAACTCGTAGTGACCGATCGGCGGATTGGTTGTGCCGCCCACCGCGATGTTCGCCGGAAGGGCGAGGGCTGCCTCGGTCAGGAAGCCGACGAAAAGGGCCGCGACCGCAATCGTCTTGGTGATGGCTCTGTGCATTGTTGTCTCCCCGTTATGGTTCGACAATGGCACAGAGTTTTTTATCCGCAGCGAAGAAGCGAGGTAAAAACAAGTACAAATAAGAATAGTATGCGCAGAAAATAAGAATAAAAAGCCAATCAAATAAGAATAAATATTGATTCAAATTTTAATGAAGCTTCCATCTGCGGGGAGTCGATTGGTGCTGCCCCATATTTGCTATCGTGCTGAAAAAAAACGGTAATTAGAGGAGAAGGGCCAACTTCGTGGCCGAGGCGGTTATGGCAACTGCTTGGACATGTTGCGGAGTCTGAGGTCGGGGAAAGAGACTGTCAAAATCGGGATTTGCGCCCAATTCTCAGCCCGGACGGGCAATACGCGGCAAATTTTTCCGAAAAAATATTTGAGAAACGCTCGACCGTCACACGAGGGACGTCGTGTTCCACGTCGGCTCATCGTGTCCAGGATGGCTCGTGTACGATGCAAGTGACCCCACGGGGGCGCCGACAAGGAGGTGCCTTGGTCGCCGCGAACGTCATCATCGGGCGTTCGCCGTCGTGGTGCACATGTGGCGGCGGGGTCGAAACACGGGATAACTGTCAGAGGCATTCGCTGCGTCGAGCATCCGACAGGATTACCGCGGATGACTCAAAGGAATTCGGCCAGTGCCTCGCGAGACTGGATGCCGGAGAATTCGATCGCTACGCCTTCCTGGAAGTGCCGAACGATCCTGCCCTTCATGTTGCCGAGCTTGACGGGGGTGCCGATCGAGGGCCGGGTTTCGATGTCGATCGCGGCGCCCGAGAGGGAGAGGTCAATGATGCGGCAAGCGTATTTTTCGCCCGTGCCGAGCGTGAGTTCGGTCAGGGCCTTGCGCGGGAGGAGGCGGTCATGGCGCCGATCCTCCGGCAGGCCGAGCTCGTGCTTGTTGGCGATCCAGGTCAACTGCGCCGCCAGCTTCTCGCGCTTTCGCTCGGTGGCGTTGAGCTGGATGACGAAAGCGTGATCCGCTAGTCGCGACACGGTGCCCTCGAGTCGTCCGACGTGCTCGATATAGGCGACGATCCGCTCGCCGGCGCGTGGGCGGGCGGGCGAGGAAAACACCACGTCGCCGGGCGACATGTCGACTGCGGTGCAATCAAATTCATCGCGATTGGCAAGCATCAGCCGTCCCGAAAGATTTACCGAAACGCGCTGAAAGGCACTTTCCTGGTGCGGCTTCGGGCCGGTCTTTTGCGCGTGCTGAAACGAGAACATGGTCACTCTGCGATCGAAGTATCCTTGCCTGTGAAATTATAGGCGGTCTCGGTTAATAGAAGGTTGGCCCAGCGATGGGCTACCTTTTCGCGGCTCAGCGTTCACGCCCGCCCTCGAAGATGCGCAGATGCTGGACCTTGCGGCCGTTTTCTTCACGGTGTGTTGGGGCACTGACAGCATGGGAAGCCTCAGCCATCTCCAAGCGACCGCCGCGCCCGCTGTCGAGAATTTGCAGGCCTTGCGGGACAAGGCATTCAAGCGGCGTCATATGCAGCCATGAAGGCCGAGACAGCGGCGCCAGCGAACCGAGGATACGGTCGCTGTCGCCCTGCGGCGACCCGAGCGGCGTCAGCAGCAACTCGGTCTCCAGCCGTTCGCCGCCTGCCGTCAGGCCGCAGGCGGAAAGGGCGGCGAGCGAGCGTTGCGTCATCACCCGATCGGCGATCCGAACGGCTTCGCTCGCTTCGCTGGCTGGCCACAATGTGCCAAATGGCTGGCCGCGCAACTCGCGACCGAAAAGAGCGCAGACATGGGTGCCGGCGAGCCGGAAGCGGATGTCGCCGCCTGGCTGCCGTTCGAGGATGAACAGGTTCGGCAGCAGCGCGCAAATCTCTTGCGGTTCTATCTCGTCGCGGCGGGGGAGGTCCCGCTCACCCCGCAACGTGTTCCAATATCGGAACAGCTCTATCGTCGTTTTGCTGCGCATGATGCCTATTCATTCCGCAGATCCGGCTCTCGCTGCTCCTAATTGGCACAGCGGTGCCGCTCCTTCGATTTCAGGAATTGCGGTGCGATTTTCGTGCCACGCCGATATTAAGGTTAACAAACGGTTTCGATTGCGTTCCGCGTCGCCTGCTGGCACTGAAATGACATCACTTCACGAAGGTTTGCCTTCAGCACGCAATTGGAGCTCGGTATAAGGGGCTCACCGGCCGTTCAGTTTTTACTGGACGGTCTTTTTTTGTTTGCTTATGCCTTCGCGCAATCCGGTGGCGGTATCTCCGTAAAACCTGATCGCGAACGCGCAGCAGCGATGGAAGAGAGCAGGCATGGAACGAGATCAGGCAGCGACACCAGCGGAAACGGATACCGAGAGCGAAACGGTCCGCGTCCGCGAACCCGCCTTCAATCTGCCGGCGGGGCTAACCGGCATCCTCTTGTTCCTCATCGCCGTACACGCGGTGAGAACCTATCTCCTCTCGGCGGCCGCCGATCAGGAGCTCATTCTGAACTTCGCCTTCCTGCCGGTTCGTTACACCCTCCCGCTTTCGGAACAAGGACTCGTTTGGCTCTGGACCCCGGTCACCTATTCGTTTCTGCACGGCAGTTGGGATCACCTCATCTTCAACATCTTCTGGATGGTTGCTTTCGGGGCGCCGGTCGTGCGGCGCATCGGCATGGCGCGTCTGGCCGTGTTCTGGTGCCTGTCGGCCGCCGCCGCCGTTGCCTTGCACACGGCTTTTCATTGGGGTGAAATCGTCGTCGTGGTCGGCGCCTCGGGGGTTGTATCCGGTTTCATGGGGGCCGCCGCGCGCTTCGTCTTCTCGCCAAGCGGCCGCATCAGCCGTCAGTTCGCCCATCTCAACCGGCGGCTTTCGCTAACAGAAACGCTTGCCAATCGCTCGGTGCTGGTCTTCACCGGCATCTGGTTCCTGACCAATTTTCTGGTCGGGCTCGGCATGTTCTCCGTTGGCGGCGCGGGAAGCGTCGCCTGGGAAGCACATATCGGCGGTTTCCTCTTCGGCTTTCTCCTGTTCGGGCTCTTCGACCCGCGCGACTAATGCATGTCGCCCAAAAGTGTGCTGCGGTTTTGGGACAACGACATGCACAAAAGCAATGACCTGAGTGCGATCGAACGCGACGCGCTTTAGCTCGGACGGGAGGAATGGAGACGGGTTTCCCACCGATGTCGGTACGTAACTCACGAGAAACGATGACATTTGTGATCCCGAATTGTTTCAGGCTGGATTCACAAATGTGATGTCCGCGAGATCCGACCGGTCGGGCGACAAGGCTTGATTTCCCCAGGTCGCTGGAGCACCATTCCCTACGGTCGCCTAAATACCACAGCGTCCTTTGGACATGCGGCGCTGGAGAGAGGGCGAGCGTGCAAGGCTGGGTGTCGGCCTGGTTTCGTGCGGGAGAGGCGCGAAGGCCAATGATCGGCATCGGAATTGGGGCGGGTTCCTGCGGCAACTCTGCACAGATATTTGATTGTGCAGAGGCTCGGGGTGTTACGGCGACCATCAAGCATCCAAAGTGACGTTCGGCGCTGCAAGCACAAGAGACGGCCAGAACCTCTTCCCACCGGCCCGGCGTGGTGTAACGGGAGATGTGTGGATGTCAGTAAGAGCGATTCTCAACGAAAAAGGCCACAACGTCGTGACTGTCACGCCGGACGTGACAGTTCATCAGGCCGCGACCATTCTACATGGCAATCGTATCGGGGCGGTCGTCGTTGTCGATCCGGACGATCATATCGTCGGCATTCTCACGGAGCGCGATGTCGTGGCTGCGATCGCCAAATACGGGGCCGCATGTCTCGACAGCTCGGTTTCCTCCGTCATGTGGCAGAACGTCTATTGCTGCCGCGAGGAAATGTCCATTGCTGCGCTGATGGAAATGATGAGTAAGCTGCGCGCACGCCACCTGCCGGTGGAAAAGGAAGGTCGCCTGGCCGGCATCGTTTCCATCGGTGACGTGGTGAAGCACCATATCCGCGCAATGGAGCACGAGACCGAACAGATCAAGGCTTATATTGCAGGTTAAAGGCAAAGGGCGGCGCGATGCGGCCCTCCGCACGCGCCTTTGACGTGCGCAGCTTGTCATGCGCTCACGTTTGGATTGCTGGATGTCCCTATCCTTGAATAGGCGGCCTCCACGCTAGCGCATCGGCCCGAAAATCGGACCCGATTTTCGGAAAGCACGATGCGTAGACTCAAAGAGTTAAAGCGTCCTTTGTGCGTCCTAAAGGATGCACGGCGCTGTGGGGGGTTAGCGTACCAGGACTTCCTGCATGCGTCGGATTTCCGCGAGCTTCGCCTTCGCTTCGTGATAGCCACGGTCGATCGCCTCACCGGCGCGATGAAATTCCGAAAGACCAATGTCGTTGAGCTTTGGATGGAGGGCGAGATCCGGCGGATCGCCAGCAAGCCGGGCGCGCGAGATGCGATCCTGGATAATGTTGAAGGCCTGAACCATGACGCTGGTCATGCCGAGGCGTGCTGAGTAATGCGTACTGTCCTTGATCGGCGCATCCACGGCTTCCATGCCGGCATTGTGCTTGACGACGGCCGAGCGTCCATAGAGGTCGTAGTTGAGGTTGACCGCGACGACGAGTTGCTGCTCGTAAGCGCGACAAACCGAAACCGGAACCGGGTTGACCAAAGCGCCATCGACGAGGATCCGGCCATTGGCGCTTATCGGCTCGAAGATGCCAGGGAGCGCATAGGACGCGCGGATCGCGGTTATAAGCGAACCTTTCTCGATCCAGACCTCATGGCCGCTGTGAACTTCGGTTGCAACCGCAATGAAGGGGCGATCGAGTCCTTCGATATTGAGGCCTTTCAGGTGCTCCTGCATGCGTTTGGTCAGTCGCAGGCCGCCGAACAGACCGCCGCCGCCGATTGCAAAATCGAGCAGGCCGGCAATGCGCCGCACGGTGAGAGAACGGGCGAAGGTCTCCAATTCGTCCAGTTTGCCGGCGAGATAGCAGCCGCCAACGAGGGCGCCGATCGACGTGCCGGCAATCATGCCAACTTCGATACCATCTTCATCGAGCGCGCGCAGAACGCCGATATGCGCCCAGCCGCGCGCTGCGCCACCACCCAAGGCTATGGCAATCTTCGGTTTCGGGGGGTGGGAGACCGGTGCTGGAGGAGCAGTTGTAAGCGAAGAACCATCCGGCTCGGATAGATCGGTAATCTGGTTGCTACGCGTGAATGTCCAGTTCAACATCCGGCACCTCCAACATCGCCGAATAGACTACTAAGTGCGCGCGTCTGGTAGGAGGTCCCTGCCAAGCCGGCGATGGTGCCGTCTTGTTCGAATTCATTGCTGAAAGACTGGCACCCCAATTGAGATATACCACCGTTCCCGCCGTCAATTTTGGCGGACGCGATAAACATTCTATACAGCCTGCAACACTTTTCGCTTCGCCGCAGTTTCGACGGTAACCATCTTCATGAATAATGATTAGGCGCCCGTTTGGTTGCTAAAAAATAAATATAGCACGCGCGTGAACCAAGAAAACGCAGATACTTAATTTTTGCTGTAAACCGTTGCCGGATCAAAATGCCGGTGGTCGTCCGTGATCGCCACCGTGGCCTTGCCCTCTTCGACGCCGACCGTGCGGTAGAAGCAAGAGCGGCGGCCCGTGTGGCAAGTGGCGTCATGGCCGGCGACCGACACTTTCAGCCAAATGGCGTCCTGATCGCAATCGGTCCGTATTTCCTGGACGGTCTGCAGGTTGCCCGAACTCTCACCTTTCTTCCACAGCCCCTTGCGCGAGCGGCTGTAGTAGTGCGCAATGCCGGTTTCGATAGTCAGCGCGAGCGCCTCGGCGTTCATATGCGCGACCATCAGCAACTCCCCGTCGCGCGCATCGGTGACGACGGCGGTAACGAGTCCCTTCTCGTCGAAGCGCGGGGTAAAGGCCGGCCCGGTCTCCAGCGCGGCCTTGTCCTCCGAGGGGGGATCGAAGGTGAGCGTCATAATTCAAGCTCCTTGGCTACAGCGCCGTGCGTCCTGTCAGATGCACAAAGGGCGCTGCAGCACTTTGAATTGCTGCATGTTTTTATCCCTAGACCGGCTACAATTAAGGAAACATGCAGCGGGGCTTACTTGAAGCCCCTGAGCATAGTCATGAAACGAGCCTGTTCGGCCGGGTCAGCCTGGAAACTACCGGTGAATGTCGTCGTCAGCGTTGTCGAGCCCTGCTTCTGAACACCGCGCATCGCCATGCACATATGCTCCGCCTCGATCATGACGGCAACGCCACGCGGTGCGAGCGTCTCGTCAATGGCCTTGGCGATCTGTGCCGTCATCGTCTCCTGCGTCTGCAAGCGGCGTGCATAGATGTCGACCACACGGGCGATCTTGGAAAGGCCAAGCACGCGGCCATTCGGCATGTAGGCGACATGCGCCTTGCCGATGATCGGCACCATGTGATGCTCGCAGTGGGAGAAGAACGGAATGTCCTTCACCAGCACCATGTCGTCGTAGCCGGCGACTTCCTCGAAGGTTCGTCCGAGTACATCTTCTGCTGCGAGCTCGTAGCCGCCGAATAGTTCCTTGTAGGCCTTGACGACACGCGCAGGCGTGTCTTTAAGACCCTCGCGTTCCGGATCGTCGCCCGCCCACCTGAGCAGTACGCGAACGGCTTCCTCGGCCTCCTTCTGCGTCGGTCGGCCGCTCGTATCGTCGAGCAAAGGAAAATTCTTCACTATGGCGTCCATAATGGCCCCTTTAAGCAATACGGGATTGCTGACGTTTTATCTTTCGGACAACTCGCCACTGGCCATTCGCCTAACCCTGCAGGCTTGGGTTCCGTTGGCGGGCTCCGGGGCTTTCGGGTCCTGGCTTAGCAGTGCACTGGACCGTCCGGCACGGTTTCCCAAACAACAGGCGACTTAATGCTCCCTTGCGGAACTGTCGCCCCAACACGACATAGCATATAGTATGGTGCCACATGGATGAAAGAGGCCGAATGTGCAGTGCGGTGCTTTTTTCCTGTGTACCGGAGAAAATCATGCGCCAATTACCCAAAACCGCGAAAAATGAGCCGGATCGCGTCAAATGATGGATGACATCTACAACAACAGAATTCTCGAGTTTGCTGGCAACATCCCTCGCATCGGGATGTTGGCGGACGCTGACGCCGAAGCGGCGGCACATTCGAAGCTGTGCGGCTCGAAAGTAAGGATCTGGCTGAAGATGGAGGGCGACGTCGTGACCGACTTTGCCCATGACGTCAAGGCATGCGCCCTTGGGCAGGCTTCGTCCTCGATCATGGCGCGCCATGTCATCGGCGCGAACGCCGGTGAAATCCGAAGAGCCCGTGAGGAGATGCTGGCCATGCTGAAGGCCGATGGCGAAGGCCCGTCTGGCCGCTTCGAGGACATGCGGTTCCTGAGGCCCGTTCGGGACTACAAGGCGCGCCATGCCTCGACCATGCTCACCTTCGATGCGGTGGTCGACGCCATAGGCCAGATCGAAGCAAGGCGGCTTGCCGCCGCGGTCTGAAGAATGTGCGCTGAACCTCACCATGATCATGCCCTCCGCCCGACGGTTCGCACCAGGGGGCGGAACTGGTCCGGCCCGTTTCGCAAGACGCCGGGGCGGCTCTTCGGCATGGCCCTCATTCGCGCCTATCAGCTGACGCTGTCAAATTTCGTAGGCAACTCCTGCCGGCATCTGCCGACCTGCTCGGAATACGGATTCGAGGCGGTTGCTCGCCATGGTCTCTGGGCCGGCGGTTGGATGACGCTCTTTCGCGTGGCGCGATGCGGCCCGGGCGGGACCCACGGCTTCGATCCGGTGCCGGAAGAGCTGACATCACGCCAGATCTGGTATGCGCCATGGCGCTATTGGCGCTAGCGCAGGATGGGGAAACGTGTGTGCGGTTTTCCGCTCGCATCCCGCTCTAACACATTGGAATCGAAGGGAGGACCGCCTGCCGTGACGATACCGATGGAATACCGACAGGCCTCTGCCGATTTCGACCGGTTTATTCTGGACGTGCGCGAGATCGCCGGTCTTCAAACCACCAATCAGGCCTACACCATGGTGCAGGCGGTCCTGCAGACTTTCCGCCGGCGCCTCGATGTTCCCGACGCCCTGCTTTTCGCAAATGTCCTGCCACCGGTGCTTCGCGCGATCTTTGTCACCGACTGGGATCTGGAAGAGCCGCAGATGCCTTTCGCCGGTCGCTTTGCGATGACGCGCGAGGTGCAATCGCTCCGTCCGGACCACAACCTGTCCCCTGATACCGCAATCGCTGATGTTGCGGCGGCGTTGCGTCGGAACGTTGACGAAGCGACACTGGATCGCGTGCTGGCGCGACTGCCCGCAGGCGCGACCGATTTCTGGCGGGCGTGACAGGATGAAGAGCTATGTGGCCCTGCTCTATAGCATTATCCTTGGGGACAAGCGGCGCGTCGTCATGACTGACCTGCGGGCCATGGCCGAGCGGCTCGGCTATCTTGAACCACGCACCCTCGTCGCCACCGGCAATGTCGTTTTCGACGCGCCCGAGAGACCTCTTGCCGAAATTGAGGCCGAACTGGAATCGGCGTTTGCCGTGAAGTTCGGTCGCCACATCGACATTATCGCGCGGTGCGGGGAGGGTTGGCAGAAGCTTGCAGCAGGCAACCCGTTTCCCGCCGAAAGCGAGGCCGATCCAACGCGTGTCCATGTTCGCGTGATGCGCTCACCGCTTCACCCTGAAGTGCCCGAAATGTTCCGCGGCCATTGTACGCGGGGTGAGCGCATGGAGGTCATCGGTGGTGACCTCTGGGTGGATTTTGGCGGAAAACCCAGCGAATCGAAGCTGCTTGGCGTCCTCACCACCAAACGGTTGGGCGTCGGCACGTTCCGCAACTGGAATACGGTGCGTGGTTTGCGCGGCATGCTGTCCGGTTGACCGCTGCATGCGTCCTTAGATCGTAGCCGATTTAAGGACAAAAGCATGCAGCACTTCAAAGTGCTACAGCGTTCCTTTTTGCGTCCGATAGGACGCGCGGCGCTGTAGGCCGCTCCTTTACTCGACAGTCAAAAACATTTATCAGGCGCGCGTCGATAATCGGCGCTGCAGTCATGCAGGGGCCGGCAACCATACCACCCGCATTCGTTGGCGGGACTGGATAGGAGATCATGATGTCGCATACCGTTTCCCTCACATTTCCTGATGGCTCTGTTCGCGAATTCGCTGTTGGCACGACCGGTCGCGATGTGGCCGAGTCGATTTCCAAGTCGCTCGCCAAGAAGGCTGTCGCGATCGCGCTCGATGGTGAGCTGCGCGACCTTTCAGACGCCGTGATCGATGGCCGCATCGAGATCGTCACGCGCGAAGACAAGCGCTCGCTCGAGCTCATTCGTCACGACGCCGCCCACGTCATGGCGGAGGCGGTGCAGGAACTGTGGCCGGGAACGCAGGTGACCATCGGTCCTGTCATCGACAACGGCTTCTATTACGACTTCGCCAAGAACGAGCCCTTCACGCCCGATGACCTGCCCGTCATCGAGAAGAAGATGAAGGAGATCATCGCGCGCAACAAACCTTTCACCAAGGAGATCTGGTCGCGCGAGAAGGCGAAGGAGGTCTTTGCCGCCAAGGGCGAGAATTACAAGGTCGAGCTCGTCGACGCGATTCCCGAAGGCCAGGACCTCAAGATCTACTACCAGGGCGACTGGTTCGACCTTTGCCGCGGACCGCACATGGCCTCAACGGGCCAGATCGGCACGGCTTTCAAGCTCATGAAGGTGGCCGGCGCCTATTGGCGCGGCGACAGCAACAATCCGATGCTGACACGCATCTACGGCACCGCATGGCAGACGCAGGAAGAGCTGGATCAATACCTGCACGTGCTTGCCGAAGCCGAAAAGCGCGACCATCGCCGCCTCGGCCGCGAGATGGATCTCTTCCATTTCCAGGAGGAGGGCCCCGGCGTCGTCTTCTGGCACGGCAAGGGTTGGCGCATGTTCCAGACGCTGGTCGCCTATATGCGCCGCCGACTGGCCAACACCTATCAGGAAGTCAACGCGCCGCAGGTATTGGACAAGTCGCTGTGGGAGACGTCGGGCCACTGGGGCTGGTATCGTGACAATATGTTCAAGGTGACGGTTGCCGGCGACGAGACGGACGATGACCGCGTCTTTGCCTTGAAGCCAATGAATTGCCCGGGCCACATCCAGATCTTCAAGCACGGCCTGAAGTCCTACCGTGAATTGCCGGTCCGGCTCGCCGAGTTCGGCAACGTCCACCGTTACGAGCCGTCGGGCGCGCTTCACGGTCTGATGCGCGTGCG
Organism: Sinorhizobium terangae; assembly: GCF_029714365.1. Classification (NCBI taxonomy): domain Bacteria; kingdom Pseudomonadati; phylum Pseudomonadota; class Alphaproteobacteria; order Hyphomicrobiales; family Rhizobiaceae; genus Sinorhizobium; species Sinorhizobium terangae. The sequence continues at coordinate 1,110,760 of NZ_CP121659.1, forward strand.
CGGCTTCACGCAGGATGATGCGCATGTCTTCTGCACGGACGAGCAGATGGCGGCCGAATGCCTGCGTATCAACGACCTCATCCTGTCGGTCTACGAGGACTTTGGCTTCAAGGAAATTGTCGTCAAGCTGTCGACGCGACCGGACAAGCGCGTCGGCTCCGATGCCCTATGGGATCGTGCCGAGGCTGTGATGACGGATGTGCTGAAAACGATCGAGGCGCAGTCCGAGGGCCGCATCAAGACCGGCATCCTGCCGGGCGAGGGCGCGTTCTACGGTCCGAAGTTCGAATACACGCTGAAAGACGCCATCGGCCGTGAATGGCAGTGCGGCACGACTCAGGTCGACTTCAACCTGCCGGAGCGGTTCGGTGCCTTCTACATCGACAAGGATTCGGAAAAGCGCCAGCCGGTCATGATCCACCGGGCCATTTGCGGCTCGATGGAGCGATTCCTCGGCATCCTGATCGAGAACTTCGCCGGCCACATGCCGCTCTGGATCTCGCCGCTGCAGGTGGTGGTCGCCACGATCACGTCCGAAGCCGACGACTATGGCCGCGAGGTTGCAGCGCTTCTGCGTGAGGCGGGGCTTACCGTGGAAACGGACTTCCGCAACGAGAAGATCAACTACAAGGTCCGCGAGCATTCGGTGACGAAAGTGCCGGTGATCGTCGTCTGCGGCAAGCGCGAGGCGGAAGAGCGTTCGGTCAACATCCGACGCCTCGGTTCGCAGGCGCAGACCGCGATGTCGCTCGACGAAGCGATCGAATCGCTTTCGGCGGAAGCGATGGCCCCGGATCTCAAGCGCAAGGCGGAAAGGAAAGCCCGGGGCTAACGCCCCGGGACCTTTGTCCTGTCAGAAAACTGTAATGTTCCGGGATTATGCCGATGAAAGGCACCGCCCAGCATGGGCGGGCAAGCGCGAAGCGGTTTTCTGTGCAATTCAAAGAATTGTCGTATGCGAATGAGAATGATCCGCGCCTGAAGCGCTGGTTCATTCGCTCCGTCGAGGGCCTGTTCGGTCGCAACCGCTACGCCAGGCTCTATGCGCGCTGGCGCGCCGATAGCGTCGGCAAGAGCGATCGTGTCTTTGGCGACATGCTGCAGTTGATCGACCTGCGCATGCGCGTCCAGGGCGAATGGCCGCCGCGCGATTTGCCCGACACGCCGCTCGTCATTGTCGCCAATCATCCCTTTGGCATCGGCGATGGCATTGCCGTTCTTTCTCTGGCCGAACAACTCGGGCGCCCGTTCCGGGTGTTGATCCACAACGAACTCCTCAAGGTGTCCGAGATGGCACCCTATTCGCTCCCCGTATCGTTCGAGGAGACCAAGGAGGCGTTGGCGCTCAACATGGCGACGCGGCACGAGGCGGTGCGGCTGTTGAAGGATGGGGTCACCATCGTCGTTTTCCCCGCAGGCGGCGTTGCGACGGCGAAGAGAGGTTTCGGCAAAGCCGAGGACCTGCCGTGGAAGATGTTTCCGGCGAGACTGATCCAGGCTGCCCGGGCGAGCGTCATTCCGATCTACTTCGAGGGGCAGAACGGACGGCTCTTTCATCTCGCCAGCAGGGTTTCGCTGACACTCCGGCTTTCATTGCTGATCCGCGAATTCCGGCGGCTGTCGGGCACGACGATTGCCGCCCGCATTGGCCGTGTTCTTGCCTGGGAAGAACTGTGCGCCCTTGGCGATCGCAAGGACCTGCTTGCGCGGATCTATGATGCCGTGTTCTCGATGGCGCCCCCGCGTCGCCGTCTCCTCAGACGCGCCGGATGACGTCGAATCAGCAGGCTTCCGCTACAGCGCCGCGCATCCAATCGGACGCGCAAAGGTCGCTGTGGCGCTTTGAATTGCTGCATGATTTTATCCTTAAATCGATTCCGATTTAAGGAATCATGCAGTAGGTAAACGCAGGCGACCGTTCGCGTCAGTCTTGCGCTTCCGCGTCCGCAGGGGTGTTGGCCGCGTCGTTCCCGTTCAGAAGCACTTCAACATCGGTGTTGACGCCGGCCTTCACGGTGAAATCGCGCTGATAGATCTTGTCCTTGTTGCGCGCCACGGCGGTATAGCCGCCTTCGGCGAGAACGAGCGTCGGAAACGCGCCGACGCTTTCGCTGACGACGTCGCCCGACGAGGTGAGGATCGACCAGGCCGTATCGGCGATCGCTTCGCCGCCCGCCTCCGATACGAGCTTCAATGTCAGCTTCGCTGCGCGATGCTGGATCGTCGCTTCGGTCAATTTGCCGCTTTCTACCTGAATGTCGGCGCGGATCACGGCATTGACCGAGCCGTAATCGGAGACGACGTGATAGGTCCCGGCATTGAGCCGGATGACGGTGTTGGGCTTGACGTCGGCGATGATCAAAGCCCGCTCTCCGTCTTCCTTCACGTCGGAGGAAAAGATCGAAAAACTGAGTTCGTTCGGCGGGATGCGGACATCGCTGCCGGAAACGGCATTGAGCGTCACGCCGCCGGCGTCGAGCACCAGCACCTGCTTGTCGAGCGTGCCTTGCTCGGGAACGCGGATCTTGCGGGTGGCGCCGGCTCTGCCGAATGCGACATTGACGAAATATTCGCCGGGTACGAGGTTGAAGGCCGTCGAGCCGCCTTCGGAGGTGGCGAGCAACGGCAGCTTTCCGTCGCTGTCGGGAATCGGGCTGAAGACACGCCATGTCAGGCCTGACTCGACCGGCTGCCCTTTCGCGGTCAGCAACGCCTCGAGCTTCACGTCCTTGACTTCACCTCCCTGGGTCGGGTCGGAAATCAGCGGGTTGAAACTTGTGAGCTTCGGCATTTTGCGTGTGCCGGTAATCGACGGGAAGCTCTTGAAGGCGTCGGTAGGGTCTTCTGCGAGCGCATGTCCAGCACAGGCACTGACGAGCATGATCGCCAGGACGGCACTCGGAAAATTACGATGACGGACGCGCATGAGAACAGTTGACTTCCTGACTGGGTGACTCCACTTGAGACGCCGGTATGGCATTTTCGTGGCTGTCGGTCCGGCGGCAAATTAGTGGAAATCAGGCAATATGAAAACCGAAATAAAACTTGTCGATTACCTGGCTTCGCGCAGGTCCATCCCCGCCTTCCAGATGGGCCCTCCCGGGCCGAGCAAGGCGGAGGTCGAGGAGATGCTGAAGCTCGCTTCGCGAGTGCCGGACCACGGCAAGCTCGCGCCCTGGCGCTTCATCGTCTACCGCGGTGAGGAGAGGGCGCGTATCAGCGCCGAACTGAAGAAGATGGCGCTCACCACTAGGCCGGATCTGCCCGAGGACCTGATCAAGGTGGAAGAGACGCGGCTCACGCGTGCTCCGGTCGTCGTCGCTGTGGTCAGCAAGGCCGCACCGCACTTCAAGATCCCGGAATGGGAACAGGTGATGTCGGCGGGCGCTGTCTGCCTCAACCTGCTGATGGCCGCCAATGCACTCGGTTACGCCTCCAACTGGCTCACCGAGTGGTTTGCCTTCGACGAGAGGGCCTATCCTCTCCTGGGTGTCGAGCCGGGCGAAAGGGTCGCCGGGTTCATTCATATCGGCACGGCCATGGTGCCGCCGACCGAACGGCCGCGGCCGGAACTCGCCGATATCGTCACCTGGGTCGGAGAGGAACGCTGATGTTCTACGACACGGCCGCGAACCGGCATGGCCTTCCCCACGATCCCTTCAAGGCCATCGTCTCGCCGCGGCCGATCGGCTGGATCGGCACTCAGGCCGTGGACGGCTCGCAGAACCTCGCGCCCTATTCTTTCTTCAACGCGATCAGCGACCGTCCGAAGCTCGTGATGTTTTCCTCGAGCACTTACAAGGATTCCGTACGCAACATCGAGGAAACCGGCGAATTCACCGCTAGCTTTGCCAGCCGCAACCTGAGTGCCGCCGTCAATCTGACTTCGGTTTCCGCACCGCACGGCGAAAGCGAGTTCGGAATCGCAGGTTTGACGCCGGTCGAGGGCACGCTCGTCAAGGCGCCCTTCGTCGGCGAGGCTTTCGCGGCGCTCGAATGCAGGATGACGGAAACATTCCGGCCCAAGGGTCTCGATGGTGTGGCTTCCGAAAACTACGTCGTCTTCGGAGAGGTCGTGGGCATTCATATCCGTGAAGAAGCCATTCGCGACGGCCGGTTTGACCCGGCGATTGTCCGGCCGCTCGCCCGGCTCGGCTATATGGACTACTGCGATGGCGGCGATGTCTTCGAAATGATCCGGCCCCGGCGCTGAAACCATATCGCTGTCCGCGCTGCGCTAGCTCTATCGGTCGACGCCAGCAGAGTTCCGAGACGACAGCGAGGCGGGATCGAGCAGGGCGACCTGCCGCGACGACTGTGCGGCCACGGCCGAAAAGCCGTTCCTCGCACTCGTCGCGCAATATCGTCTGACGACGGCCTCGTCGTTGGCGTCCCCCGGCAACACGTCATAGGCGGCAATGCCGGCCTCGCGTGCCCTGAGCACAACCGCGGCGCGGCCGGCGACAATCACCGGTGCCGCGTCCATTTCCTCGGAGGGCAGGGCGCAGCCGGCGGATTCGGCGAGCAATGCCGCGCTGAAGATGACCCCCTTGAGGCGTGGCGAAACGCCTTTCAGCGAGTTGGGAGACAACACGCTTTCCGGCGTTGCATACTCCGCCAGAATTTCTAGGCTCCCCTCCGCGATGCCGGCGATCGCTTCGGCAACCTTCAACTGCACATCCAGCTTCTGGACATCGGCGGGCCCGCGACATCCAGCAAGGACGATGCCGTCGATCCTCGACGCAAGGACTCCATCGAGGTCCGCCTCGGTGATGTTCTCGACCGGTCCGATGCGGACGAAGCGGAGCCACGAGGCCGTACGGGCGGGGGCCGCCTCCGAAGCCATATCCCGCATGTCGCCTCCACCGGTTGCGTCGAAGACGATGGCTTGAATTGCACCGAGGATATCCGCCTCCGGGAGCGGTGCGGATGCCGGCAGATAGAGCAGCGGCTTAATGGCTTGCTGGCGGTTAACAGACATGGTGAACCAATCTTAAACCTTTGACCGGTAGGCTTCGAACATTGGGGCTGTTCGGTGTCTAGTGGGGCGTAGGTGATCATACAAGCATTTCTTCGCTGGGCGGAAACGGCGAGAACGAGCGATCGCGCCCGCGCCGCAAGCGCACTGGGGCGCGCCTACATCGAGGCCGGGACGAACGGGATCGACCGGCGCGCCGCCGAAATGGCGATGACCTTCCTGCTCGATGATCCTTCGCCGAGAGTGCGACACGCCCTGGTCGAGGCGCTTGCCGACTGCTTCACGGTTCCGCGTGCCATAATCGTGGCGCTCGCGGAAGACCAGCCCGAGATTGCCTATCTCGCCATTTCCCGCTCACCGGTATTGACCGATGAAGACCTCGTTGATCTGGCCGCGCGGGGAACGGCCGAGACGCGCGCCTTGATCGCGGCGCGCAGCACCGTGTCCCGCTCCGTCGCTGCGGCTATCGCGGAAATCGGCGGCGAGGAAGAGGCGTTGATCCTGCTTGAGAACGAAGGCGCAATGCTGACGCGCTGGTCGCTGAAGAGGATAGCCAGCCGTCTTGGCGATGCAGCGGCTGTCCGCGATCGGTTGCTGGCACGCGCCGACCTGCCGAGCGAGGCCCGCCATGCGCTTGTCGAAAAGGTCGGCGCCGCGCTCACGCTTTGCGGACTCGTGCAAGCCGCGATCGGGGAGGGGCGGGTGCAGCGCGTTGCCCGAGAGGCCTGCGACATGGCGGCACTCGTCATCATCGAGGCAGCCTCGCAAAAGGAGTTGCCTGAACTCGCCGCCCATCTGCGCGAGGCAGGTCGCTTGACGCCCGCTTTCCTCCTGCACGCACTTTGCAGCGGCAGAACGGAATTCTTCTCCGCCGCAATCGTCGATCTTTCCGGTGTCGCGGAGAAGCGCGTCCGCGCGATCCTTTCAGGCGGCCGCGTGCACCCGATCCGCGCCCTGTTCGAAAGTGCTGGGCTCGGGAGGGACGTGAGCGAGGCTTTCGCGGAGGCCGTGCTTCTCTGGCGAAGGGACCTGGGCGAAGCCGCGGACGGCACACCGCAATCCGTCGCCGCCGCTCTGCTTTCCTTCATTCGCCGGCAGTCGAGACCTTCGGCAGCCTTGTGCGCGATGGCCGAGCTCGTGGAACGCCTTGCCTTCGCTGAACAGCGGCAAAGGGCTCGCAACTACGCGCTGCTGGCCGCCCGACATGCCGCTTGAGCACTTCGGTCGGGATTGAGGCTGAAAGGATCAGTCGCCGAAACGGCGTGCAACCCAGGAATAACCATCCTCGATGTAGTGGACGGGCGCGCTGACGATCGCCTTTAGCCTCTCCCGATCCGGAACGGCACCAGTGAGCAGTGCTAAGGCGCGCTTCGGCATGCCCGGCTTCGCTTCAATCGCCTGCGGTTGCGCTGGTGTTTGTGGTGGCAACGGAGACGTCTGCTGTGGGGCGGCGCTGTCCGGTTGAGGGACGGCGGATGCCATCATGTCCGGTCCCGAAGTCTCGCACACGGCAACGACGACCGGATAGTTGTTGTTGGAAAACTTGGGCAGTTCCTGCTCGGATTCCGTATAGCAATGGGCGATCGACTGCCAGTTGCCCTTGACGGTCGAGATATAGTGGCACTGGCTGACATTGTCGTCGCAGCCGAGGATGGTCATGACGATGAGCGCGGCTTTCATGGTCTCTCCGGTCTTTGAGCGGGCTGCGGCTGCACGATCTGGTCGTTGTTATGACTGACTGATTCTTTCCGGAGTGGGGCAAAGTTATTGCGCCAGCGGAAAAAATTGTTGCCGCTTGTTACCGGTTTTGAGATCCCCGACCGCAATCTTGCGTCATTTGTCGTATTGGACAGTCCGGAACACCGCGCTATCCATTGCCACGCATGTCGCTACACAAGACTTCTTTCAAGGAATTGAAATTGACCGCTGTAATCGTTGCCGAGGAAAGCCCCCGCCAGCCGGCCGTCGTGCGCCTGCTCGAATTGTCCGATACCTACGCGGCATCGCTTTACCCTGCCGAAAGCAATCACCTTGTCGATCTCTCCACGCTGGAAAAGCCGACCGTTTCCTTTTTCGTCGCGCGGCGCGACGATGAAATCGTCGGCTGCTGCGCGCTCGTGGAAGCAGGGGACGGCACGGCTGAAATCAAGCGGATGTTTGTCGATCCCGAAGCGAGGGGCCTCAAGATCGGCAAACTTCTACTTGCCGCCCTTGAAGCCAAGGCCGAGACGCTCGGGCTGGTCGCAATCCGGCTGGAGACCGGCATCTACCAGCCGGAGGCGATCGGCCTCTACAAGGCGCTCGGCTACGTGGAACGTCCGCCGTTCGGGAGTTATCTGCCCGATCCCTTGAGCCTGTTCATGGAAAAGCCGGTCCGGCAGACCGCCTGAGCACGACGGCGCGTCCGGATCGGACGCGCATGCAGTCGGCGATGCTCTGCTCAGATGTCCAGATTGTCGGCGAAAACGGCACGTTCCTGTATGAAGCGGAAGCGGGCGTCGGCTTTGGTTCCCATCAGATTGTCGACAGCCTCGCGCGTGCCCTCGAAATCCACGTCGTCGATCTCGACCTTGAGCAGCGTCCGGTTAGCCGGATCCATGGTCGTTTCCTTGAGCTGCGCAGGCAGCATCTCACCGAGACCTTTGAATCGCCCGATTTCAACCTTGCCGCGGCCGTTGAACTCGGTACGCATCAGCTCTTCGCGATGCGCGTCGTCGCGCGCATAGAACGTCTTCGAGCCCTGGCTTAGACGATAGAGCGGCGGGACCGCGAGGTAGAGGTGGCCGCCTCGGATGAGCTCCGGCATCTCCTGATAGAAGAAGGTGATGAGCAGCGACGCGATGTGCGCGCCGTCGACGTCGGCGTCGGTCATGATGATGACGCGCTCATAGCGCAGGTCCTCATCCCGATATTTCGATCTCGTGCCGCAGCCGAGCGCCTGGATGAGATCGGCGATCTGCTGGTTGGCGCTGAGCTTTTCGCGCCCGGCGCTGGCGACGTTCAGGATCTTGCCGCGGAGCGGCAGGATGGCCTGGTTCGCGCGGTTGCGCGCCTGCTTTGCCGACCCGCCTGCCGAGTCGCCCTCGACGATGAAGAGTTCCGCACCTTCCGCCGTGTTCTGCGAGCAGTCGGCGAGCTTGCCCGGCAGCCGCAGCTTGCGCACCGCCGTCTTGCGGTTGACTTCCTTTTCCTTGCGCCGGCGAACACGCTCCTCGGCGCGCTCGACCACCCAGTCGAGAAGCTTCGCAGCCTCCGCCGGATTGTCGGCGAGGTAATGGTCGAAGGGATCGCGCAGGGCGTTTTCGACGATGCGCTGCGCCTCGACGGTCGCCAGCTTGTCCTTGGTCTGGCCGACGAATTCCGGCTCCCGGATGAACACGGAGAGCATGCCGGCCGCCGAGATCATCACGTCGTCCGTGGTGATGATCGCCGCCCGCTTGTTCTGGGTCAACTCCGCATAGTTCTTGAGCCCCTTGGTGAGCGCAATGCGGAAGCCCGCCTCGTGCGTTCCGCCTTCCGGGGTCGGAATCGTGTTGCAGTAGGAATGCACCTGCTGATCGCCGCCATACCAAGTGACAGCCCACTCAAGCGAACCGTGGCCGCCGGATTTTTCCGACTTGCCGGCAAAGATTTCGCGCGTGACGGTGAATTCCTTGCCGAGCGTCGCGGCGAGATAGTCCTTCAGCCCGCCCGGGAAATGGAAGACCGCCCTGTCCGGGATCTCCGAACCTTCCGGCAACAGCGATGGATCACAGGACCAACGGATTTCGACGCCGCCGAAGAGATAGGCCTTGGAGCGGGCCATGCGGAAAAGCCGCGCAGGCTCGAAATGTGCGTGCGGTCCGAAGATCTGCGGATCCGGATGGAAGCGCACTTTCGTGCCGCGACGGTTGTGAACGTCGCCAAGATCCTCGAGGCCCCCTTGTGGGATCCCGCGCGAAAAGCGCTGACGGTAGAGCTTGCGGTTGCGCGCGACCTCGACCTCGAGAGAGTCTGACAGCGCGTTAACGACCGAGACACCGACGCCATGCAGACCGCCGGAGGTTTCGTAGGCCTTGCCGTCGAACTTGCCGCCGGCGTGCAGCACCGTCATTACCACTTCGAGCGTCGATTTGTTCGGGAACTTCGGATGGTTCTCGACCGGGATGCCGCGGCCATTGTCGGTAACCGTCAGGAAACCTTCGGCATCAAGGCTGACCTCGATGAAATTCGCGTGTCCCGCGACCGCCTCGTCCATCGAGTTGTCGATGACTTCGGCGAAGAGATGATGCAGCGCCTTCTCGTCGGTACCGCCGATATACATGCCGGGACGGCGCCGCACAGGCTCGAGGCCCTCGAGCACCTCGATCGCCGAGGCGTCGTAGTCGCTGCCGTCGCTGCTTCTCGGTGCAGGGCGCGGTGCTTCGCCGCCGGTCGGTGGCGCCGGCTTGCGCGCAGGCGCGTTGGCTTCCGCCGGCTTCGGCTTCGGGGGCATTGCGGAAAAGAGGTCGCTGCTGTCGTCCATGGGGTCGTTCAGATCGTTCCTATCGTCTGGCGTCGCGAAGGCCCATAGCAAGTGCTGGACGCTGCCGCCATCTCTGTGTCGCGCGAATCACCCGAATTTTGCCAAAGTCTTGCGCCAGGCGCGAACAAAAGGCGAATTCCGGTATCTTGAGCAGGCAGAATACCGTAAGAGCGTGGGCAATCTGTTTCAGTGTTGCTTTGCGGAAATGGCGATGGCAAGGCATCTACCGAACGAGGGAGGCCGTCGGCTGATTATGTCCACAACTGTTTTTTCCGTCGGGCGCTTGATGGCCGCGCTTCTTTTTCCAAGCTTTCTCGTTGTCGGCTTCGCTGCCGAGGCAGCGGCGCTGAAGCCATACAAGGACGAACTGTTCGCCTATGGCAACGTGCTTGAAGAGGCCGATGGTGGCGATTTCCGCGTCATCGACTACAAGGAACTGCGTGATATCAACGAGCGCGACCAGATCCCGGAACGGCGCGTCAAGCATGCCTATGTCTCCCTCGGCGTCAAGAGCGCGCAGGTCAACGAGACACTCGACCTTGGCGGACGGCGGCTCGATGTCATGCGCGTTGGCCCCGATCGCGGTGCGGCATTCACGGTGATTTTCATCCACGGCCGCGGCGGCGACCGGCGTCTTGGTGCCAACGATTTTTCCTTCGGCGGCAACTTCAATCGCCTCAAGAATCTCGCCGCCGCCAATGGCGGCACCTATTATGCGCCCAGCGTTCGGTCCTTCGATGCGGAAGGTGTCGCCGACATCACGGCCCTCATCCGGTTCGCCGCCGAGCGCTCCGGCGGCCGGCCGGTCGTGCTTTCCTGCGCCTCGATGGGGAGCTTCATCTGCTGGGGCGTCGCACGCGAACAGTCAGCGGTTGCGGCGCTCGGAGGCATGATGATCATGGGCGGTGCCGTCGATCCGAACTTTGCAAAAAGCGCCGCCTATAAGGCGAGATTGCCGATGTTCTTCAGCCATGGCAGCCTCGACAGCGTCTATCGTGCCGAGGATCAGGTGGGTCTCTATCGCTCGCTCAAGGCCAAGGATTATCCGACGCGGTTCGTGTTGTTCGAGACGGGGTCGCACGGCACACCGGTTCGCATGACCGACTGGCGCGATGCGCTGAACTGGATCGCCAGCCGATAGAATGGATCAGCATGAAGATGGTTGAGTTGGGCGGTTCCAACTGGATCGGGCGTCGGCCGCAACGGACCGTGTCGCCGGATGATTTCGAGGATCGGATCGGCACGATCGAACCGATGGCATACCTGCCTTTGGGCAGTGGCCTGAGTTTCGGCGACTGCCGCAGCAACGATCGCGGCACTCTCATTGACGGTTCGAGACACAACCGCATCCTGTCCTTTGATCCGGGAACGGGCCGGATCTCGTGCGAGGGCGGCGTCACCCTCCATGACATTCTTCTGCGAGCGATCCCGCACCGCTTCTTTCTGCCGGTCACACCGGGTACTGCTTTCGCGACAGTCGGCGGTGCCGTCGCCAATGATGTCCACGGCAGGAACCATCACGCACGCGGCGCCTTCGGCAATCATGTCCAGCGCCTTACCCTCTTGCGTTCGACCGGCGAGCGGCTGGTTTGCTCAGCCGAGGAAAACGCCGACTTCTTTGCCGCGACCATCGGGGGCATGGGGCTGACGGGCCTGATCCTTGACGTCGACCTTCAGCTCATGAAAGTGCCGTCGCCGCATATCCAGCGGCATGTGATCCGCTTCGGCAATCTCGACGAATATTTCGCACGCGTCGAGCGCGTCGATGAAGAGCATGAATACTCCATTGCCTGGATCGACCAGCTCGCGACCGGGCGTCGGATGGGAAGGGGCGTATTTCTTGCCGGCGACCACGCAGATGGATCCTGCGAGTTGCCAGACGTTCCCAAGAGATTGCCGCTTTCGGTGCCGTTCGCGCTTCCATTTAATCCCCTGGACACGATGACGATGAGGGCCGTGAACGAATACCGTTTTCGTCGGGAAAGGCCCGCCGAGACCGTGTCGACCGTTACATGGAGCTCCTACTTCTATCCGCTGGACGCGATCGGCTCCTGGAATCGGCTCTATGGCCCAGGGGGGCCGTGCCAGCATCAGAGTGTCTATCCTTCGGAGAATGCGCCCGAGATCACGGCACGGCTATTGGAAGCAGCGCGGCGCGCTGGGCATGCTTCGTTCCTGACGGTGCTGAGACGCTTTGGAGACATCGTCTCGCGCGGCCTTCTTTCCTTCGCACGACCCGGCTTCGCCCTGACATTGGATTTTGCCAATCGCGGTGAAGCAACATCCAAGCTCCTGGACGAGCTTGACCGCATCGTGGTGGACGCCGGGGGCGCCGTAAATCCATGCAGCGATTTCCGCATGAGCCCGCAGACCTTCGCAGCATCTTTCCCCTGCTGCGCAAAGCTGGAAGCCTTGCGCGATCCGGCAATGATGTCGGATTTCTGGCGGCGCATTGCCCATATCTAGCGGGGATGAGGGAAAGTGTACGCGGTTTTCCGCCCGCATCCCGCGCTGGCTTCTTGCAACCGATCACGATGATTTTAGGTCGACCGACCTTAAAACATCGTGATCCAAGGCGCGACCATGCGACGGCTCGCGGCTTTGGCCAAGGCCCGAACTTTACCAAAATGTAATCGATTGTCCGTGTCCTCGAAAGGCGGCATCTGTTAGCCTCGGATGTGCCGGAATTTCATTGCGTGGCTCGATGCCCGACAGCGCGGTCGACATGGACCGATACACACGACGGCTGTCACTTGAATGGTGCAGACATGAAAGTGCTTGTCATCGAGGACGATGCCGAGACAGCGTCTTACATCAGGAACGGTCTCACCGAAGAAGGCCATTGCGTCGATGTCGTGGGAGACGGCCGGAACGGCCTGATCCATGCGACGACGGAAGACTATGACGTCCTGATCGTCGACCGCATGCTGCCTGGGCTCGATGGCCTTGCGCTCGTGAAGGCGCTTCGGGCCGCCGGCAGGCCGACCCCTGTGCTCTACCTCACGTCGCTCGGGGGCGTAGACGACCGCGTCAAGGGGTTCGAGGCGGGCGGCGACGACTATGTTTCCAAGCCGTTTTCCTTTGCGGAGCTTTTGGCGCGCGTGAATGCGCTCGGCCGCCGCTCACCGCTCAAGGAGGAGGAAACGGTTTTGAGGATATCGGACCTCGAGATGGACCTTATCCGTCGCGTCGTTCGTCGCGCCGGCGAAGTGGTCGAACTTCAGCCGCGAGAGTTCCGGCTGCTCGAGGTGCTGATGCGCAACAAAGGCAAGGTGCTCACCCGAACGATGCTGCTGGAGCGCGTCTGGGACTTCCATTTCGATCCCAAGACCAGCGTTGTCGAGACCCACATTTCGCGTCTGCGGGCCAAGATCGACAAGCCGTTTCAGAAGGAATTGATCCACACCGTCCGGAGTGCAGGCTACAGCATTGACGACCACATCTGAACTGTTCAGCCGCACCGCAGCCCGTCTGTCGGTGATCTTCGCTCTGCTGATCGGATCGACGGTGCTCGCGGGGGTGTCCATCATCTATTGGCAGTTGAGCGCAGGGCTCGAGGAGCGGATCAAGTTGAGGGTGATCGAAAATCGCGATGCACTCTCGGCGATCGACAGCAATGACGGCTTTGCGGAGGTTACCGAGGTCGTCAAGCGGGAGGCAGCATCGCGGCGCGCAATGGGCACCATATTGCTGCTCGTCGACGGGGCGGGGACTCCCGTGGCAGGCAATGTCAGCGGAATCCCGGCCTTCCGCGACTGGCGGATCCTCAAGGAAACCGAATTGGAACGCGTCAGCGGCCGAAGCAACCCGGAGGACTCCTATTACGCGCTCTGGACGCCCCTCTCACAGGGCACCCTTCTTGTCGGCGACAGTGACAAGGAACTGCGGGTGGTTCAGTCGACGCTGCTTGGCGGACTGCTCTGGGAACTCGCAGCACTGGTCATCCTGGCCACGGCATCGGGCGTGTTGATCGCAAGACGCGCGCAAATGCAGATCGATGCGATCTCCGGTGCGCTCACCGCGGTTGCCAATGGCCGGCTCGGGCAAAGGGTCGCGCGGCGCTACTCGGGGGACGACCTCGATCGTGTCGCCGAGCAGATCAACGGCACGCTTGATCACCTGCAGCGCCTCATCGAGCGCGTCGACCAGTCCTCGACTGACATCGCACACGATCTCAAGCGGCCCATCGGCAGGCTACGGCAGAAACTCGACATTGCTTTGAGAACGGCCACTGACGCCTCTGCGTTCCGCCGCGAGATCGGCGCCTCACTCGAGGAGCTTGATGTCATCGTCGAAACCTTCGAGGCACTCCTGCGTATCGCCCAGATAGAGGCGGGGGCGCGGCGCGAGCGCTTCCATGCGGTCGACCTCGGAAGCTTGGTGACGGAGGTCGCCGACATCTATCGACCGGTCGTGGAGGATGCCGGCGATGTGCTTGCTGTCGATGTGTCAGGCTACGACGGCCCGCTCGCCAGCGGGGATAGCGAACTGCTCATCCAGCTTGTCGTCAATCTCATCGAGAATGCCATTCGCCATTGTCCGACGGGCACAATGATCCGTGTCGCCTTGGAAGGCGGTCAAGAAGGCCCGCGGATCGTTGTCGCCGACAACGGCCCAGGCATTCCCGCAAGTGAGCGCGAGAACGTGTTTCATCGTCTCTACCGGCTCGAAAAATCGCGTTCGACGCCGGGCAGCGGATTGGGTCTCAGCCTCGTGGCAGCCATTGCGGACCTGCATGGCGCCAAGGTCACTCTCGCGGACAACCGCCCGGGACTCGTTGTTGAGATCGATTTCCCTGGCCCGAGCATGGCGCGCAGCGGCTGAGCCGCGGGAGGCCGACCGAACACCACGCACATTTTCCCTCATCCCCCTCTGCCATTGCCGATTCCGACATCCTTACGAATCCGTAAGCGCGGGGCCAACGTCCGACAATGTACGGCGGGCGATAATCTGAGCGATCGGGGCCTGTTACAGCCCCCGTCAAGAAGAGCAATGGAGAACTACCATTATGATCAAACGCGCCATTCCCGCCGCGCTGCTCGCTGCGATGCTCGCGGCCCCGGCCTTCGCCGCAACGATGACTGGCACGATCAAGACGATCGACCCGGCCAAGAACGATATCGTTCTTCAGAGCGGCGAGACATTCACGCTGCCCGCCAAGTTCGACCTCAAGAAGCTCAAGGTCGGCGAAAAGGTGAGCGTCACTTACCTGAAGCACGGCGGCTCGATGATCGCTTCCAAGGTCGTGGCGGCGAAGTAGTCGCCGGTATTGAGATGGGCAACTGCTGATCCATCCAGAGGAGCAGAAGTCATGAGCACCTTTGTGAAATCGACCGTGCTGGTGGTCTTCATCGGGTTTGGGGCTGGTGCAGCCAGCGCCGCCACCGTGTCTGGCACGATCGAGCACGTCTATCCGCGCCATAACACCATCATGCTGAACGATCATCTCTTTCGCATGAGTACCCGGGCCTTCGATTCGGCACGGATGCGTCGGGGCGAGGCTGTGCGTGTCACCTATCATTGGAGGCATGGACACCGCTGGGCGACGGAGATCAGGTCAGTCTGACCGGCCGACCGCCTCTGGTGCGGCTGCGCCCCCTGGCTCTGATTTGGGCGCGGCCGCATCGGTCCCGCTTGGCCGCGAACGTCTCGGTGTCTGTTGCCACTCGTACGACACACGGAGACCGCTTGTCGTAAGCGCTCGCGGATCGGGGCCGGACGGTCAGCGCTTCTGGCCCCTTATGTTCATGTCGAACTCGACCACGTTGGAGTAGATGGGTGTTCCGACGTCCATGCCGTAGGGTGCGCGGCGGATGCTGCCGCGGATGGTAAAAGCGATCGAGCGCTTGTTCCAGTCGGTGAGCGTCACCTCAAAGCGCTCCTTGCGGGCCTTGCCGCGCGCCGTCAGCGTACCCACTACGGTTGCCGAATCGGCTCCAGTCTGTGTGACGCTGGTGGATCGGAAGGTCACCGTCTGATAGTTGGCCGTGTCGAAGACGGCGCTTGAGCGCAGGAAGTCCTCGATCCGTCGCTCGCTGGACCTTACGCTCTCTGGATAGAGGGTGAACTCGACCGAGGATCGCTCTATGTTGTTGCCATCTATCCGGAAGCCGCCCGAGAATTTTGCGAATTTGCCGGCGATGCCGCCGCCGCCTCCAGCCTGCGCGACGCTGAATTGGACGGTCGAAGAGTTGGCGATGCGGTAGTTGCCAGCCGCGTCGGCAAGCGTCGGCGCGGCCGCGGCAGCCGCCGGCGTCGTTGCCATGGCGAGGAGGGCGAACGACCATATCGCTTTAAAAACGGGCCTGCGTGGAGTCATCATGGGTCATTTCCTCTCGACGATGGTGTCGTCGTTCTCGTGAGTGTTGAACGTCCTGGCATCGCTTGGGCGGCGGGCAGGGCGAAGCATGCGGACAAGGACTTCGTCTCGTCGCAGAAAATGATGGTAGAACGCCGCCGCCGCGTGCCCCGCGACCAGCCCAAGCGTAAGATAAGCGAGCAGCGCGTGCGCGAAGGTCCAGAACGCCTCCGAAGCTTCCGATTGCCGCAGCGGCAGATGCGGAATGACGATAAAATTGAAAAAGAAGCTTGGAATATTCAGCGTCGAGGTCGATGCGACCGCCCAGCCGGCAAGCGCTACGATCAGCCCGAGAACGATCAGCGCCCGATGCATGATCTGGGCCGCCATATGCTCCAGTGGGCCGAGGCCCGGAGGGGGAGCTGGATTGCGTTCGATGGACCACCACACAGCCCGAAGGACCGCCAGCCCCAGCACCGTGAAGCCGAAGGATTTGTGCCACTGATAGAGGGAGAACTGCAAAGCCGGATCGATTTCGGTGCGCCGCATGACGAAGCCGAGAAGGAGGAGGCCAAGGATCAGCACCGCAATCGCCCAGTGGAGGACGATCGTCACCGCTCCAAATCCGCTCTCGCTGTTGCGCAGCATGGCGCTCTCCGGATGAAGGAAGCCAATTCCTCTTCGGCACCGTACAGTCACCAGTATAAGACGCCCAAAGCTCGGCTTTTATTCGCTCCCTGGTTCGACGAACGGGCACCTTAGGTGGCAAGCACCGGATTATTCCGTGGCGGGTGCTTTTTTTTGCCCGGACGATTTGCTAGGCCGCTTGCCGAGAAAGAGACCCGATACGGAGGAATTTCATGACGCCCGCTATCCGCCCGCTCGTTGCCGGAAACTGGAAGATGAACGGAACACGCGCCTCGCTCGACCAGATCAAGGCGATGGCGGAGGGCGTCAAGGGCAGTCTGTCCGAAAAGGTGGAGACGCTGATCTGCCCACCTGCAACGCTGCTCTACGTCGCGACCGCGCTTTGTGACGACAGCCCTCTGATGATCGGCGCCCAGGACTGCCATCCGAAACAATCCGGCGCCCACACGGGCGATATCTCCGCCGAGATGATCGCCGACTGCTTCGGCACCTATGTCATCGTCGGGCATTCCGAACGCCGCACCGATCATGCCGAGAGCGACGCGCTGGTGCGCGCCAAGACCGAAGCGGCTCATGCGGCCGGCCTTGTCGCCATCGTCTGCATCGGCGAAACCGGCGACGAGCGTCAGGACGGCAAGACGCTCGACGTCCTGAAGCGCCAGCTCGCGGAAAGCCTGCCGGATGGCGCGACGGCGGAAAACACTGTCATCGCCTACGAGCCCGTCTGGGCGATCGGCACCGGCCTGACGCCGACGGCATCCGATGTCGAGGAAGCGCATGCTTTCATGCGCAGCGAACTGGTCTCGCGCTTCGCAGCCGCAGGCGGCAAGATGCGCATTCTTTACGGCGGTTCGGTCAAGCCCGGCAACGCCAAGGAACTGATGGGTGTTGCCAATGTGGACGGTGCCCTGATCGGTGGCGCGAGCTTGAAAGCGGACGACTTCCTCGCCATCTACAGGGCATATGAAGAATTGACCGCCTGATTGCTCTCCCGCGCGGGACAGGGGCTTGGAATAGCAAACGGCTTGGTATAAAGAGGCGCCAAACTGCGCCCGGCCTTGCCGTGTTTCGCGCCGGGTTTGATTCGTGTGCCCAAGAGGGCAGGACTGGAAGCTGATGCAGACCGTACTACTCGTCATCTATCTCATGGTCGTCGTCGCCCTGATCGGCGTCGTCCTCATTCAGCGTTCCGAAGGCGGCGGTCTCGGCATTGGCGGCGGTTCGGGCTTCATGTCGGCCCGTGGTACGGCCAACGCGCTTACCCGCACGACTGCCGTTCTCGCCTTCCTCTTCTTCGGTCTGGCGCTGGCAATGGGCATTCTCTCCCGTTACGAGCCGCAAGCGACCGACATTCTCGACCGGATCCCGGGCACGAGCTCGAGCGGCGGCGGCGTCCTCGATTCGCTCGGAGGCGGGCAGCAGACACCTCCGGCTGGCGGAAACACGCAACAGCCGGCTAACGGTAATGCGCCGGCCAATGGTGCCGCCCCCGCGGGCCAGGCACCCGCCGGTGCCGCACCGGCGCCGCAAGCGCCTGCAAACGGCGCCAACGGCAATACGGGATCGCAAGTTCCGAGCGGCCAGTAAGGTCGCAAATCAGAAGAACCCACCGGCGGATGCTTCATCCGCCGGTTTTGTTTTGTGTGAAATCCGTCCTCTCCCAAGACGAAAAATTCCTGAAAACGAATTTTTCGGTGGCGGAATCGTTTGTGAAAAGGTATCCGGTGACTCCCATGGCGCGATATGTATTCATCACTGGCGGCGTGGTTTCCTCCCTCGGAAAAGGCATCGCTGCAGCCGCTCTCGGAGCGCTGCTGCAGGCGCGTGGCTACCGGGTGAGACTGCGTAAGCTCGACCCTTACCTCAATGTCGATCCGGGCACGATGAGCCCGACCCAGCACGGTGAGGTATTCGTCACCGACGACGGAGCGGAGACAGACCTCGATCTCGGTCACTACGAGCGCTTCACGGGGCGTTCGGCAACGAAGACCGACAACATCACCACCGGGCGGATCTACAAGAACATCATCGACAAGGAACGGCGCGGCGACTATCTCGGCGCGACAGTTCAGGTGATCCCGCACGTCACCAATGAAATCAAGAATTTCGTCACCGAGGGCAATGACGATTACGACTTCGTCATCTGCGAGATCGGCGGCACCGTCGGCGACATCGAAGCGATGCCCTTCATGGAGGCGATCCGCCAGCTCGGCAACGATCTGCCACGCGGCACCGCCGTCTATGTCCATCTGACGCTGATGCCCTATATCCCGGCGGCCGGCGAACTCAAGACCAAGCCGACGCAGCATTCGGTCAAGGAACTGCAGGCACTCGGCATCCATCCCGACATCCTGCTCGTTCGCGCCGATCGCGAGATCCCGGAAGCCGAGCGCCGCAAGCTGTCGCTCTTCTGCAATGTTCGTCAGTCCGCCGTCATCCAGGCGCTCGATGTCGCCTCGATCTATGACGTGCCGATCGCCTATCACAAGGAAGGCCTCGACAACGAGGTTCTCGCCGCCTTTGGCATCGAGCCGGCGCCGAAGCCGCGGATGGAGGCTTGGGAAGACGTCGCCCACCGCATCCGCACGCCGGAAGGTGAAGTTACGATTGCCATTGTCGGCAAGTATACAGGCCTCAAGGACGCCTATAAGTCGCTGATCGAAGCGCTTTACCATGGTGGCATCGCCAACCGCGTCAAGGTCAAGCTCGAATGGATCGAGTCGGAAATCTTCGAGAAGGAGGATCCGGCGCCCTATCTTGAAAAAGTCCACGGCATCCTCGTTCCCGGCGGCTTCGGTGAGCGTGGTTCCGAGGGCAAGATCAACGCCGCCCGCTTTGCGCGCGAGCGGAAGGTTCCCTATTTCGGCATCTGCTTCGGCATGCAGATGGCCGTGGTCGAGGCTGCTCGCAACCTCGCCGGCATCGAGAAGGCATCTTCGACAGAGTTCGGTCCGGCCAAGGAGCCGGTTGTCGGCCTGATGACCGAATGGGTGAAGGGCAACGAACTTGAAAAGCGCTCCGCCGCGGGCGATCTCGGCGGGACCATGCGCCTTGGGGCCTATCGCGCCGCCCTCAAGCAGAACACCAAGATTGCCGGCATCTACGGATCGACGGATATCTCCGAGCGGCATCGCCACCGTTACGAGGTCAATGTCGATTACAAGGAGCGGCTGGAGTCCTGTGGCCTCGTATTCTCCGGCATGTCGCCGGACGGCGTCTTGCCTGAGACGGTCGAATATGAGGACCATCCCTGGTTCATCGGCGTTCAGTACCACCCGGAACTGAAGTCCCGGCCGCTCGATCCGCACCCGCTGTTCGCGAGCTTCATCGAGGCCGCGCTGGAGCAGTCGCGCCTCGTCTGATGCGGCCTAAATCGGACTCTCGCTATCTGCGGCCGGCCCCTCACGGACCGGCCGTTGCCGTTTTCGGTGCCGCCCGACGCCTACTCAAACCGGCCGCGCTTGCAATCGGCGGGCAAAAGTTGCAAACAGCGACGAACCGGCCATCAGGGAACACGCCATGAGCTTACCCCAGCGCATCACCCGCCCGCTCGATCATGTCGTGCTGCCGGTGGCTGAGCTTGCGCAGGCAAGGCGGCGCTTGACCGATCTCGGCTTTGTCGTCGCCGACGATGCGCGTCATCCCTTCGGCACCGAGAATGCGTGCGTCTTCTTCGCCGACAACACCTATCTGGAGCCGCTTGCGATCGCGTCACGTGAGGAGTGCGAAGCTGCGGCGCTCGCCGGCAATGTCTTTGTCTCCCGCGACCAGGCTTTCCGCTTCCGTCAAGGTCCGGAGGGCCTCTCGGCGATCGTTGTAGGAACATCCGACGCCGCGTCCGATCACATGCGGTTCCGTGCATGCGGCGTGTCCGGCGGCGAGATGCTGGAGTTCTCTCGGCCGATGCGGTTGCCGGATGGGCGCGAGGGCCTTGGCTCGTTCCGGCTGGCTTTTGCCGCGGATCTCCGCTCCCCGGATTTCTTCCTCTTCAGCTGCCAGCGCATTCGTGCCCTGCCGGTGGAACAAACGGCGCTTCACCGTCATGGAAACGGGGTCCTCGGCATTACTGAAGTCGTGCTGTCTGAGCCAAATCCCACCGATTTCCAGTATTTGCTGCAGGAGGGCGTCGATGAGCGCGAGGTTTCCGCCCACTCCTTCGGCATGGACATTCAGGCCGGCAATGCCAAGATTTCGGTGCTCAATGTTGCCGGAATGGAGGCCTTCTTCGGCCGATCCGTCAACGGCGCCGAGCGCGGCTTGCGCGGGCGCGCCGTCGTGTTCCGTGTCGCCGATCTCGAAGCGACGCGAGCGCTTTTTGCCAAGAACGATATCGAGTTTGCAGAAATGGGCGGACGCCTCATTGTCCCGGAAGCGCCGGGGCAAGGGGTGATTTTCGCATTTGGAGTGTGATGATGGAAACGAATGCCAGGGTTGTCGTCGGCGAGGGTGCAGGACAGGTAGTCTTTTCGCAGAAGGAGCGGCTTGCGCTGATCGCAGGCCCCTGCCAGATGGAAAGCCGCGACCACGCCTTCATGATGGCCGGAAAGCTCGTCGAGCTTTGCAAGTCGCTCGGGCTCGGCCTCGTCTACAAGTCCTCGTTCGATAAGGCGAACCGTACGTCGCTCTCCGGCAAGCGCGGCATCGGCCTCGATAGCGCGATGGAGATTTTTGCCGATCTCAAGAAGGAGTTCGGTTTTCCGGTACTGACCGACATTCACACCGAAGAGCAATGCGCGATCGTGGCTGAGACGGTCGATATCCTGCAGATCCCGGCCTTTCTGTCGCGGCAGACCGACCTGCTCGTGGCGGCCGCCAAGACAGGGCGCACGATCAACGTCAAAAAGGGCCAGTTCCTCGCGCCCTGGGACATGAAGAACGTGCTCGCCAAGTTTACGATGAGTGGCAATCCTAACGTTCTTCTGTGCGAGCGCGGCGCTTCCTTTGGTTACAACACGCTGGTTTCCGACATGCGCTCGCTGCCGATCATGGCGGAGCTCGGCGCGCCGGTGATCTTTGACGCCACCCATTCGGTGCAGCAGCCAGGCGGGCAGGGCGGCTCGAGCGGCGGTCAACGCGAATTCGTCGAGACCTTGGCGCGTGCTGCCGTCGCCGTCGGCGTCGCCGGCGTCTTCATCGAGACGCATGAAGATCCGGACAATGCGCCCTCGGATGGCCCCAATATGGTGCACTTGAAGGACATGCCGCGGCTTCTCGAAAAGCTGCTTGCCTTCGATCAGATCGCCAAGGCCTGAACAGGCCTTCGTGAAATTTCCATGAACCGCAATGGCGCATGGGCATTTGCATCTCGCGCGCCGTTGTAATTTCGGGGCCATGAACTAAGACAGGCCTGACCATCCGTCGTCCTAACCAGGGAAGAGATCATGACTGCAATCATCGACATCATCGGCCGCGAAATTCTGGATAGCCGCGGCAACCCGACCGTCGAGGTCGACGTTCATCTCGAAGACGGTAGCTTCGGCCGTGCGGCTGTTCCGTCGGGCGCCTCGACCGGTGCACATGAGGCAGTCGAACTGCGCGATGGCGGCACCCGCTATCTCGGCAAGGGTGTCGAGCGCGCCGTCGAAGCGGTGAACGGAGAGATCTTCGAGGCGATCGGCGGCCTCGACGCCGAAAACCAGATTCAGATCGACAAAACCATGATCGAGCTTGACGGCACGGCGAACAAGTCGCGCCTCGGCGCCAACGCCATTCTCGGCGTCTCGCTGGCGGTTGCGAAGGCTGCGGCCGAAGCCGCCGGCCTGCCGCTCTATCGCTATGTCGGCGGTCCGAACGCGCATCTCCTGCCGGTTCCGATGATGAACATCATCAACGGCGGTGCGCATGCCGACAACCCGATCGACTTCCAGGAATTCATGATCATGCCGGTCGGCGCGGAAACGCTGAAGGACGCCGTGCGCATGGGCTCGGAAGTCTTCCACACGTTGAAGAAGCAATTGGCTGCCGACGGTCACAACACCAATGTCGGCGACGAAGGCGGTTTCGCTCCGGGCCTGGCTTCCGCGCCGGCCGCCCTCGACTTCATCATGAAGTCGATCGAGAAGGCCGGCTACAAGCCGGGCGAGGACATGTATGTCGCGCTCGACTGCGCCTCGACGGAGTTCTTCAAGGATGGCAAGTATGTGCTGGAAGGCGAGGGCCGCACGCTTGAGCCGGGCGCCATGGCTGAATATCTCGCCGAACTCGCCGCCAAGTACCCGATCATCTCGATTGAAGACGGCATGGCCGAAGACGACTGGGACGGCTGGAAGGCGCTGACCGACAAGATCGGCTCCAAGGTTCAGCTCGTCGGCGACGATCTCTTCGTCACCAACTCGGCTCGTCTGCGCGACGGCATCAAGATGGGCGTTGCCAACTCGATCCTGGTCAAGGTCAACCAGATCGGTTCGCTCTCCGAAACACTCGATGCGGTCGAGACGGCGCACAAGGCCCGCTACACCGCCGTGATGTCGCACCGTTCCGGCGAAACCGAGGACTCGACGATCGCCGATCTCGCCGTTGCCACCAATTGCGGGCAGATCAAGACCGGCTCGCTCGCGCGCTCCGACCGACTTGCAAAGTACAATCAGCTGATCCGCATCGAGGAGCAGCTTGGCTTGCAGGCGCAATACGCCGGCCGCTCGATCCTGCGCGGTTGATTGCAGGCGGAGAAGCGCAACGTCCGTCCCTCATCCGCCTGCCGCACCTTCTCCCCCGCAGGCGGGGAGAAGGGACAAGCGGCATAGCTCGGCGGCCTAAATCCCCCGTATGCGTGGAGAGGGTTAGGGTGAGGGGCGAATCCGGCGTGTGCATCGCGATCTGAAATCGACGTAATCTCAACCCGCCTGCCACACGGCAGGCGGTTTCGTTTTTTCCTGCTATTCATGGTCAACGGTCGGTTAATCAATCGACGTTAGTCTCGTCTCGTATTGCGTATCAGGGCATGGACCATGTGGACACGACATCACAAGAAACGGAGACTGGGGCGGCTGGTTGTGCCGCTCATGGCGGTCGCCTTTCTTTCCTATTTCGGCTATCATTCGATCCACGGAGGATACGGCCTGAGGGCGACAGAGGAGTTCGACCGACAGATCGCCGTGCGCCAAGCCCGATTGGATGAGCTGACTCATCAGCGAAAAATCCTGGAAAAGGAGGTCGAGCTGATGAGCGACGGTTCGTTGGAACGAGATATGCTGGATGAGAAGGCTCGCCTCGCGCTCAACATGTCGCGGAGCGATGAGATCGTTATTTTTCATCGTGGGAAGAATTAACCAAAAGTCGGTTAATTGAAAATTCCCTTCGTAAATCAAAGAGTTGCGCAGAATAATAGCCATGCAAATATGGCATTGCTGTGTTGCTCTTCTTTCCCTATGGTAGCCGGCGAAGGCTAACCATTGGGAGGAATGAATGGCTCCGCGAAAATCCGCGTCCGTCTCCAGCCGCAAGACCGCTGCCAAGTCCGCAAAGAAGGACTTCGCCGGCGGCACGATCGCCGAATTCTCCAAAGAAGATGACCTCAAAGCCTACCGGGAAATGCTGCTGATCCGGCGTTTCGAGGAAAAGGCTGGCCAACTTTACGGCATGGGCTTCATCGGCGGCTTCTGTCACCTCTATATCGGGCAGGAAGCCGTCGTAGTCGGTATGCAGATGGCGCTCAAGGAAGGTGATCAGGTCATCACCGGTTACCGTGATCACGGTCACATGCTTGCTTGCGGAATGAGTGCGCGCGGCGTAATGGCCGAACTGACCGGCCGTCGCGGCGGCCTTTCCAAGGGGAAAGGCGGCTCGATGCACATGTTCTCCAAGGAAAAGCATTTTTATGGCGGCCACGGTATCGTCGGGGCACAGGTGTCGCTCGGCACCGGCCTTGCCTTCGCGAACAAGTACCGTGGCAACGATAATGTCAGCCTCACCTATTTCGGCGACGGCGCCGCCAACCAGGGCCAGGTCTACGAGAGTTTCAACATGGCTGCTCTCTGGAAGCTGCCGGTGATCTACATCGTTGAAAACAACCGCTACGCCATGGGCACGTCCGTGTCCCGTGCATCGGCGCAGACCGATTTCTCGCAGCGCGGCGCCTCCTTCGGAATTCCCGGCTATCAGGTGGACGGCATGGATGTTCGCGCCGTCAAGGCGGCCGCCGACGAAGCGGCTCAATATTGCCGTTCCGGCAAGGGGCCGATCATCCTCGAAATGCTGACCTATCGCTATCGCGGCCACTCCATGTCCGACCCGGCGAAATATCGGTCGAAGGACGAGGTGCAGAAGATGCGCTCCGAGCATGACCCGATCGAGCAGGTAAAGGCCCGGCTTACCGAAAAGGGCTGGGCGAGCGAGGAGGAGCTGAAGCAGATCGACAAGGATGTCCGCGACATCGTTGCCGACAGCGCCGATTTTGCCCAGTCTGATCCGGAGCCGGATGTCTCCGAGCTCTATACCGACATCCTGCTTTGATCCGGGGAGGGACAACCATGCCAGTAGAAATTCTCATGCCCGCCCTTTCCCCGACGATGGAGGAAGGCACGCTCTCCAAATGGCTGAAGAACGAGGGGGACAAGGTGTCCTCGGGCGATGTCATCGCCGAGATCGAAACCGACAAGGCGACGATGGAAGTGGAAGCCGTTGATGAAGGCACGATCGGCAAGCTCCTGATTGCCGCCGGTACGGAAGGCGTGAAGGTCAATACGCCGATTGCCGTGCTGCTGCAGGACGGCGAGGCTGCCGGCGACATCGTAACGCCGAAGGCCGAGGCTCCGAAACCCGCTGCGAATGAAGCGCCCGCCGCCGCGCCGGCTCCGGTTGCCGCTCAGCCGAAAGCGGAGATTCCTGCCGACCCGGCTATCCCCGCCGGAACGGAAATGGTTTCGATGACGGTGCGCGAGGCGCTTCGCGATGCGATGGCCGAGGAGATGCGCGCCAGTGACGACGTTTTCGTCATGGGTGAGGAAGTCGCCGAGTACCAGGGCGCCTACAAGATCACCCAGGGCTTGCTGCAGGAGTTCGGCCCGCGTCGCGTGGTCGACACCCCGATCACCGAACATGGTTTTGCCGGCGTCGGCGTCGGCGCGGCGATGACGGGCCTGCGCCCGATCGTCGAGTTCATGACCTTCAATTTCGCGATGCAGGCGATCGACCAGATCATCAACTCCGCTGCCAAGACTCTTTATATGTCGGGCGGCCAGATGGGCGCGCCGATCGTCTTCCGCGGCCCGAGCGGTGCGGCAGCCCGCGTCGCCGCGCAGCACTCGCAGTGCTATGCCGCCTGGTACAGCCACATCCCGGGCCTCAAGGTCGTCATGCCGTACACGGCCGCCGACGCGAAGGGCCTCTTGAAGGCAGCGATCCGCGACCCGAACCCGGTGATCTTCCTTGAGAACGAAATTCTCTACGGTCACTCCTTCGAGGTTCCGAAGCTCGATGATTTCGTGCTGCCGATCGGCAAGGCCCGCATTCATCGCGTCGGCAAGGATGCAACCATCGTTTCCTTCGGCATCGGCATGACCTACGCGGTCAAGGCTGCGGCCGAGCTCGAAGCGCAGGGCATTGATGTCGAGATCATCGACCTTCGCACGATCCGCCCGATGGATCTTCCGACGGTGATCGAGTCGGTGAAGAAGACCGGCCGCTTGGTGACCGTCGAAGAAGGCTACCCGCAGTCCTCCGTCGGCACCGAGATCGCCACCCGCGTCATGCAGCAGGCCTTCGACTATCTCGATGCGCCGATCCTGACGATCGCGGGCAAGGATGTGCCGATGCCCTATGCCGCCAACCTCGAAAAACTGGCGCTGCCAAGTGTCGCCGAGGTCGTCGATGCCGTGAAAGCCGTTTGCTACAAATAAAGGGAGGGCGCTTCGATGCCAATCAACATCACGATGCCTGCCCTCTCTCCGACCATGGAAGAAGGCAATCTGGCCAAGTGGCTGGTCAAGGAAGGCGATCAGGTCAAGTCCGGCGACGTCATCGCCGAGATCGAGACCGACAAGGCAACCATGGAAGTGGAAGCCGTCGATGAAGGCACGGTCGCCAAGATCGTCGTGCCGGCCGGCACGGAAGGCGTCAAGGTCAATGCGCTGATCGCCGTTCTGGCGGCTGATGGCGAGGACGTGGCGACGGCAGCGAAGGGCGGCAATGGCGGAAATGGCGCGGCTGCACCGGCACCGGCAGCCAAAGCCGAAGAACCGGCCCCGACGGCACCTGCCGCTGCACCCGCTCCTGCTGCGGCACCGGCCGCGGCGCAGCCGGCAGCATCGGTATCGACTCCCGCCGCAGCCGATGGCAAGCGACTCTTCTCTTCGCCGTTGGCGCGCCGCCTTGCCAAGGAAGCCGGCATTGACCTGTCGGCAATCGCCGGTTCCGGCCCCTATGGCCGCGTCGTCAAGAAGGACGTCGAGGCCGCCGTCGCCGGCGGCGGTGCCAAACCGGCAGCCGCACCTGCGCAAGCGGCTGCACCCGCTCCGGCGGCGCTCGCAAAGGGCATGTCCGAGGACGCCGTGCTCAAGCTCTTCGAGCCGGGTTCCTACGAGCTCGTCCCGCATGACGGCATGCGCAAGACCATTGCCAAGCGCCTGCAGGAATCGAAGCAGACGATCCCGCATTTCTATGTTTCGATCGATTGCCAGCTCGACGCTCTGCTTGCGCTTCGTGCACAGCTCAATGCCGCCGCTCCGGAAAAGGACGGCAAGCCCGTCTACAAGCTCTCGGTCAACGACATGGTGATCAAGGCGCTGGCGCTGGCACTGCGCGACGTTCCGGACGCCAACGTCTCCTGGACCGACTCTAATATGGTCAAGCACAAGCATGCCGATGTCGGTGTTGCTGTCTCGATCCCCGGTGGTCTGATCACACCGATTATCCGCCAGGCGGAGTTGAAGAGCCTTTCGGCCATCTCCAACGAGATGAAGGACTTCGGCAAGCGCGCCAAGGAGCGCAAGCTGAAGCCGGAAGAGTACCAGGGCGGCACCACTGCCGTCTCCAACATGGGCATGATGGGCGTCAAGGACTTTGCCGCCGTCGTCAATCCGCCGCATGCGACGATCCTCGCGGTCGGTGCCGGCGAGGAGCGCGTCATCGTTAAGAACAAGGAGATGGTGATCGCCAACATGATGACCGTCACGCTCTCGACCGACCATCGCTGCGTCGATGGAGCGCTCGGTGCGGAACTGCTCGCCGCCTTCAAGCGCTACATCGAAAATCCGATGGGCATGCTGGTCTGATGCGATCGGGACCGGCTTTTTCGAGCCGGTCCATCCCCCAAAAACGTGGGCACAAGCGATGAAGACAGTCCTTTGTTACGGTGACAGTCTGACCTGGGGCTATGACGCGGGCGGCCTCGGCCGGCACGCGTTGGAGGATCGCTGGCCGAGCGTGCTGCAAAAGGCCCTCGGTGCGGACGTGCACGTCATCGCCGAAGGGCTGAACGGCCGCACGACGGCCTATGACGACCATCTCGCCGATTGCGACCGCAACGGTGCGCGTGTCCTGCCGACCGTGCTCCATAGCCACGCGCCGATCGATCTGATGATCTTCCTGCTCGGCACCAACGACATGAAGCCGGTGATCCACGGCACGGCCTTCGGCGCCGTCAAAGGGATCGCGCGCCTCGTCAACCTCGTCCGGCGGCACGACTGGCCGGTCGAAGCCGAGGAGGGGCCGGATATCCTCATCGTCTCGCCGCCGCCGCTTTGCGAAACCGCCAACAGCGCCTTCGCGGCAATGTATGCGGGCGCTATCGAGCAGTCGGCGATGCTGGCGCCGCTCTATCGCGATCTCGCCGACGAACTCGACTGCGGCTTTTTCGATGCCGGCTCCGTTGCGAAAACCACCCCGCTCGATGGCGTGCATCTCGACGCCGACAACACCCGCGCGATCGGCCGGGGATTGGAACCGGTCGTGCGGATGATGCTCGGGCTCTGACCATGGCGGCTGGCGCGACCCTTAGGCCGGCGAGGCGGGGCGAGGCAGCGGAGCTCGCCGTCCTGATCGACATCGCCTCGCACGGATTTGCCGCGTGGCTCTGGTATGGCGGCGTTATGCGCGGCGTTGCCGAAACGGCGTTCGAGCACGGCCGCAACAAGCTTCGCGAAGATGAGGGGCTAGGTACATGGCGCGACGCGATCGTTGCCGAGGTTGAGGATGAGATCGCGGGTGTAGCCGTCTCCTACGCGATCGATCCCTCCGTCCGCGATATCGAGGCGAAACATCCGGTGCTCGTCCCGTTGCTGGCGTTGCAGAGACAGGTCGTGGGCCATTGGTTCATCGATAGCCTTGGGGTCTACAAGCATCGTCGCGGCGAGGGGATCGGCCGCGCATTGCTGGAGCACGAAATTGCCCGCGCCGGGCCGGCGCCGGTGAGCCTGATCACCGAAAGCCACAATGAAAGGGCTCAGGCACTCTACAGGATCAACGGCTTCGAGGAGGTGGTGCGCATTGAAGCCGTACCGCTCTTCGAAGACAGCAGGAAACACGACTGGGTGCTTTTCACCCGAAAGGTCGCTTGAGACAAAAGGCAGGAAACACATGGCTGAGAATTACGACGTCATCGTTATCGGTTCGGGCCCGGGCGGCTATGTCACCGCCATCCGCTCGGCTCAACTGGGCTTGAAGACAGCCATAGTCGAGCGCGAGCACCTCGGCGGCATCTGCCTCAACTGGGGCTGCATTCCGACCAAGGCGCTCTTGCGCTCGGCCGAAATTCTCGACCATGCCAATCACGCCAAGAACTACGGCCTGACGCTCGAAGGCAAGATGACCGCCAACGTCAAGGAGGTCGTCGGCCGCTCCCGCGCCGTCTCTGCACGGCTGACCGGCGGTGTTGCCTTCCTCATGAAGAAGAACAAGGTCGACGTCATCTGGGGCGAGGCGAAGCTCACCAAGCCCGGCGAGATTATCGTCGGCGCGCCCTCGAAACCGGCGGTCCAGCCGCAAAATCCGGTTCCGAAGGGCGTCAAGGGTGAAGGCACCTATACCGCCAAGCACATCATCATCGCGACTGGCGCCCGGCCGCGCGCACTTCCGGGCATCGAGCCGGACGGCAAGCTGATCTGGACCTACTTCGAGGCGATGAAGCCCGAGGAAATGCCAAAGACCATGCTGGTCATGGGGTCCGGCGCGATCGGCATCGAGTTCGCGAGCTTCTACCGGTCGATGGGCGTCGATGTCACCGTCGTCGAGCTCCTGCCGCAGGTCATGCCGGTCGAGGATGCGGAGATTTCCGCCTTCGCCCGCAAGCAACTCGAAAAGCGCGGCATGAAGATCTTCACTGACGCCAAGGTAACGAAGGTTGAGAAGGGTGCGAACGACGTGACCGCGCATGTCGAAACGAAGGACGGCAAGGTCACGCAGATCAAGGCGGATCGCCTGATTTCCGCTGTCGGCGTGCAGGGCAATATCGAAAATCTTGGCCTTGAAGCGCTGGGCGTCGAGACTAGCCGCGGCTGCATCGTCACCGACGGCTACGGCAAGACGAACGTGGCAGGGATCTATGCGATCGGAGATGTCGCCGGCCCGCCGATGCTCGCGCACAAGGCGGAGCACGAGGGCGTGATATGCGTCGAGAAGATCGCCGGCGTT
The DNA here is from genome assembly GCF_029714365.1 of Sinorhizobium terangae. Lineage (NCBI taxonomy): Bacteria > Pseudomonadati > Pseudomonadota > Alphaproteobacteria > Hyphomicrobiales > Rhizobiaceae > Sinorhizobium > Sinorhizobium terangae. The sequence continues at coordinate 1,140,754 of NZ_CP121659.1, forward strand.
CCCGGTGTACATGCGCTCGACAAGGGCAAGATCCCGGGCTGCACCTATTGCGACCCGCAGGTTGCCTCCGTGGGCCTTACCGAGGCCAAGGCCAAGGAACTCGGCCGCGAGATCCGCGTCGGCCGCTTCAGCTTCGGTGCCAACGGCAAGGCGATTGCGCTCGGCGAGGACCAGGGTCTCGTCAAGACGATCTTCGACAAGAAGACCGGCGAGCTTTTGGGCGCCCATATGGTCGGCGCCGAAGTGACCGAACTCATCCAGGGTTTCGTTGTCGCCATGAACCTGGAAACAACCGAGGAAGAGCTGATGCACACGATCTTCCCGCATCCGACACTCTCGGAGATGATGAAGGAAAGCGTGCTCGACGCCTACGGCCGGGTATTGAACGCCTGATGACGCTCCGCCGTTCGGAACTTTCGGTCTCTTCACGCATTGAGGGCGCTGCAGCGTTTTCAATGCGGGGAGGTTGTCATGAGCTTGAACGGCGTGGGTATTCTGGCGGCGATCATTATCGGCGGTCTTGCTGGCTGGCTGGCGGAGAAATTCATGAGCAGCCAGATGGGGCTGATCGCGAATATCGTCCTCGGCATCGTTGGTGCCCTTGTGCTGAACTTCATTCTGGCGGCCTTCGGCATGGCCTATACGGGCTGGGTTGCCTATCTCGTTATCGGCTTCATCGGCGCGTGCCTGTTGATCGCGGCGGGCCGCGCCGTCAGACGGTAGGGTCTCCTTCCGCATTCGCCAGTGATCGGGCTGCCATGCAAATGGTGGCCTGACTTTTCATGTCCGGCCATCTATATAAATCGAAAGCGGGCGCGTCGGCGGATGGCCGAAGCCCGATACGATGAAGGAAGAAATATGGTAACGGTTTTCGACGCCGTCTCGGATAGGGCCGAGCGTGTTCGCCACCCGGAAAAGGCGCACAAGCCCGATACGGAAGTTCTGCGCAAGCCGGACTGGATCCGCGTAAAGGCGCCGACGTCGAAGGGATACATGGAAACCCGCTCGATCGTGAAGGGCAACAACCTTGTTACGGTCTGCGAGGAGGCTGGCTGCCCGAACATCGGCGAATGTTGGGACAAGAAGCACGCGACCTTCATGATCATGGGCGAGATCTGCACGCGCGCCTGCGCTTTCTGCAACGTCTCGACCGGTAAGCCGAATGCGCTCGATATGGAGGAGCCGGCCAACGTCGCCAAGGCGGTCAAGCAGATGGGCTTGAGCCACGTCGTGATCACCTCCGTCGACCGCGACGACCTTGATGACGGCGGCGCCGAGCATTTCGAGAAGGTGATCTTCGCGATCCGCGAGGCCTCTCCCGAAACGACCATCGAGATCCTGACGCCCGACTTCCTGCGCAAGCCCGGTGCACTGGAGCGTGTAGTTGCTGCCAAGCCGGACGTCTTCAATCACAATCTCGAAACGGTCGCTTCGAACTATCTGACTGTTCGCCCTGGTGCCCGCTACTTCCATTCTATCCGGCTCCTGCAGCGGGTGAAGGAACTCGATCCGTCCATGTTCACCAAGTCCGGCATCATGGTCGGCCTCGGCGAGGAGCGGAACGAAGTGCTGCAATTGATGGACGATCTGCGCACCGCTGACGTCGACTTCCTGACGATTGGTCAATACCTGCAGCCAACACGCAAGCACCACAAGGTCGAGAAATTCGTAACGCCCGAGGAGTTCAAGTCCTACGAGACGGTCGCCTATACAAAGGGCTTCCTGATGGTTTCCTCGAGCCCGCTGACACGCTCGTCACATCACGCCGGCGATGATTTCGCGCGGCTGAGGGCGGCGCGGGAGAGAAAGCTCCTGGCCGAGGCGGGTAACTGATTTCACTGCTGGTACAAGATAGCCGCGACGTCGCATCGTCGCGGCTCTTTTGTTTGGGGGGCGAGAGTGGCTGACGATTCGACGGACACGGCGGAGGCTGCATCGATTCTCTCGAAGGCAAGACGTGTGTTGGTCATCGGCTGCTCGGGTGGTGGCAAGACGACGCTGGCCCGCAGACTTTCTGAACACTGTGACCTCCCGTTCGTTTCGATGGACAGAGAATTCTTTTGGCTGCCCGGATGGATTTCCAGGACGCGGGAGGAACAAAGAAACCTCATCGTCGCCAAGGTGGCCGAAGCGCGGTGGGTCATGGACGGGACCAACCCGACGACCTTCGATCTGCGATTACCCCGCGCCGACATCGTGCTCTGGGTGAGGATGCCGCGCTTGCTATGCCTGATAGGGGTGACGCGGCGTTGGCTGAAATGGCGTGGGGCCTCACGGCCGGAAATGGCCGAGGGATGTCCGGAGCGGGTGAGTTGGGAGTTCGTCCGCTACATCTGGACATTCGAGCGCAAGTTCGTTCCTCGCATCGAGAACGGCCTGCGGGAGCACGGGCCTGGCGTCCCAGTCCTGCAGATAAGAAGCCGGGCACAAATGCGCACACTGCTTGAACTTCTCGCAGCACGCGCTTAACTGCAAGTCATGCCGCACTTCGAAACAAACCATGTCGTCAAGCACTCGGCCGATCAGATGTTCGATCTTGTCGCCGACGTCGAGCGCTATCCGCAGTTTCTGCCGCTTTGCGAGGCTTTGAGCGTGCGCTCACGCAAGGAGCGCGATGGCAAGGTATTGCTGCTGGCCGACATGACGGTCGGTTACAAGGCAATTCGCGAGACCTTCACGACCCAGGTTCTGCTCAACAAGTCCGCGCGGACGATCGATGTCAGTTATATCGACGGACCATTCAAATATCTCGACAACGGGTGGCGCTTCGAGCCGACCAGCGACAAGCTGTCGATCGTACATTTTGACATCGATTACGAATTCAAGAGCAGGCTTCTTGGCGCCTTGATGGGCTCCATGTTTGACCGGGCATTCCGCATGTTTTCCGAAGCCTTCGAAATGCGCGCCGACGAGGTCTACGCTTGATGAGAGATGGCTTCGATGAGCTCGAACGCGGTTCTGACCGCTGACATTCGAACCACGTCGCGGCCGACGTCGCCATAGCGCATCTCCCGGTGAAGCGTCGCGCCATTCCGGCTCGCTGCCGCGAAGTACACGAGCCCTACCGGTTTCTCCACCGAGCCACCGCCGGGGCCGGCGACCCCCGTTACGGCGACGGCAATATCCGCCCCTGAATGGGAGACGGCGCCGCGTGCCATTTCGACGGCGGTCTCGCGCGAGACGGCGCCGTGGGCGGCAAGCGTCGCGAGTTCGATCCCAAGCATCTGTATCTTCGCGTCGTTGGAATAGGTGACGAAACCGCGGTCGACGACGAGCGACGAGCCGGCAACTTCCGTCAACGCACCCGCAATCAGGCCACCGGTACAGGACTCCGCCGTCGCGAGCTTCAGGTTGCGTGCGGTAAGATCCGTGATGATCTCCCGCGCTTTCTGCTCTATATCGGCCGGCCACATCATGGGTTCCTCCCCGGAGTATAGACGACCGTTGCCGTGGCGATTGCCGCGATGCCTTCGTTGCGGCCGATGAAGCCGAGCTGTTCGTTGGTGGTCGCCTTGATCGAGCAGCGGTCGATGGTGACGCCGAGCATTGCTGCTAGGTTCTCTCGCATCTGCTGGCGGTGCGGCCCGACCTTGGGCGCTTCGGCGATCAGCGATATGTCCGCATTGGTGATGATGCCGCCACACTCCCGCACGATCCGCGCCGCGTGCTCCAGAAAGATGCGGGACGGCGCGCCCTTCCACTGCGGATCCGACGGCGGGAAGTGATCGCCGATATCGCCGGCGCCGCAGGTCGCGAGAAGCGCGTCGGTCAGTGCATGGAGCGCGACGTCGGCATCCGAATGGCCGGAGAGTTTGCGGTCGTGCGGGATGAATACGCCGCAAAGGGTGACGCCGTCGCCTTCGACGAGTTGGTGGACATCGTAGCCATTGCCGGTGCGCACGTCGGGAATCGCGCTGCCTTTGAGCCTTTCGTCCGCCATCGAAATATCCCTCTGCAAGGTTAGCTTGATGTTGTCCACCATACCCTCGACGAGGACAACGGGAATACCGGCCCATTCGGCAATGGAGGCGTCATCAGTAAAATCCGCTCGCGCATCAGCCTTGGCGGCGCGGTGCGCGGAGAGAATCGCCTCCAACGTGAAGCACTGCGGTGTCTGTGCCGCATAGAGGTTACTCCGCGCGACCGTCTCCTGCACGACGCCATTTGCGCCGGCCCGCTTCAATGTGTCCGCGACCGCGATCGCCGGCAGGACCGCATCGGCACCGCTGAGCAGTGCTAGACGGCAACGATCGAGCAGGGCGTGATCTGCAAACGGGCGCACCGCGTCGTGGATCATCACGTACTTGGCCCCGGCAGCAGCAATAGCCTCCAGGCCTGCAAGGACCGAAAGTTGACGTGTCGCTCCTCCGTGTACCACGGTCAAATCGGCTGGCCTGGGCACGTGCTTCAGAGCCGCGGCAAGCAATTCCGCATCGTCCGGGTGGATGACGATGACGATCGGTCCCGTTCCCGCCCATGTCGCGAAAGTGTCAAGCGTATGCGCGATAACGGGGCGGCCGCCGATCGCACGGTACTGCTTCGGCCCCTCGGCCGATTGGCCGGCGCGCTCGCCGCGGCCGCCCGCGACGATGACGATACCACAGGAGAACTGTTCTTCAGGCTGCATCTTATGTATGTGGTCCCGAATTTCGCCGCTCTTCGCCGTGATCTACCGCGAAGGCCCCGCCATTGCCAGCCCGGCCGTTACCGGCCATGCGGGGAATTTTGTCGAAGGCGTGGAAATCGCTTGGCAAGCCGAATAACAATGTCTAAAAATAGTGCAAGAAGAACATGTGCCTGAAAGATATGCATTTGCCACCATCGGCCCTGTCATCCTCGCTCCGGATCGGGAAAGTTGAAATCCGCAACCGGGTGGCGCTCGCGCCGATGTCGGGGGTGACGGACTTGCCTTTCCGCACGCTCGCCTGGCGCTTCGGCGCCGGATTTGTGGTGACGGAAATGGTCGCCAGCCGCGAACTGGTCTGCAACGCCGCCGAATCCTGGGTGCGGCTGAAGAACTCCGGCATCGAACCGCATATCGTCCAGCTCGCGGGCCGTGAGGCGCACTGGATGGCGGAAGCTGCAAGGATCGTCGAGGCGAACGGCGCCGACGTTGTCGACATCAACATGGGCTGCCCGGCCAAGAAGGTGACCGGCGGCTATTCCGGTTCGGCACTGATGCGCGACCCAGATCATGCCTTGTCGCTAATCGAAGCGACCGTCAGGGCTGTTTCGGTGCCGGTTACGCTGAAGATGCGCCTCGGATGGGATGAAAATACAATCAATGCTCCATTGATCGCCCGGAGGGCCGAAGAGGCGGGTGTGCAGGCCATCACGATCCACGGCCGCACCCGGATGCAATTTTACAGCGGCAAGGCGGATTGGGACGCGATCCATGCGGTACGTGATGTCATCTCGGTCCCGCTGATCGCCAATGGCGACGTCGATACGGTGGCGGACGCCACCGAAATCCTGCGCCGGTCGGGTGCGGATGCCGTGATGGTCGGGCGCTCATCGCAGGGACGGCCATGGCATGCCGGTGTTCTCGCCGGCACGCGTCTTCACCCCGATGCATCGGAGATCGCGCAAATCTTCGCCGAGCACTACGCCATGATGCTCGAATTTTATGGGCTTCAGATTGGCCTCCGGCACGCCCGCAAGCATGTCGGCTGGTACATCGAGCGTTTCGCGCCGGACCTCTCGTCCGGGGACAAGGCGGCGATCCTGACGTCAACCGATCCGGCTCTGGTTAGTGATCGCGTCGCCGCCGCGATCGCGAATCGCGATGTCGCACCGGCTAATGAGGAGATGGCGGCATGACGGACAAGGCAATGGCAATGGAGCCGACAGGAGATGCGAACGATCTTTCCATGGCGGTGCTGAACGCGATCCAGAACCCCGTCATCCTGGTCGATGAAAGCGGCCTTGTGGCCTTTGCCAATTGGGAGGCCGAGTCCTTCTTCGGCGCTAGCGCCAATCACCTCGCCCGCCACAATATCAGCGCCTTCATTCCATTCGGCAGTCCGCTCCTGACTCTGATCGACCAGGTCCGCGAGCGACGGGCGCCCGTAAACGAATACCGGGTCGATCTGAGTTCGCCGCGCCTCGGCGCCGACAAGCTCGTCGACCTCTATGTCGCGCCGGTTCTTTCGACGCCAGGATCTGTGGTCATCGTCTTCCAGGAGCGCTCGATGGCCGACAAGATCGATCGGCAATTGACGCACCGAGGCGCTGCGCGATCAGTGACTGGTCTCGCCTCGATGTTGGCCCACGAGATCAAGAACCCGCTCTCCGGCATTCGCGGTGCCGCGCAGCTTCTCGAGACGTCCGTCAATGACGAGGACCGGGCGCTGACGCGGCTGATCTGCGACGAGACGGACCGCATCGTATCGCTCGTCGATCGTATGGAGGTCTTCTCTGACGAGCGGCCTGTTGATCGCGTTCCGCTCAATATCCATTCCGTGCTTGATCACGTGAAGGCGATCGCCAAGGCCGGCTTTGCCCGCGGGATCAAGATTTCGGAGAACTACGATCCGTCGCTGCCACCAGTTTATGCCAATCGCGACCAGCTTGTTCAGGTGTTCCTCAATCTGATCAAGAATGCCGCCGAGGCGATCGGCGATCGTGCGGATGGCGAGATCATCCTGACGACGGCCTATCGCCCCGGCATTCGCCTTTCGGTTGCCGGCACCCGCGAAAAGATCTCGTTGCCGCTGGAGTTCTGCGTGCACGACAATGGACCGGGCGTGCCCACGGATCTGCTGCCGCATCTTTTTGACCCCTTCATCACCACGAAGACCAACGGCTCGGGCCTCGGCCTGGCGCTCGTCGCCAAGATCATCGGCGGCCACGGCGGCATCGTCGAGTGCGACAGCCAGCACAACCGCACCACCTTCCGCGTTCTGATGCCGGCGTCCAAGGGACTGGCGGCCGATGATGACGAAATTCCGATGACAAAAGGAAACATTGCATGACGGCAGCTACGATCCTCGTCGCGGATGACGACGCCGCCATCCGCACCGTGCTCAACCAGGCCTTGAGCCGCGCCGGCTATGATGTGCGCATCACCTCCAATGCGGCGACGCTGTGGCGCTGGATTGCTGCCGGCGACGGCGATCTGGTCGTAACTGACGTCGTCATGCCGGACGAGAACGCCTTCGATCTCCTGCCGCGGATCAAAAAGGCGAGGCCGGATCTGCCCGTGCTCGTGATGAGCGCGCAGAACACGTTCATGACGGCTATCAAGGCGTCCGAAAAGGGAGCCTACGACTACCTGCCGAAGCCCTTCGATCTGACGGAAATGATCGGCATCATCGGCCGGGCGCTCGCCGAACCAAAGCGCCGTCCCTCCAGGATCGACGACGATTCACAGGACGGCATGCCGCTCGTCGGTCGCTCGGCCGCCATGCAGGAAATCTACCGCGTGCTCGCGCGGTTGATGCAGACCGACCTGACACTGATGATCACGGGGGAATCGGGAACCGGCAAGGAACTGGTCGCGCGAGCCTTGCACGACTATGGCAAGCGCAGGAATGGCCCCTTCGTCGCGATCAACATGGCGGCGATCCCGCGCGACCTTATCGAATCGGAGCTGTTCGGGCACGAGAAGGGCGCCTTTACCGGCGCCCAGACCCGCTCTACCGGCCGTTTCGAGCAGGCCGAAGGCGGGACGCTCTTCCTCGATGAAATCGGCGACATGCCGATGGACGCCCAGACCAGGCTGCTGCGCGTGTTGCAGCAGGGCGAATACACAACGGTTGGCGGGCGAACGCCGATCCGTTCAGATGTGCGGATCGTCGCCGCGACGAACAAGGATCTGAAACAGTCGATCAATCAAGGGCTTTTCCGCGAAGACCTCTACTATCGCTTGAACGTCGTGCCGCTGCGCTTGCCGCCGCTGAGAGACAGAGCGGAGGATATCCCGGATCTTGTCCGCCATTTCGTTCAGCAGGCCGAAAAGGAAGGGTTGGATGTCAAGCGTTTCGACCAGGAAGCGCTGGAACTGATGAAGACGCATCCGTGGCCCGGCAATGTGCGAGAGCTCGAAAATCTCGTGCGGAGGCTGACGGCGCTCTATCCACAGGATGTGATCACCAAGGAGATCATCGAGAACGAGTTGCGTTCCGAGATTCCTGACAGCCCGATCGAGAAGTCGGCGACCCGTTCGGGGTCGATGTCGATCTCCCAGGCGGTCGAGGAGAATATGAGGCAGTATTTTGCCAGTTTCGGCGATGCCCTGCCGCCGTCAGGCCTCTATGACCGGGTGCTCGCGGAGATGGAATATCCATTGATCCTCGCAGCCCTGACGGCGACCCGCGGCAACCAGATCAAGGCCGCCGACCTCCTCGGCCTCAACCGAAACACGCTGCGCAAGAAGATTCGCGAACTTGGGGTCTCCGTCTACCGCAGCTCACGCAGTGCTTGACTGAGATGCAACACCGTTGCATTTTCGCCACAATGCGTTGCTTGAACGTCCGATAGTCGATTCGTTGCGTCGTCATTGGAGACGACCCAACCGATCGAGGCACGCCGATGCTGTTTGGGGTTGGGCGTTACGGTCAGTTTCTTTGACCCGCTAAAGTTCGCGTTTGCCGGCGCCGTCGGGCGCCGGTTTGGGGGAAGCGTTTTACATGGTGGACGGAATGGCCCTGCCATTGGGCACAGAGGACAGGGTCGCAACTGTCCAGGATCGGCGGGCGTCCTTCGCGCTGCCCGGATTGATGCTCGCCACCGGCGCGCTGATCTGTGCCACCTTGTCGCTGCTCGTTCTTCTCGGCCTGACACCCATTCGGCCGGAACGAAACATCGTCATTGCCTGCGCGGGCGTCAACGGCGTCTTCGTTGTCGGTCTGATCTACCTGATCGCGCGAGAAATCCTCAGACTGCTGCGGGCGCGCAGCAAGGGAAGAGCGGCGGCACGGCTGCATGTGCGCATCGTCGCGCTATTTTCCATCGTCGCGATAACGCCGGCCATTCTGGTCGCAATCTTTGCCAGCATCACGCTTGATGTCGGGCTCGATCGCTGGTTCTCGCTGCGCACCCAGGCGATTGTGCGCTCGTCGCTGAACGTTGCGCAGGCTTACGTCCTCGAGAATGCGAGCTACCTGCAAGGCCAGACAGTATCTATGGCCAACGACCTCGAGCGCAACCGGCAGCTTTACAGCCTCGATCGCACCGGCTTCACCGAATTGATGACGCGGCAGGCGAGGGGGCGCGGCATGCTTGGTGCCTTCCTGGTGCGCGCTGACGGTAGCGCCATCCTTCAAGCCAATATCTCGACGGAAAAGCCGCTGCCTGCCATTCCTGCCGATGCGCTCAAAAGCACGGTTTCCGGCCAGCCGACGCTTATTCCTCCCGGCGTGACCAACCTCGTCGGCGCTGTCATTCCGCTCGACAATATACCGGGAACCTATCTCTACACGGTTCGCAACGTCGATCCCGAAGTGATGCGTTCGATGCGGCTGATGGAGGAGAACACGGCCGAATACAAGGCCCTTGAAGCGGGGCGCACCTCGCTTCAGATCGCCTTCGGCGTGCTCTATATCGGCTTTGCCCTCATCGTTCTCTTGGCGGCGATCTGGACGGCGATAGCCGTTGCCGACCGTATCGTGCGGCCGATCCGGCAACTGATCGGCGCCGCAGACAGCGTTGCATCCGGCAACCTCGATGTGGTCGTTCCGGTGCGCGCCGTCGATGGCGACGTGGGCAACCTGTCGCGCACCTTCAACAAGATGGTCACCGAGATCCGCACGCAGCAGCAGCAGATCCTGGTAGCGAAGGACGAAGTGGACCAGCGCCGCCGCTTCATCGAGGCGGTGCTTTCCGGTGTCACCACGGCGGTTATCGGCGTCGGCAAGGATCGTCGCATCACGATTGCCAATCCTTCGTCGGAAGAGTTCCTGCGGAAGTCGGCGCCGGGACTGCTGGGCGCAAGCCTGAGCGAGGTCGCGCCGGAGATCGACGCGGTGCTGATCGAGGCGGAAAGCCGCTATCGCAACGATTACCGCAAGCAGATCAATATTATGCGCGGCGGGACCGAGCGCACGCTGAATGTCCAGGTGACGCGTGAGGAAGGCGACGAGTCGCATGGTTCCTACGTCATCACCATCGACGACATCACCGATCTGGTGATTGCGCAGCGGTCTACCGCATGGGCCGACGTGGCCCGCCGCATCGCGCACGAGATCAAGAATCCGCTGACACCGATCCAGCTTTCGGCCGAACGTCTGCGGCGCCGTTACGGCAAGCAGATCGACCAGCAGGACCGGGCGGTATTCGACCAGTGCACGGATACCATCGTGCGCCAGGTGGAGGACATCGGCCGGATGGTCGACGAATTTTCCGCCTTTGCGCGGATGCCGAAGCCGACGAAGGAAAAATCCGATCTGCGATCGATCCTCAAGGATGCCGTCTTCCTTCGCGAGATGGGCAACAACCACATCACCTTCGTCCGCGACTTCGGCGACGAGCCGCTCGAAGGCCAGTTCGACGGCCGCATGCTCGGCCAGGCCTTCGGCAACATCGTCAAAAACGCGGTAGAGGCGATCGAGGCAGTCCCTGCCGGAACGTCGCGGGGGGCGCCGACCATCGTCGTCCGCTCCCGCCGCGAAGGCGCTTCCGGCCGCTTCGTTGTCGATGTGATCGACAACGGCAAGGGGCTGCCGACAGAGAACCGGCACAGAATTCTGGAGCCATACATGACGATGCGCGAAAAGGGCACCGGTCTCGGTCTCGCAATCGTCAAGAAGATCATCGAGGACCATGGCGGACAATTGGAACTGCACGACGCACCGGTCGATTTCGACGGCGGCGTCGGGGCAATGATCCGCGTGATCCTGCCGCCTGCCGGCGAAACCGGGGGCGAAGGTACTGTAAAGGACAAGGGTAATACCAATGGCGGCTGATATTCTGGTTGTGGACGATGAGGAGGATATCCGGGAGATCGTCTCGGGGATCCTGTCGGACGAAGGTCACGAGACCCGGACGGCTTTCGACAGCGACAGTGCGCTTGCGGCGATCAACGATCGCGTGCCGCGATTGGTCTTCCTGGACATCTGGATGCAGGGCAGTCGCCTCGACGGACTGGCGCTGCTCGACGAGATCAAGAGCCGCCATCCCGACCTGCCGGTGGTGATGATTTCCGGTCACGGCAACATCGAAACGGCCGTTTCCGCCATCAAGCGCGGGGCTTACGATTTCATCGAAAAACCGTTCAAGGCCGACCGGCTGATCCTGATAGCCGAGCGGGCGCTGGAGAATTCCAAACTCAAGCGCGAAGTCTCGGAATTGAAGAAGAAGTCCGGCGATCCGGTAGAACTCATCGGAACATCCGTCGCCGTGTCGCAGTTGCGGCAGACGATCGAGAAGGTGGCGCCGACCAACAGCCGGATCATGATCCAGGGACCTTCGGGTTCCGGCAAGGAACTCGTGGCGCGCATGATCCACCGCAAGTCAACGCGTGCATCCGGACCGTTCGTTGCGCTGAACGCCGCGGCGATCACCCCGGATCGCATGGAAGTCGCGCTTTTCGGTACGGAAGGCACTCCCGGCCAGCCGCGCCGCACAGGCGCGCTCGAAGAAGCCCATGGCGGCATTCTTTATCTCGACGAAATCGGCGAGATGCCGCGGGAAACGCAAAACAAGATCCTGCGTGTGCTGGTCGACCAGCAGTTCGAGCGTGTCGGTGGTTCCAAGCGCGTCAAGGTGGATGTGCGCATCATCTCCTCGACCGCCTACAATCTCGAGAACATGATTTCCGAGGGGCTTTTCCGCGAGGACCTGTTTCACCGGCTGGCGGTGATTCCGGTACGCGTTCCGGCCCTTGCCGAACGACGCGAGGACATTCCATTCCTTGTGGATATGTTCATGCGCCAGGTGAGCGAGCAGGCCGGCATCCGCCCGCGCAAGATCGGCGAGGACGCGCTCGCCGTTCTTCAGGCGCATGATTGGCCGGGCAATATCCGCCAGTTGCGCAACAATATTGAGCGCCTGATGATCCTCGCCCGCAGCGATGGGCCAGATACGCCGATCACCGCCGACATGCTGCCGACCGAGGTCGGGGACACCCTGCCCAAGATTTCCGCACAGGGTGACCAGCACATCATGACCTTGCCGTTGCGCGAGGCCCGTGAAATGTTCGAGCGCGATTATCTGATCGCTCAGATCAACCGATTCGGCGGAAACATCTCGCGCACGGCGGAGTTCGTCGGAATGGAACGTTCCGCGCTTCATCGCAAGCTGAAGTCGCTGGGCGTCTGATCCGGGGGCGGCTCGCGGCGTGTTTGCCGCTGTAGCTTGTGGAATGAAGGAACGGCGATGAAAGTGGTCATATGCGGCGCTGGACAGGTCGGCTACGGGATTGCCGAGCGCCTGTCACAGGAAAACAACGACGTCTCGGTGATCGATACGTCCGCCGCGCTGATCGCCCATATCACTGAAACGCTGGATGTGCGCGGCTATGTCGGCCACGGCGCGCATCCGGATGTGTTGGCGAGAGCCGGTGCCGACCAGGCTGACATGATCATCGCTGTCACATTGTACGACGAGGTCAATATCGTGGCCTGCGAGGTAGCGCATGCGATCTTCAATGTGCCGACCAAGGTCGCCCGCATTCGCGCACAGAACTATCTCGCACCGGAATATTCGGACCTCTTTTCCCGGGAGAATGTCCCGATCGACGTGACGATTTCGCCGGAAATCGAAGTGGGCCGTCTTGTTCTTCGGCGTATTTCCTTCCCGGGTGCCACCGATGTGGTCCGCTTCGCCGAGGATCGCATCGCCATGATCGCGATCGAGTGCATGGAAGACTGCCCCGTTGTGGACACTCCACTACAGCAGTTAAGCGAGCTTTTTCCGGATCTTCTGGCCACCGTTACGGGTATCTTCCGAAACGGAAAACTGATCGTTCCGCATTCCTCCGATCAATTGCAGACGGGCGATCTCGCCTACGTCGTTTGCGACCGGGACCATGTCCGCCGCACGCTGGGGCTTTTCGGACACGAAGAGCAGGAGGCGCGGCGGATCATCATCATGGGCGGCGGCAATATCGGCTATTTCGTCGCGCGCATGATCGAGGAGCAGCAGCCCCGGATGCGTGTCAAGCTCATCGAGAATGATCGCGACCGGGCCGTGCAGCTGGCCGACAAGCTGAACAACACCGTCGTCCTGCATGGCTCGGCCATGGACCAGAGGATCCTGATGCAGGCGGACGTTCAGGATGCCGATCTCGTGGTCGCCCTCACCAATAACGATCAGATCAACATTCTCGGCAGCATGATGGGCAAGCGGCTGGGCGCGAAGTCGACGCTGGTGCTGATCAACGAGCCGGCTTACCAGGATTTCGCCGGCACGGCCGGTGTCGATGCGCATATCAACCCGCGAGCCGTCACCATCTCCCGCGTCCTGCAGCATGTCAGGAAAGGCCGCATCCGATCGGTCTACGCGGTGCAGAGTGGCCAGGCAGAAGTGATCGAGGCCGAAGCACTCGAGACCTCGCCGATGGTCGGCAAGGCCCTGCGCGAGCTCGAATTGCCGGAGGGGATCCGCATTGGAGCGCTCTATCGCGACAGGACTTTCATTCGGCCTGACGGCAATACGAGGATAAAGGCGAAGGATCGCGTCGTGCTTTTTGCAGCCGCCGACGCGGTGCGTCATGTCGAACAGCTTTTCCGAGTCAGCATCCAATATTTCTGAGGTCTCGCCCCAAATGCCGCGAATTGCTTATGTCAACGGCGCCTACGTGCCGCATTCCGAAGCCGCCATTCACGTCGAAGATCGCGGCTACCAGTTCGCGGACGGAGTCTACGAGGTTTGCGAGATCCGTCACGGCTTCATCGTGGACCTCAGTCGGCATTTGGATCGCCTGGACCGATCGCTCAGGGAATTGCGGATCGCCTGGCCGATGAGCCGAGCGGCGCTGATCCACGTCATTCGCGAGGTATCGCGCAGGAACCGGGTGCGCAACGGGCTTTTCTATCTGCAAGTGACGCGGGGCGTGGCACGGCGCGATCATGTCTTCCCGGCAAACGACACACCACCATCACTCGTCGTCACGGCCAAGCGGACGGATGCCACCGCAATCGCGAAGAAGAATGCGGACGGGATCGAGGCGATCACGGTGCCGGAAAATCGTTGGGATCGGGTCGACATCAAGTCAGTCGGCCTTCTGCCGAACGTGCTTGCGCGCCAGAAGGCGAAGGAACTCGGAGCTCAGGAGGCAATTTTCGTCGATACCGACGGCCTCGTCAAAGAGGGAGCGGCGACCAATGTCTGGATCGTTGATGGCGACGGAACCCTGCGCACGCGTCCGGCGGAGCACGGCATCCTGCGCGGCATAACGCGCACGACGCTGATGGACGTGGCGAAGGCGCTTGGCCTGAAGATCGAGGAAAAGGCGTTTTCGGTGGAGGAGATGTACGCTGCGCGCGAAGTCTTCGTTACTGCCGCGACGAGCATCTGTTTTCCGGTCGTTTCCGTCGACGGCAAGACGATCAGCAATGGTCATCCGGGAAGCATAGCACAGAATATTCGCGAGGCCTTTTTCGACATTGCGGAAAAGACATTGATTTGATACCAAACTTGATGGGGTGTCGGGGACGGATACTGTGACGCCTCAAAACGCAGAATCTGACAAAAATGCACCGGCGCCAAAAAGGCCGGCAAATAAGAAAGAAGCGGCGCGATGGCGGAACGTTCTCAAAACTTGCAGGATCTCTTTCTCAATACGGTCCGCAAGCAAAAGATTTCATTGACCATTTTCCTGATCAATGGCGTCAAATTGACAGGCGTGGTCACATCTTTTGACAATTTCTGTGTATTGCTGCGCCGTGACGGCCATTCTCAGCTCGTCTACAAGCACGCCATCTCGACAATCATGCCGGGTCAGCCGCTGCAGATGTTCGAGAACGAGGAAGCCGCATCCTGACGGAACGTGAGCAACATTACCAAGCGTGATTCAAAATCGTCGTCGATCATCCCGGAGCTGGAACGGCTCCGCGATGACATGCGCGCGGTCGTCGTCGTTCCCGTTCTGAAGAAGACGGGAAAGGCATCGGCCGAGATTGTCTCTGCGCCGGTGACGCGCTCCGACGAAAGTCGCCTGGAAGAGGCAATGGGCCTCGCCCTTGCCATTGATCTCGACGTGGTGCACGGAATGATCGTTCCGGTTGCCCAGCCGAAGCCGGGAACCTTGCTCGGCAGCGGCAAGATCGAGGAGATCGGCCATGTCCTGGACGAGAAGGATGCCGGGCTGGTAATCATCGATCACCCGCTGACGCCAGTCCAGCAGCGCAACCTCGAGAAGGAATGGAACGCCAAGGTCATCGACCGGACGGGCCTCATTCTGGAAATCTTCGGGCGGCGCGCCTCCACCAAAGAAGGTACGCTTCAGGTCGATCTCGCGCATCTCAACTATCAGAAGGGCCGGCTGGTCAGAAGTTGGACCCACCTTGAACGCCAGCGCGGCGGCGCGGGGTTCATGGGCGGCCCCGGTGAAACCCAGATCGAAGCCGACCGTCGGTTGCTGCAGGAAAAGATCGTTCGACTGGAGCGTGAACTGGAGCAGGTGCGCCGCACCCGTCAGCTTCATCGCTCGAAGCGCAAGAAGGTGCCGCACCCGATCGTGGCACTGGTCGGTTATACGAACGCCGGCAAATCGACGCTCTTCAACCGGATGACCGGTGCGGGCGTGCTGGCCGAGGACATGCTTTTCGCGACGCTCGATCCGACGCTCAGGCGTCTGAAGTTGCCGCATGGGCGCATGGTCATTCTATCCGACACGGTCGGTTTCATCTCCGATCTGCCGACGCACCTTGTCGCAGCCTTCCGGGCGACGCTTGAAGAAGTGCTCGAAGCGGACCTGATTCTGCACGTGCGCGACCTATCCGATGCAGACAACCAGGCACAGGCGAGCGATGTGCTGCGCATCCTTGCCGACCTCGGCATCGACGAGAAGGAAGGCGCCGAGCGCATCGTCGAGGTCTGGAACAAGATCGACAAGCTCGAACCGGAGATGCGCGAAGTGCTCGTGAAAAAGGCAGCAAGCACGCCGAACACGGTCGCCGTCTCTGCGGTCACCGGCGAGGGCGTCGATCACCTGCTCGCCGAGATCGGCCGCCGTCTTTCGGGCGTCCTGACAGAGTGCACGGTCGTGCTCGGTCTCGACCAGTTGCAGCTACTGCCTTGGGTCTATGAGCATTCGATCGTCGATGGCCGAGAGGACCTTGAAGACGGAAGGGTCAGCCTCGACTTAAGGCTGACGGAGGGTGAGGCCGCGGAGCTTGAACGGCGGCTCGGCAACGGACCGAAACCGGTCGAAGAGGACTGGTGACCGGTCTAACGTAGCGGCATGCCGTCACGTCAGTTGGCGCTCGATCGCCTTTGCCGCCTGCCACAGCTCTTCCATGCGCTCCAGAGAAGCGGCATCAAGCGTCTCTCCGCCGGCTTCCAGTTCCTGTTCGATGTGGCCAAAGCGGCGGCGGAACTTGGTATTGGTGCCGCGGAGCGCCATTTCCGGATCGGTGCCGACGTGGCGGCCGATATTGACGACGGCGAAGATCAGGTCACCGAGTTCATCGGCCACCTTTCGCTGGTCTCCATCCTTCAAAGCCTGCCGCAATTCAGTGATCTCCTCCTCGATCTTGTCGAGGATGGGCTCGGGCTTCGACCAGTCGAAGCCGACCTTTGCCGCGCGTTCCTGCAGCTTCAGCGCTTCGACCAGCGCCGGGAAGCTGCGTTGCACGGAGCCGAGGTGGCCGGCATCGGCGTCCTGCGGCAGGCCTAGTCGCATCCGGCGCTGCCGCCGGTCCGCCTTTTCCGCTCGCTTGATCTCATCCCATTGCAGCCTGACCGCCTCGGGTGTTTCGGCGTCGGAGCGGGCGAAGACATGCGGATGGCGACGGATCATCTTGCGGGTCACGGCTTCGACGACATCGCCGAAGGAGAATTCACCGGCTTCTTCCGCCATGCGGGCGTGAAAGACCACCTGCAGGAGAAGGTCGCCGAGTTCATCGCAGAGATCGTCCATGTCGTGGCGCTCGATCGCGTCGGCGACCTCATAGGCTTCTTCGATCGTGTAGGGCTTGATCGTCTCGAAGGTCTGGACGATGTCCCAAGGGCAGCCTGTGTCCGGCTGGCGGAGCGCCGCCATGATGTCGAGCAGGCGTTGAATGTCGCGAGAAGGTTCCATGGCTCAGTTCAGCGGTATGGCGTTCTGGTCCTTGCCGGCCTGATAGTGCTCAGACAGGCGGCGATAACGCTCGCGGATGCGCGCGTCCTGCGCGGCGAGCCTTTCCTTTGTCTGGTGGTCGGCGTCGCCCGTCAGTGCCGCAATCGACGCAGATTTCCAGAAGGCGTTTTCCTGTGCATAGCCGCCCGGGTCCAGCCGGAAGACTTCCTTCAGGATCTTCAGGTCGTGAGGGATCGAGAAGCTGTCGCGCGAGTCCTCGTGGCTAAAGAAGTAGTAGAAATTGTCGAACCCCGCCCAGGTGATCGCGGAAAGGCACATGGAGCAGGGCTCGTGGGTCGAGAGGAAGATCAGATCCCGCGTATCAGGCTTGTCGGCCATCTCGTAAAAGCGCTTCAGCGTATGGACCTCGCCGTGCCACAGCGGATTTTCGGTCTCATTGTTGGTCTCCGCAAGCACCAGCGAAAGATCGGACTTGCGCAGGATTGCCGCGCCGAACACCTTATTGCCGGCAGCAACACCCTTTTCGGTCAGCGGAAGGATGTCTTTCTCGATTACCGTCAAGAGGCGTTCGGCCAAATCCGATTGTCTCATCTTCTGTGCTCTCTGCGAATATCGGCGGCATTTAACGGAGGTCGGCCCGCCAGCGCAATGGCCAAGCCGGGCGTGGCGCCGGTGTGTCACCGGAGATATTTACTCAAAATGGCTGACTGTCGAGCAAAACAATACGTGGCCGGAAAAGCATTGAAATTTCTGTTTCTTCAATTGTTACCGGCTATGGGGGATATTCGCCGCAGCCTGTAGAAGGAGCCGTTCTCTCAGTGATGTCGCAGCAACTGTCCTATTTTCCGACATTTTTTAGCGTCGCGCAGAAGCGCGTGGCGGTGTTCGGCAATGGGGATGAGGCCTTCGCGAAGGTGCGGCTGCTCTTGAACACTGAAGCGCGCATCGCCGTTTACGCGGATGCGCCGGAGGCTGCCTTCGAGACATTCCTTGAGACAAACGGCATCGAGATCGTCCGAGAAACCTTTGCCGCGCATCAGGTTGAGGGCGCGGTCCTGGTGTTCGCGGCGACTGGCGATGCATCTGCCGACCGGGCTATCGTTGCCGCGGCGCGGGAGAGGAAAATCCCTGCGAATGCCGTCGATCAGCCGGACCATTGCGATTTCCTGACGCCGGCACTGGTCAATCGGGCTCCGGTCGCCGTGGCGATCGGAACCGAAGGGGCCGGACCCGTACTGGCGCAGATGATCCGCGCGCAGATCGACCAACTGCTTTCCCCGTCGCTCGGTCTGGTCGCGTCTTTGGCAGCGAGCTATCGCGATGCAGTCGAGCGACTTGTGCCGCGCGGTGTTGCGCGCCGCGTCTTCTGGCGGCGGTTCTTTTCGGGGCCGGTTGCTGACCACGTGGCGCTTGGCGACGTCGCCTCGGCGCGCCGCGAGGCGTCGCGGCTGCTCGATGGCGCCGGTCGCGTCCCCGGGCACGTCTGGCTGGTTGGCGCCGGTCCGGGTGCCGAGGATTTGCTGACGCTTCGCGCGCAGCGTGTGATGATGGAAGCCGATGCGATCGTCTACGATGCGCTCGTGCCGCAGGCGATCGTCGACATGGGGCGCCGCGACGCAGAGCGCCTTTCGGTCGGCAAGCGCAAGGGCTGCCACACCAAATCGCAGGACGAAATCAATCAGTTGCTGGTGAAGCTTGCCGGCGAGGGTAAGCGTGTCGTTCGGCTGAAATCCGGCGATCCGCTGATCTTCGGTCGAGCTGGCGAGGAGATGGCTGCCCTGCGGGAGGCCGGTATCAGCTATGAGATCGTCCCCGGCATCACCTCCGCATTTGCGGCAGCGGCAGACTTCGAACTGCCATTGACCTTGCGCGGCGTTGCGTCGTCGCTGGTATTCACCACCGGCCATGACCTTGCCGGCGATGTGCTGCCCGATTGGGCGCGGCTTGCCGTTTCGGGCGCGACGATTGCGGTTTATATGGGCCGCACCGTCGCCGCTTCGGTTGCCGCGAGGCTCATGAAAGCGGGCCTGCCCCAGGAGACCACAGTGGCCGTGGTCGAGAATGCCAGCCGTGCCGAACGGCGGCTGCTGCACGGGATTCTTCGCGACCTGCCTGACCTGGAGACGCGCACGGAACTCGACGGTCCGGTCATGGTGATCATTGGCGACGCGGTTGCGGGTGCCAATTTCGGCCGGTCTGAACCGCTTGCTGCCGGGCGGCGGCAGGGCAGCGAGGCCAAGGACGCTTCTGGCGCGAAACGCGCCGAACAGATTTCGAATTGAGGACGACGCGAATGGTGGACAAGGTCTTGACGGCAAACCGACTGGCGGATGGTATTTCCGTCTGGCTCGACGCCTCCGGCAATTGGGTGGAGTCGCTGCAGGATGCCTTCGTCGCCCGCCATGCCGAGGCCGTCGCGGCGCTCGAAGCGACCGGTAAGCGCTCGTTCGACGAGAATAGCGTCGTGGACGTCAACGTTGTCGACGTCGAGGAAGTCGACGGCACGCTTCGCCCGTTGCGCATGCGCGAGCGGATCCGCGCCGAGGGCCCGTCGATCGCCTATGCTCCGGGATATCATGGGCTTTCCGGCCCGAAATTTGCTGCCTGAGGACCTGAGACCCTATGTACCGTTACGACGAATTCGATCACGCCTTCGTTTCTGCCCGTGTCGAGCAGTTCCGCGATCAGGTCCAGCGGCGGCTGTCCGGTGAACTGGCCGAGGATGCCTTCAAGCCTCTGCGCCTGATGAACGGCGTCTATCTGCAGTTGCATGCCTACATGCTCCGCGTCGCCATTCCCTATGGCACGCTGTCGAGCCGGCAGATGCGCATGCTCGCTCATATCGCCCGCAAATACGACCGGGGCTATGGCCATTTCACCACGCGCCAGAACATCCAGTATAACTGGCCGCGTCTTTCCGACACGCCGGACATCCTCAACGAACTCGCAAGCGTCGAGATGCACGCTCTGCAGACCTCGGGCAACTGCATTCGCAACGTGACGGCGGATCATTTTTCCAGTGCGGCTGCCGATGAGATTGCCGATCCGCGGCCCTATGCAGAGATTCTCCGTCAGTGGTCGAGCGTCCACCCGGAATTCTCATTCCTGCCGCGCAAGTTCAAGATCGCGGTAACTGGCGCCGAGCGCGACCGTGCGGCGATCCAGGTGCATGATATCGGCTTGCATCTGAAGAAGGACGAGAATGGCAGGCTCGGCTTTGCCGTCTATGTCGGCGGCGGGCAGGGCAGAACTCCGCTGATCGCCAAGAAGATCCGTGACTTCCTGCCGGAAGAGGATCTGCTCTCCTACACGACGGCGATCATGCGCGTTTACAACCTCTATGGCCGCCGCGACAACAAGTACAAGGCGCGCATCAAGATTCTGGTGCATGAAACCGGTGCCGAGGAGCTTGCTCGCCAGGTGGAGGTCGAGTTCGCCAAGCTCAAGGACACGGAGCTGAAGCTGCCGGATGCCGACATCCAGGCGATTTCTGCCTATTTTGCGCCGGCAACCCTGCCGAACCGCGCCGAAGGCTGGGGCAATCTCGCCCGCTGGAAGAAAGCCGATCCGGAATTCGCGCGCTGGGTTCAGCAGAACGTGCAGCCGCACAAGCATCCGGACTATGGCATGGTGACCATTTCCCTGAAGCCGATCGGCGGTATTCCGGGCGATGCGAGCGACGCACAGATGGATGCGGTTGCGGACATTGCCGAGGAATATGCCTTCGACGAGATCCGCGTCAGCCACGAGCAGAACCTGATTCTGCCGCATGTGGCGCTCGCCGACCTGGAGCCGGTCTACCGCGCTCTGGTCGCGGCAGGCCTCGCGACGGCCAATGCCGGGCTGATCACCGACATCATCGCCTGCCCGGGCCTGGACTATTGCGCACTCGCCAATGCGCGCTCGATCCCGGTCGCTCAAGAGATTTCGAACCGCTTCGGTTCGCCTGAGCGCCAGGCAGAAATCGGCGAGCTCAAGATCAAGATCTCCGGCTGCATCAATGCCTGCGGACACCATCACGTCGGCCATATCGGTCTTCTGGGCGTGGAGAAGAAAGGTGCGGAGCTCTACCAGATCACGCTTGGCGGGTCCGGAGACGAGAACACGTCGATCGGTGAAATCATCGGCCGCGGTTTCGAGCCGGAAAAGGTGACCGATGCGGTCGAAACGATCGTCGACACCTATCTCGGCCTGCGCCGGGACAAGACGGAGACCTTCCTGGAGGCTTATCGCCGGGTTGGACCGCAGCCGTTCAAGGATGCGCTCTATGGCGGCAGTGCTCAGGAAGCCGCTTGAGGCAGGGACGAGAACATGACGAAGATTTGGAAAGAAACGGGCTTTGTGAACGATGACCCCTGGGTCGTCGAGACGGAAGAAAACAAAGCCGGGTCGAACGAAAAGGCGATACTTGGCCTGGACGCCTTCATCGACGCGGTCTCCGCCGGCGATGCACGCGAGCTGGGCGTACTGATCGCGCCCGCCAACGACGTCACGCGGCTGGCGCCTTACCTCGACCGAATCGCGCTTGTTGCCGTGGCGTTTCCAGCTTTCAATGACGGTCGCGCCTTCAGCCATGCGTCGCGGCTTCGTTCGCAGCTTGGCTTTGAAGGGGAAGTCCGGGCGGTTGGAGACGTACTGATCGACCAGATCCCGCTGATGCTGCGTTGTGGTATCGACAGTTTCGCGGTGACGAATGCGACGGCGATCAAGCGGCTCTCGGAAGGGCGCTTGCCCGGCATCACCAATCACTATCAGCCGACTGCCAGGCCGTCTTCGGACGCCAAATCCTACAGTTGGCGGCGCGTTTCTTAAAAAATGTACCCCGCGACAGTGTGAAGCAAGCCGAAATCCTCGAAAGCGACTATATTTGGAAGGGATTTCCTTTCAATCGAGTGCGGGTTGGAATATCCGCTCATACTTGATAGACAGGGTCATCATTACAGGACTGTAGCCACGATGAATGCTCCGGCAAAAACGGAAGATTTCGCGATCCAGGCACCAGCAGGTGTCTTTGTCGAGACGGTCACGAGTGTTGCGCATTACACGGACCGGCTCTTCCGCTTCCGTATGACGCGTCCGCAGGAGTTCCGTTTCCGCTCCGGCGAGTTCGCGATGATCGGCCTCATGGTTGGTGACAAGCCCATCTATCGCGCCTATTCGATTGCGAGCCCGGCATGGGACGAGGAACTCGAGTTCTTCTCGATCAAGGTTCCGGACGGCCCACTGACGTCGCATCTGCAGAAGATCAGACCGGGCGACCAGGTCCTCATGCGCAAGAAGCCGACCGGCACGCTGGTGCTTGACGCGCTGGTGCCGGGTCGCAGGCTTTACATGTTCTCGACGGGCACCGGGATCGCCCCCTTCGCGAGCCTTATCCGCGATCCGGAGACTTACGAGAAATTCGAGGAAGTCATTCTTACGCACACCTGCCGTGACGTCGCCGAGTTGAAATATGGCTTCGACCTCGTGGACGAGATCCGCAATCATGAGTTCCTGAACGAGATTGTCGGCGACAAGCTTCGCCACTATGCGACGGTGACGCGCGAGGACTATCCGTTCAAGGGGCGGATCACGGACCTGATGACCAACGGCAAGTTCTTCGCGGATCTGGGCTTGCCGCCGCTTGATCCAGCGATCGACCGCGGCATGATCTGCGGTTCCACGGCAATGCTGAAGGACACCAAGGAAATTCTGGAAGCTGCCGGGTTGACGGAAGGCGCGAACAACAAACCCGCCGAATTCGTCATCGAGCGCGCGTTCGTCGGCTGACATCTCCGCGGCCGAAATATCGTGAATCAACAAAGAGGCGTGTCCCCGGGATGCGTCTCTTTTCGTTTGTGTCCGCGGAGCGCGCCCGTGGGAGCGACGTGCTCAGCAACTTTCTGTTACGAGAATGCAGGGATGACCTCAAGCCGTCGCCAGATAATCCATCAGCCCGGACATGGCATTGGCGGCGCCGTCGCCGTCTGCCGCCTGGATCGCGCGCATCACCCTGACATGGCGCTCCACCGATCCCTTCATCTTTTCCGGCGCGGCTGACGCAACCCATAAGCGGCGCGCGTGGGTCTGCAACGGCGCGAGCGCCGCCGTCAGAAACCTGTTCGGACAGGCGTCCTCCATGATCTCGTCGAACATCTTGTCGGCGACGAGAAAACCCTCCATGTCGCCCCGGTCCGAACACGTTGTCATCGTCTGCTCGCAGCCGTTGATCGCCTGCCGGATTTCAGGGGACGCGTTCTGCGCCACAAGCGCGGCTGCCAGCGGTTCCAGCCTTTGCCGCGTCTGCATCACATGAGCACGATCCTCGGGCCGGATCGTGGTGATCTGCAGTCCCACCCGCGCACGAATGTCGATCAGCCCCTGCCAGGCAAGTTTCTGGATCGCTTCTCGGACGGGAGTGCGGCCGTGCTCGGCAAGTTCGATGAGTTGACGCTCGGTAACCAGCGACCCAGGCTTGAGCTTCAATGTGACGATGAGGCGTTCGAGTGCGAGATAGGCGAGGTGGGCCTGGGATTGGACTGGCATGAGCATCCCGCTGGTTCTGATATATCAGAAATTGGCACAGATTCAGAATCGTCGCAAGCAAGACGATATATCAGCGTCAAGGGTCAATTCGCCGGCCGAGAGCAGTTGCTGCCGCGGGCGGCCTGCCGGTACGCCGCACCCTTCCCGGACCTCACGCCAACTCACAAGGGCCGTGCGGCGACGGTGAAAGGGAACGGCCCGCCAGTTGCTGGCGGGCCGTGATCGTTCGACTCACATTATCGATATCAGTGCAGGATCTGGCTGAGGAACAGCTTGGTGCGCTCGTGCTGCGGATGGTCGAAGAATTCGGCCGGCGAATTCTGTTCGACGATCTGGCCCTGATCCATGAAGATCACCCGGTTGGCGACCTGGCGGGCAAAGCCCATTTCGTGGGTTACGCACAGCATGGTCATGCCTTCCTCGGCGAGGCCGACCATGGTGTCCAGCACTTCCTTGATCATTTCCGGGTCAAGTGCCGATGTCGGCTCATCGAAGAGCATGATCTTCGGATTCATGCAGAGCGAGCGGGCAATCGCGACGCGCTGTTGCTGGCCGCCCGAGAGCTGACCCGGATACTTGTGTGCCTGCTCGGGGATCTTGACGCGCCTGAGGAAATGCATCGCGATTTCCTCAGCCTGCTTCTTCGGCATCTTGCGGACCCAGATCGGCGCGAGCGTGCAATTTTCCAGGATCGTCAGGTGCGGGAAAAGGTTGAAGTGCTGAAAGACCATGCCGACTTCGCGTCGGACTTCGTCGATCTTCTTCAGGTCGTTGGTGAGTTCGATGCCGTCGACGACGATCTTGCCCTTCTGGTGCTCCTCGAGGCGGTTGATGCAGCGAATCATCGTCGACTTGCCGGAGCCCGACGGGCCGGCGATGACGATGCGCTCGCCGCGCATGACCTTAAGGTTGATGTCGCGCAGCACGTGGAAATCACCGTACCACTTGTTCATGTTGGTGATTTCGATCGCGACATCCGTCGTCGAGACGGTCATCTTCGATGCGGTGGCGGTGTTTGCCATATGTTTCCCCTTTTTATCTTTGGCTTCTGTCGAGCACGCGTTCCATGAAGCCTGAATAGCGCGACATGCCGAAGCAGAAAAGCCAGAATACGAATCCCGCAAAAATCAGGCCGCTCACCGGTGTAACCGCGGAAGCCCAGTTCGTATCGCTAAAATTCAGGCGGACGATACCCAGTAGATCAAACATGCCGATGATCGAGACAAGCGACGTGTCCTTGAACAAGCCGATGAAGGTGTTGACGATCCCCGGAATCACCAGCTTCAGCGCCTGGGGCAGGATGATAAGGTTCATCTTCTGCCAGAAGCTGAGGCCAAGCGAATCGGCGCCTTCGTACTGTCCCTTCGGAATGGCCTGCAATCCGCCCCGCACGACTTCTGCCATGTAGGCGGAAGCGAAAAGCGACACGCCGATCAAGGCCCGCAGGAATTTGTCGAAGGTGACACCTTGCGGCAGGAACAGCGGCAGCATCACGCTTGCCATGAACAGCACCGTGATAAGCGGAACGCCGCGGACCACCTCGATGAAGACGGTGCAGAGCATCTTGATCACCGGCATGTCCGATCGTCGCCCGAGCGCCAGCAGAATGCCGAGCGGCAGTGAGACAGCGATCCCGACGAAAGACAGGGTGAGGGTGACCAGGAGGCCGCCCCAGAGTGGCGTCTCCACATAGATGAGGCCGAACCAGCCGCCCGGCAACAGGACCATCGCGATGATCGGCAGAACGACCAATAGCAGGACGGCGTTCAACCCCTTGTACGGCATCTTCGGCATCAACATCGGCACGAGGAAGAGCACGAACAGGATGCCGACGAGTGCGGGGCGCCAACGTTCGTCCATTGGATAGCGCCCGAAGAGAAATTGGCTGAATTTCGCATTGACGAACGCCCAGCAGGCGCCGCTCCACCCGTCCGGCTGGGAGCCGCCTTGTGTGACCGTCGCGCAGACGCCACGGCCGCCGCCTGTCCAGGCGGCGTCGATGAAGAGCCACTGTATCGCAGGCGGCACCAGCCATGCCAACACCAAGAGGCTGATGATGGTGAGGGCAGTGTCCTTCGGCGTGGCAAAAAGATTCTTCCTGAGCCAGAAGACAATGCCGCTTTCCAACACCGGAGCCGGTGAGGCTTCGACCATCGACGCGCGAACGAAACTTGCTTCGTGTGTGGTCATCGTCTCACCTTTCCACCAGTGCCATGCGGGCGTTGTACCAGTTCATGAACAGCGAGGTCGCAAGGCTGAGGGTGAGATAGACGATGAGCCAGATGCTGACCACTTCGATCGCCTGCCCGGTCTGGTTAAGGATGGTCCCGCCGACAGCGACGAGGTCGGCGTAGCCGACGGCAATTGCCAGAGACGAGTTCTTGGTGAGGTTGAGATATTGGCTCGTCAGCGGTGGAATGATGATTCGCATCGCCTGTGGCACGACGACCAGTCGCGTGGTCAGTCGCGGGCGGATACCAAGCGCGTGGGCCGCTTCGGTCTGCCCTTTTGAAATCCCGCGGATACCTGCGCGGACGATCTCCGCGATGAAGGCCGCCGTGTAGAAGGAAAGCGCGAGGTAGAGCGACATGAACTCGGGTCCCACGACCGAACCGCCCGTAAGGTTGAACTTGCCGGCAATCGGGAGGTCGAAGGTGATCGGTGCGCCCGTAGCGAGGAATGTGATCAGCGGCAGGCCTATGACCAACCCGAGCACCGTCCACAGCACCGGAAAGCGCTGGCCGGTCGCCGCCTGTCGCTGGTTGGCATAACGCGCGACGAGAAAGCTCGCGGCAACGGCAATAAGGAACGCGAGGATCGTATACTCAGCCCCTTCTCCGAGGACGGGCCTCGGGAAGGCCACGCCGCGATTGCTGACAAAAACGTTCAAGGGCAGGGCAAGCGCCTCTCGTGCCTGCGGCAACACTGCCAGAACGCCGCTGTACCAGAAGAAAATGACGAGCAGAGGAGGGATGTTGCGGAACACCTCGACATAGGCCAGCGACAATTTGGCGATGATCCAGTTGTGCGAGAGCCGCCCGATGCCG
Source organism: Sinorhizobium terangae (assembly GCF_029714365.1). Taxonomy (NCBI): domain Bacteria; kingdom Pseudomonadati; phylum Pseudomonadota; class Alphaproteobacteria; order Hyphomicrobiales; family Rhizobiaceae; genus Sinorhizobium; species Sinorhizobium terangae. The sequence goes on from NZ_CP121659.1 coordinate 1,167,511, forward strand.
ACGACGAAGCCGATGATCGTCGCGGTGATGATGCCGGTGATCGCGACGAGCAGCGTATTGACGAAGCCGACGACAAGCGCACGGCCATAGGTCGAATCGCTGGTGAACGCGATAAGCGATTGCCCGACGTCGAAGCCTGCGCGGCTTCTCACGAAGCCATATCCCGATGCGATATTCGCGCGCCTAAGGTTCTCAATCGTGTTGTCGACGATCCAATAGATGAAGACCGCGAGGATGATGATGGTGACTGCCTGATAGAATATGCCGCGCACCTGGGGGTCGTTGATGATCGATCCCGAGGACTTGCTCTTTTCAGGCGCATTCGTGACGCCAATGGCCATACAATGCCTCTTTCCCCAATCCGCCCTTTCCGGGCGTTTTTATTGTTGGAATGGAGGAGCGGGCGCGGCCCGCTCCTCCTTTGCATCAAAGCGCTACAGCGTCCCTTGGGCGTCTGACAAGGCGCGCGACGCTGCAGGTTACGATCAGCGGATCGGCGGAGCGTATTGGATGCCGCCCTTGTTCCAGAGGGCATTCAGGCCGCGCTCGATCTTCAGCGGGCTGCCGGCGCCGATGTTGCGATCGAAGACTTCGCCGTAGTTGCCTACCGCCTTGATGATGTTGACCGCCCATTCGTTGGTCAGGCCGAGGTCGGTGCCAATCTTGCTGTCGGCTTCGACGCCGAGGAAGCGCTGCACGTCAGGGTTCGTGGACTTCTTCATCTCTTCGACGTTGGCCTGGGTGATGCCGAATTCTTCCGCCTGGATCAGCGCATAGTGAGTCCAGCTAACGATATCGAACCACTGATCGTCGCCCTGACGAACGGCCGGAGCGAGGGGTTCCTTGGAGATGATCTCCGGCAGGATCATGTGATCGTCTGGCTTCGACAGGGTGAGGCGCAGTGCATAAAGGCCCGACTGGTCCGTGGTGTAAACGTCGCAACGGCCTGCGTCATAGGCAGCGTTCACTTCCTCGAGCTTCTCGAAGACCACCGGATTGTACTGCAGGTTGTTCGACTTGAAGTAGTCGGCGAGGTTCAGTTCGGTCGTCGTACCGGTCTGCACGCAAACGGCAGCGCCGGACAGTTCGAGCGCGGACTTCACGTTGAGGCTCTTGCGAACCATGAAGCCCTGGCCGTCATAATAGTTGACCGGACGGAAGTTGAAGCCGAGTGCCGTATCCCGGTTGATGGACCAGGTCGTGTTGCGGGCCAGAAGGTCGACTTCACCGGATTGCAGTGCCGGGAAGCGTTCCTTCGCGGAAAGTGGCGTATACTTCACCTTGCTGGCATCACCGAAGATGGCGGCAGCGATTGCCTTGCAGTAATCGACGTCGAAACCAGTCCAGTTGCCGGAAGCGTCGGGGGCGGAGAAGCCGGCGAGACCGGTGTTCACGCCGCACTGGACAAAGCCCTTGGCCTTCACGTCATCAAGGGTCGCGGCCGATGCCGCATGTGCGCCAATACCCATGACAGCAGCGCCAACCAGAGCTGTCAGAATTCGTCTTGCCATTTTTTGAACCTTTTCGGTTGTTGTTTGTTCCCGTCTGCACAAGCGCGCTCCGTAGGCGCGTGCAGCCTCCGCCACCCTCCTGGCGTGAGTGCAATCTATCTCATGCTCAAAATCCATAAGGGTCAAGAGATGTTGCCGATTTTCTGATTTTGCATGTGAAAAACCCGAATTTCGCCAGAAGTTTAGGCAGTTTCTTCCCGGAAATCGGTTTCTTTGAACAAAAAACGGCCAGTTCGGCATTTTGCACGAGAGCTCGTCACTTCATCCAATTTTCCCTTGACCCGGCGGGTGCCGCGTTCGATGAGTTGGCGTCGAATCTAAACAGCGGATTTTTCAATGGCAGACAAGATCAGCGCGCTCAAGGAGACCGGCATCAACACCCGTCTGGCGCACACTGGCAACAATCCCTCGGATTTCCACGGCTTCGTCAATCCGCCGGTGGTGCATGCTTCCACCGTGCTGTTTCCCAATGCCAGGACCATGGAAAGCCGCGCGCAGAAATATACCTACGGAACGCGCGGCACGCCGACCACGGATGCACTCTGCGAGGCGATCAATGAGCTCGAGGGCGCTGCCGGAACTATACTCGTGCCTTCGGGCCTGGCGGCGGTTACGGTGCCATTCCTGACTTATCTGTCGGCTGGGGACCACGCGCTCGTCGTTGATTCGGTCTATTTCCCGACACGGCATTTCTGCGACACGATGCTGAAGCGCCTCGGCGTCACCGTCGAATACTACGATCCGATGATCGGTGCCGGCATTGAAAGCCTGATCCGGCCGAACACGCGACTGGTGCATACAGAAGCGCCGGGCTCGAATACATTCGAAATGCAGGACATTCGTGCAATTGCGGCCGCGGCACACCGCCACGGTTGCGTCGTGACGATGGACAATACCTGGGCGACGCCGGTTTATTTCCGCCCGCTCGATCACGACGTCGACGTCTCGATCCATGCAGCCACAAAATATCCGTCGGGCCATTCCGATGTGTTGTTCGGCACCGTGTCTGCCAACGTCACCCACTGGCCGGCTCTCAGCGAGGCGATGGTCACGCTCGGCGTCTGCGTGTCGCCGGACGACAGCTACCAGATCCTCCGGGGACTGCGCACGATGGGGATTCGTCTGGAGCGTCATCAGGCGAGTGCGCTGGCGATCGCCGAATGGCTGGAGAGCCGCGACGAGGTTGCACGCGTCTTGCATCCGGCACTGCCGAGCTTTCCGGGATACGAGCTCTGGAAGCGCGACTTCGGCGGCGCGAGCGGGATTTTCTCCTTCGTGCTGAAGGCCGACAGTTCCGAAATGTTCAGGACCAAGGCGCACGCCTTCCTGGATGCGCTCTCGCTGTTCGGTCTTGGCTATTCCTGGGGTGGCTTTGAAAGCCTCGCCGTCCACGTCAACCTGTCCGACCGCAAGGTGGCAAAGGCCCCGTCGGAGGGGCCGGTTATCCGATTGCAGATCGGGCTGGAAGACGTTCCGGATATCCGTCGCGACCTCGAAGCAGGCTTCGCCGCCGCCAACGCGGTCTGACGCTTACTGCCCCGGAACGCCGTAGCCGTAAAGCCAGTCGAGGTCGGCGGCAAGCGATTCGGAACCCTTAAGCGCGAGCACCAGATCACGCCCGAGACGGATTGGCCCCCGGGCGTGATAAGCAAAGCGGTTGAACGCGGCCCGCTTTCGTACGCGATCGATCCGCGACCTTCGCGCACGATCATAACTGGCAAATGCGGACGGGACATCCTGGCTTTCGGCGAGGCAGTGCGCGAGCTCCCGGGCATCCTCGATCGCCATCGCAGCGCCCTGAGCCGCAAATGGCGTCATCGCATGGGCTGCGTCGCCGATTAGGATGGTTCTCGTCCCGTCGTGCCATGCACCGTCCCCGACGGTGCACAAGGGCCAGTAGGTCGTTGCGGTGGCGTTCGTGAGCAGCATGCGCAGCTTGGGGTGCCAGCCGTCCAAGGCTGTTGCAAGCTCACGCCGCCTCTCCTCGGAGTCCTTGCCGACCCACACGCTTTCGCCGGCCTTGCCGCCGACGATCGCCACAAGGTTGAAGCTGCCGACTTCCTTGATCGGGTAGGCGACAAGATGCGCATTCGAGCCGAGAAAGGCCGTGACACGGTCCTCCGACAGGAGGGGGACTGCCTCGGAGCGCGGCACCATCAGCCGCCAGGCGATGTTGCCCGAGAACTGTACGGGGCCCACACCCGGGATGGATGTTCTTGTCCGTGACCAGATACCATCCGCGCCGACGATTACGGACGGGCGTCGTGCCATCGCGCGATCGATTGCCGCTTCCGGGTCGCTCTCGATCCGGAATCCAAGGTGAATGCGGCAGCGTGGTTCGGCTGCCACCGCATCCAATAGGATCTTTTGCAGGCTGGCGCGGTGCAGAACACCGTAGGGAGCCGCCCAACGGTTGCGGGCGAAGGAACCAGCAGGGACGCTTGCGAGTGCGCGCAGTGAACGGCCATCGAGAAGTGCCACCGACTCCGGCTCGCTCCAGATAGCTTCAAGGGCGGGGAGCAGACCGAGTTCGATCAGGATGCGTGACGCGTTCGGCGACAATTGCAGGCCGGCGCCGACCTCCTTCAAGGAGTCTGCCTGTTCGAATATTTCCGCCTCGAAACCCTGGCGGGCCAGACAGAGAGCCGTCGTCAGGCCGGCAATACCGGCGCCGACAATCGCGACCGGACCAGCGTCGTGCATCGATCTCGTACCGGCGAACTGCGACGACTTAAGCCGCCTTGCTGGTGAAAAGGCATCCCGAAGGATTAGTCTCCGTTGCCTTCAGCGAAGGATTGTAGCGATAGAGCGTCGAGCAATAGGAGCAGACCTTCTCGTTGTCGTCACCCATGTCGATGAAGATGTGGGGGTGGTCGAAGGGCACGGATGCGCCCGTGCACATGAATTCCTTGACGCCGATTTCGATCGCCTGGTGTCCGCCGTCATTCTGAAAATGGGGGATGCTGTGGCCGGCCATGTCATGCTCCGATGAATGCAAGTCTTACAAATTTGGCGGCACCATAGTGAGCTTTGCCGCAAATGTGTAGCGGCAAACATGCCGCGCCTGTGGGTTTTTGGAGGGCCGGGGGTTTCAAGCGGCGGCGTTACAACCTAGTTTGCGCCGAAAGCAGAATGCCCTTCAGGAATGAAACATGGATCTGAACCCGCCGCCGTTTTCGCGTTTCGTACATGACGGAATGGAAATCGCCTTTTTCGACGAAGGCGACCCGTCGGGAGATCCCATCCTCCTCGTCCACGGCTTCGCTTCGAGCGCCAATGTCAACTGGGTGTATCCGGGCTGGCTTAAGACACTGGGCGACGCCGGCTACCGCGTTATCGCGCTGGACAATCGCGGCCATGGAAAGAGCAGCAAGCCGCACGACCCTTCGCTCTATCATCCGCAACAGATGGCAGGGGATGCTGCGGCACTTCTTCTGCATCTCGGGATCGGCGAAGCGCATGTCATGGGTTATTCCATGGGCGCGCGCATTTCCGCGTTCCTGGCTTTAGAGCATCCGGATCGCGTACGCTCGCTTATCTTTGGCGGCCTCGGAATAGGCATGGTTAGCGGGGTCGGAGACTGGGACCCGATCGCCGACGCGCTGCTTGCGCCCTCGCTGGAGAGCGTGACGCATCCGCGCGGCCGGATGTTTCGTGCTTTCGCCGATCAGACCAAGAGCGACCGCCAGGCGCTCGCGGCTTGCATTTCCACGTCGCGCGATCTTCTGTCGCCCGAAGATATGGCCCGCATCGAAGTGCCGGTACTGATCGGGGTCGGAACGAAGGACGAGATTGCCGGATCGGCGCAGGAACTTGCGGCCCTTATGCCGCGGGCTAAGGCGCTCGACATTCCGGGGCGCGACCATATGCTGGCGGTCGGCGACCGGGTGTTCAAGAAGGCCGTGCTCGAGTTCCTTGGCGAGGTGGGGCGAGCGTAAGGGCGTTCTACGACCCGTGGCTGAAATAGGGTGCACCCATTTATGTCGGCGGGAAATTAACCTATATTCGCACCATTGATCGAACATGAAGGAGAGCGACTATGGTCGCCAAGACAGAACTGCGCCATGCGGAAGCGTTCGACCCGATCTGGGACAGCCTGCGAGAGGAAGCGCGCCTGGCTGCCGAGCGGGATCCGATGTTGGCAGCGTTCTTGTATTCGACCGTCGTCAACCAGCACTCCCTCGAAGAGGCTGTGATTTACCGGATTTGCGAACGGCTGGATCATCCGGACCTGCAGGCAAACCTGCTCCACCAGACCTTTTCCGAAATGCTTGAGGACTGGCCCGAATGGGGCACGATCCTTCGCGTCGATATCCAGGCGGTCTATGATCGCGATCCGGCGTGCACGCGGTTCATCGAGCCGGTGCTCTATTTCAAGGGGTTCCACGCCATCCAGACGCATCGCCTTGCCCACTGGCTGTGGAAGCGCGGACGGAAGGACTTCGCTCTGTATCTGCAGAGCCGCTCTTCGAGCGTCTATCAGACCGACATCAATCCTGCCGCCCGGATCGGGCGCGGCATCTTCCTGGATCATGCGACGGGGCTGGTGGTCGGCGAGACGGCCACCATCGGTGACAACGTATCGATCCTGCATGGCGTGACACTTGGCGGCACCGGCAAGGAGGGCAGCGATCGTCATCCGAAGATCGGTGACGGCGTGTTGATCGGCGCAGGCGCAAAGATACTTGGCAACATCCACATCGGGCATTGCTCGCGCGTTGCGGCTGGTTCAGTCGTGCTGAAGCCGGTCCCCCCCAAGACGACGGTGGCGGGCGTTCCGGCAAAGGTCGTGGGGGAGGCCGGATGTTCCGAGCCGTCGCGCCAGATGGACCAGATCCTGGCCACTTTCGACATCTGACCGGGTGCGAGTCTAACGAGGCGCGAACGCCGGTGCGGCCGCGCCTCGCAAGTGCGGCATTCGGCGCGACCAGTTTGTGCCTTGCAGAAAATTGGACGAAAATTCAAAACGATAAGCGTCTTCTCAAATCTGGAGGGACCCCCGGCGCTTCAAGTGGGTTTACACTTGGCAATTCCGCATGCGAGAAGCGCCGCAAATCAAACATCTACGGAGAGAAGATTTGAAGCCCGAAGAGATCCGAAAGCTTGAAGCCTACTTCAAGCGCACCTTCAACCAGTCGATGGTCGTCAAGGCGCGGCCGAAGAAGGACGAGTCTGCTGAGGTCTATCTCGGCGACGAATTTCTCGGTGTCGTTTTCCGCGACGAAGAGGATGGAGAGCTTTCGTACAATTTCTCGATGGCAATTCTCGACATCGATCTCTAAGATCAAGATCTTTCGTCGATCTTGCGACCCGGTTCTGAGCGATCAGGCCGGGTTTTTCATTAAAAGTCATATTTATTTCGTCTGCGCGAAAAAATTTTGCCGTTTAGCCGCGGATTTTCATCAAGTCGTTGCAAGAACAGTGTTTTATTGCAACGCACACAAAACTTGACTTTTTGTGCGCCGCACATAAACTGCCTACCTGTTAAGCCGTCTAAAGGAGACACCCCTCGATGTTTAACTTCGACGATGCCAACAAGAAAAGCAAAGAAGCCATTGATGTCGCGGTCAAAAGCTATTCGGCCCTGACCAAGGGCTTTCAGGCCATTGCCACGGAAGCAGCGGACTATTCGAAGAAGTCCTTCGAAGACGGAATGGCGCATTTCGAAAAGCTCACCAATGCCAAGAGCGTTGAAGCGGCGTTCGAACTGCAAACCAATTATCTGAAGGCGAGCTACGAAGGCTTTGTGGCCGAGGCGACGAAGATCGGCGAGATGTATGCCGATCTCGCCAAGGACGCTTACAAGCCCTACGAAGTGCCGGTTGCCAAGGCGACCGCAGCAGCCAAGTCTGCCGCCGCGGCCTGACGACAAGGACCATCGCCATCGCAAGAGGGCCGGTCGCGGTTGCCGCGGCCGGCCCTCTTGCTTTCGAAATACTGCTCGTTGTGACCGAAGAAAGTTGATCAATCTTGTGCTTCACCGTGCGAATATGATTGCAGTGCGTTGGTTCGGCCTTAAAATTCAGAAACGAACCATTAGATAAGGACGAGCATGCCGCAGCCACGTTCGTTGGAAGCGCAGCTGTACAAGGAATGAACAAGAATGATCGCCATCCCGGTCCGGATGCAGCAGGGAAGCGAAGGAGACGGAGGCGGCCCCAGTCGTGGCACCTCCGTTATCACGCGAACCAAGCCGAAGACCAAGAAGCCGAGTTTGTATCGCGTTCTGCTTTTGAATGACGACTACACGCCGATGGAATTCGTCATCCATATTCTGGAGCGTTTCTTCCAGAAGGATCGGGAAGAAGCGACCCGCATCATGCTCCACGTCCACAATCACGGCGTGGGAGAGTGCGGCGTCTTCACCTACGAGGTCGCCGAAACCAAGGTGACGCAGGTGATGGATTTCGCCAGGCAGCACCAGCATCCGTTGCAATGCGTCATGGAAAAGAAATGAGGAACTAACGTGCCAACATTTTCGCCCAGCCTCGAAAAGGCGCTGCATCAGGCACTGACTTTTGCCAACGAGCGCCACCATGAATATGCGACGCTCGAGCACCTGCTGCTGGCATTGATCGACGATGCCGATGCGGCTGCCGTGATGGGCGCGTGCAACGTAAATCTCGAAACACTTCGCAAGACCGTGACGGACTATGTCGACAACGAACTGTCGAATCTTGTCACCGGTTATGACGAAGACTCCAAGCCGACCGCTGGCTTTCAACGTGTGATCCAGCGTGCGGTCATCCACGTGCAATCCTCCGGCCGCGAGGAGGTGACGGGCGCAAACGTGCTGGTGGCGATCTTTGCCGAGCGCGAAAGCCACGCCGCCTATTTCCTCCAGGAGCAGGAGATGACCCGCTATGACGCGGTCAACTTCATTTCCCATGGGATCGGCAAGCGGCCGGGCAGTTCCGAATCGCGGCCCGTGCGCGGCGCGGAAGATCAGGATTCCGAGCAGAAAGCACCCCGCGAAAGCGATGAGGCGGGTCCGAAGAAACAACAGGACGCGCTTACTGCCTACTGCGTGAACCTCAACGAGAAGGCGAAGTCTGGAAAGATCGATCCGCTGATCGGTCGCCATGCCGAAGTCAATCGCACGATCCAGGTGCTTTGCCGCAGGTCCAAGAACAACCCGCTCTATGTCGGTGATCCCGGCGTCGGCAAGACGGCGATCGCCGAGGGTCTTGCCAAGCGCATCGTCGAAAAGAAGGTGCCGGAAGCGCTCCAGGACGCCACGATCTTCTCGCTCGACATGGGAACGCTGCTTGCCGGAACGCGCTATCGCGGTGATTTCGAGGAGCGGCTGAAGCAGGTCGTCAAGGAACTCGAGGACTATCCGGGCGCCGTGCTCTTCATCGACGAGATCCATACGGTGATCGGTGCCGGCGCCACGTCGGGCGGCGCGATGGATGCATCCAACCTTCTGAAGCCGGCGCTCTCGACGGGCGCGATCCGCTGCATCGGTTCGACCACCTACAAGGAATACCGCCAGTTCTTCGAGAAGGACCGCGCACTTGTGCGCCGCTTCCAGAAGATCGACGTCAACGAGCCGACGATTGCCGATGCGATCGAGATCATGAGGGGCCTGAAGCCGTATTTCGAGGACTATCATCACCTCAAATATTCGAACGACGCCATCAAGGCGGCGGTCGAGCTTTCCGCCCGCTACATCAACGATCGGAAACTGCCGGACAAGGCGATCGACGTGATCGACGAGTCCGGTGCCGCCCAGATGCTGCTTCCCGCCGGCAAGCGCCGCAAGCTGATCACCGAGAAGGAGATCGAGGCGACGATTGCGACGATGGCCCGTATCCCGCCGAAGACCGTTTCCAAGGACGACGAGGCGGTGCTTGCCAATCTCGAGAAGGAGCTGAGGTCCGTGGTCTACGGCCAGGACCTGGCGATTGAGGCGCTCGCCTCGTCGATCAAGCTCGCGCGTGCCGGCCTTCGGGAACCGAACAAGCCGATCGGCTGCTATGTGTTCTCCGGCCCGACGGGCGTCGGCAAGACCGAAGTGGCCAAGCAACTGGCGTCATCGCTGGGTGTCGAGCTCCTGCGTTTCGACATGTCGGAATACATGGAGCGGCATACGGTGTCCCGCCTGCTCGGTGCACCTCCCGGCTATGTCGGATTCGATCAGGGCGGTCTCCTGACCGACGGCGTCGACCAGCACCCGCATTGCGTACTGCTGCTCGATGAGATCGAGAAGGCGCATCCGGATCTGTTCAACATCCTCCTGCAGGTGATGGACCATGGTTCGCTGACCGATCACAACGGCAAGAAGATCGACTTCCGCAACGTCATCCTGATCATGACGACCAATGCGGGCGCTTCCGATATGGCACGGCCGGCGATCGGCTTCGGCTCATCGAAGCGTGAAGGCGAGGACATCGAGGCGCTGAACAGGCTGTTTACGCCGGAGTTCCGCAACCGACTGGATGCGGTCATTCCGTTCAGCTCGCTGCCGACGCCGGTCATCCATCAGGTCGTGCAGAAGTTCGTCATGCAGCTCGAAACGCAGCTTGCCGAACGCAACGTGACCTTCGACCTCGCGCCGGACGCCATCGCCTGGCTCGCCGAGAAGGGATACGACGAAAAGATGGGCGCTCGGCCGCTGGCGCGCGTCATCCAGGAAAACATCAAGAAGCCGCTCGCCGACGAAATCCTCTTCGGCAAGCTGAAGAAGGGTGGCGTCGTCAAGGTGACGATCGGTACGAAGGAGGACGGCAGCAAGGGTCTGGTCCTTGATGCTGTGCCCGAAACGGCGCCGATCAAGCCGAAGGCGGAAGTCTCGCGTCCGGCAGGCAAGGGTGCCAAGCCCAAGAAAGGTGACGAGGAAACCGTCGCCGCCGACTCCGAGCCGAAGTCAAAGGCGAAAAAGACCGCGGCGAAAGGATCCTCCAAGGACAGTAAAGCGGAGTCGGCTCCGCTGAAGGGACGGACGGTTCCCAAAGTGCCGCGCAAGAAGTAAAGCGATCGCTATCGAATCTGACGGTGCCGGGTGGGCTTCACCCGGCACCGTCATGTTTAGGCATGCTTGCCTAAGCCGGTAAGGAAACGTGCAGTAATTCAAAGTGCTACGGCCTTGTGCGTCCGAATGGACGCACGGCGCTGTAGATGAGTAAGCGTCGCATGCAGGGTGTTCATGGAACGCGTTGAACAACGATCATCTCTTGCCTGGTTCCTGACCGGCGCTCGCGGCATCTTCAGTTTGCCCGCCATCATGCTGATGCTTTCCTTTGTCGGCTTTTGCTCGCTCACGGCGCAGGCCGGGATCCCGCCCGAGCAGGTCGTCTTCATGACGGGCATTGTCTGGGCGCTGCCGGCAAAGGTCATCCTCGTCAGTTCAGTCCTGAGCGGCGCGAGCCTTGCCACGGCTTTTCTCGCGGTGACGCTCTCGTCGGTGCGGCTGATGCCGATGGTCGCGGCCCTTGTCCCGGAATTGCGCACGCCGAAGACGCCGACATGGCTGCTCCTCGTCCTGTCGCATTTCGTCGCGATCACAGCATGGGTGTTTGCGATGGAGCGCGTGCAGCAGGTGCCGCGCGCGCACCGGGCCACCTTCTTCGCTGGTTTCGGCATCACGCTCGTCGCCACCAACATGGTGCTCGTGGCGGTCGTCTATCGTCTCGTTGCGGACTTCCCGCCAGTCATTGCCGGCTGCCTGTTTTTTCTGACGCCGGTCTATTTCCTCGCGTCCATCTGGAATTCGGCGCGTCACCGGGTGGTCTATCTCGCGCTTGCCATCGGCCTCGTCGCGGGACCGCTCTTCTATTGGCTGCTGCCGGAGTTCGACATCCTGCTTGCGGGCGTCGGCGGCGGAACGCTCGCATGGTTTGTCGAGCGTTCCTGGCGCTCGCGAAAGGAGGTGGGCGCGTGACGTGGCACGAGGGTTGGTGGGCCTACCTCTTCATCGCGATTGCCGGCTGGCTCGCGACCGATATTTGGCGATGGCTCGGCGTGCTTGCCGGCGAGCGGCTCCGCGAGGATTCCGAGGCGCTGAACTGGGTAAGGGCGGTGGCGACGGCGCTGGTCGCGGCTGTCATCGCGAAACTTGTACTCTACCCGACCGGCGTGCTGGAGCAGTCACCCCTGTGGCTGCGCCTCGGGGCCGTGGCGCTTGGCGCAATTGCGTTTTTCCTCGCCCGCCAAAAGCCGGCGGTCGGCATCGCAACGGCGATAGCGACACTCGCCGCCGGACTTTGGTGGCTGGGGTTTTAGGACGCCGCCCAAGGGGCCGCTTCTTCTTCCCGCACTCAGAGGGCCTGCCGAATCTTTTCCGCGTTCGCCGCCAGTACATCGCCATCTTCCATCTTGCCGGAATGCGGCTTCAGCGGAACGCCGTCACGGCGGGGTATGACATGGAAGTGCAGATGGAAGACAGACTGGCCGGCCGGCGCTTCATTGAACTGCATGATCGTCACGCCGTCGGCGTCAAATGCTTCCTTTGCCGCGATGGCGATTTTTTGAACTGCACCGATCAGTGAAGGCAGCGTTGAGGCGTCGGCATCGAGAATGTTGCGGGAAGGGGTCTTCGGCAGCACAAGAACGTGGCCCTCCGCCTGAGGCATCACGTCCATGAAGGCGACGGTCGCATCATCTTCGTAGACCCGGTGCGATGGAATTTCGCCCCGCAGGATCTTGGCAAAGATGTTGTTCGTGTCATACGCGCTCATTTTCATTTCCTCGTATCGTTGCGCCGGCATCGGCTGTCAGTCGTCCCTGGATCACGATGATTTGGGCCGAATCGACTCGTGATCGATTCTAATCAGTTGGAGCGGGATGCGGGCGGAAAACCGCGCGCACTTTTCCTCATGCCGCTCTAGCGCTCACCTTTGCGGAAAGGTCCGTGTTCCGCAAGAAATTCGCTGGTATCTTCCACATCGCGGCGTTCGCGTTCGAGATAGTCGGCGACCGCGCGCGCGAGCCCGGGATGCGTGATGAAGTGCGCCGAATGCGTGGTAACGGGCATGTAGCCGCGGGCCAGCTTGTGCTCTCCTTGCGCTCCCGCCTCGACGCGCTTCAGCCCCTTGGCGATCGCGAAATCGATCGCCTGGTGGTAGCAGACCTCGAAATGCAGGAACGGGTGATCCTCGATACAGCCCCAGTGCCGGCCGTAGAGCGCATCATCGCCGATGAAGTTGATGGCGCCGGCGACATAGCGACCGCCGCGCTTGGCCATGACGAGCAGAACGTCGTCGGCCATCCTTTCACCGATCAGCGAATAGAAGGAGCGCGTGAGATACGGGCGGCCCCATTTGCGCCCGCCGGTATCCATGTAGAAGGCGAAGAACTGGTCCCAGATTTCCTCGGTCAGGTCGCTGCCGGTCAGCCAATCGATGGTGATGCCTTGTTCGACGGCCGTGCGACGTTCCTTTTTCAGCGCCTTGCGCTTACGGGATGCGAGAGTTTCGAGAAAGTCGCCATAGGACCCGTAGCCCTCATTGGTGAAGTGAAACTGCTGGTCGGTTCGATGAAGGAAGCCCGCCCGCTCGAAAATTGGCACTTCGTCGGCCGGTACGAAGGTGACGTGAGCCGACGAGACGCCGTGGCGGCGCGTAAGCTCCTTCAATCCCGCGGCGAGCGCATCGCGGATCGGTCGCGGGTCGCGCCCTTCAGTCGTAAGCAGGCGCGGTCCTGTTACCGGAGTGAAGGGCACGGAGCATTGCAGCTTGGGATAATAACGGCCACCGGCACGCTCGAAGGCGTCCGCCCATCCGTGGTCGAAGACGTATTCACCCTGGCTGTGGCTCTTCATGTAGCAAGGAAGGGCGCCGCGCAGGAAACCATCCGCATCTTCCATCAGCAGGTGTTGCCCGAGCCATCCCGTTTCCGCGGTCGCAGAACCTGATTCCTCCAGCGCCGACAGATAGGCGTGGGAGAGGAAGGGATTGTAGGGAACGCTTGCATTCGCCTTCGAAGCGCCGGCGAGCCGATTCCAGTTCGCCGGCGCGATCGACGTGAAAGAGTGTTCGATGCGGATGTTGATGGCGTCTGTCATAAGCCTAGGAAATCATGGTTTCCCTTGGATCGAAACCCTCGAACGTCATCTGGTCGGCATTGGCGAATGAGTGGTCCTGAGCCTCTCTGTCGCGCACCGTCCATGTGATGACCGTGCGGCCGAGCGCGCGTTGCTTGGTGATGAAAGGATTCGGCATGTCGCGGTAGAAATAGGAAATGAAATCGAGGCCGATTTGCATCGCTTCCTCGTTCTCGGCGAAGGCCTCGGGCGTGATGCCTCCGGCGGTGAGGCCAAGCGGATAGGGCGCGTCCAATGCCTTGAGATCCTTGAGCAGCCAATGATCGAAGCTCATCAGCGCCACGTGGCCCTTGTAGTCCTCAAGGGTATCGAGCACCGCGGCGGCAAAGCCTTCGTCGTCGTCTTTCCGGCCCTTGAGTTCGATGATGAGCGGCACGCGCCCGTTGACGAGGCGGAGCATTTGCGACAGCGTCGGCACCTTGTCCTTGGTGCCGCCGACCGACATCAGCCCGAGTTCTCCCGCAGTCCTTGCCCGGACGTCTCCCTTTATACCGCAGAGCCGCTCGGTGTTGTCATCATGAAAGACGACCGGAACACTGTCTGCGGTATATTGCAGGTCGCATTCAATCGCGAAACCCGCTTCGGCAGCGCGGGAAAACGCCGAAAGGGTGTTTTCCCAAACCTCCCGATTCATGTCGTGAAAGCCCCGATGGGCGATCGGCTGGGCCTTGAGCCAGGAAATATCCTTCATGAGATTCCCCGGATCAGGCGATTTCGATGATGGCGTCGATTTCGACGGCTGCGTTGAAGGGCAGGGCAGCCATGCCCACTGCGGCACGCGCATGCTTGCCGGCTTCGCCAAGTACGTTGGCGAGCAGGTTGGACGCGCCGTTGATGACGAGGTGCTGTTCGACGAACTCCGGAACGGACGCGACGAAACCGTTGATTTTCACGAGGCGACGGATGCGCCCGAGGTCGCCGGAAAGCGCTGCCCTGGCCTGCGCCAGGATGTTGATTGCGCAGAGTTCTGCGGCGCGCTGGGCGGTCGCGACGTCGACGTCCTTGCCGACATGTCCGGTTACGGCAACGTTGCCGGCTTCCATCGGCAGTTGTCCGGAAATATAGAGCATCGAACCGCTGATCACGTAGGGAACATAGTTCGCTGCAGGTGCCGCGGCCTGAGGCAGTGTGATGCCAAGGTCGGCCAAGCGCGTTTCGATCTCTGCGGACATGGAAGGCTCCGTTGTTGTCTTTTGTGATAAAATCCGGCATGCAGGCTGGATCGGGACGGGCGTCAATCTTTTCGTCGCAGATCTGCCTCGCTTCTGCCGACAGTTTGTTTATAGCATTGCCGGCAAGTGCAACAGGAGGAAACGGATGTTTCGTACAGGCTTCGGTCTTGCCAGTTTTGGAAGCGTCTGTGTCGCGGCAATGTCGGTCTTGGGTGCCGGTGACGCGAATGCGAGCGTGCTTGCGCCTCACCGCGCCGTTTACGACCTGGAACTGAAGGATGCGTCCGACCGCTCGGGCATTTCCGGCATGTACGGCCGCATGGTCTATGAATTCAACGGTTCTGCCTGCGAGGGCTACACGGTCAGTTTCAGGTTCATGACCCAGGTCGATACCGGAGAGGAAGTCCGCCTCACGGACCAGCAGACGACCACCTACGAAGACATGCGCAACGGCAACTTCCGCTTTCTGACGCGTTCTTTCACCGACGAGAAGCTCGACAAGGAAGTCCGCGGAAGTGCGCATGAAGACAAGACCGGCGTCAAGGTCGAGCTGACGGCACCCGACAAGCGCGAGGTGGCTCTCGCCGAAAGCCGATTCCCGACCGAACACATGCTGGAAGTGATCGATCGGGCGAAGAAGGGCGAGGCGTTTTTCGAATCGCGCATCTTCGACGGCTCCGATTCGGGCGACAAGACGCTCATCACCTCGACCTTCGTCGGCAAGCCGCGCAAACCGGCGCCGGATGACGTCGATGTCGGCAAGGCCGGAAAGCTCGCGACCGAGAATTACTGGCCGGTGACGATTTCCTACTTCAACGACGACAGGAGCGGAGACGCGCAGCCCATCTACAGCATGGCGTTCAAGCTCTATGAAAACGGGGTCACGCGTGACCTGACGATGGACTATGGAGATTTCGTGCTGAGCGGAAAGCTCACCAACCTCGAAGTCTTCAATGCGGGAGACTGCAAATAGGCAAGAACCGCATAAAACTGACTTCCAGTCTTGATTTATCGGGCAGTTGCGGTTAAGGGGCTGCCCATTCCACACGTGAGGCACGGGATTTTCCGGGAGAAATCCGGATTGTTCCACCGGTGGGCGCAGCAAAGATGCGCTCGACGCCTTGCGGAGGTTCAACCGGAAAAGGAGAAAAAGGCATGGCATTGCCTGATTTTACTATGCGCCAGCTTCTTGAAGCAGGCGTTCACTTCGGCCACCAGACGCATCGCTGGAACCCGAAGATGAAGCCGTACATCTTCGGCGACCGTAACAACGTCCACATCATCGACCTCGCCCAGACTGTCCCGATGTTCTCGCGCGCCCTGCAGGTTGTCAGCGACACCGTGGCCAATGGCGGCCGCGTGCTTTTCGTCGGCACGAAGCGCCAGGCTTCGGAAATCATCGCCGACGCGGCGAAGCGCTCTGCCCAGTACTACGTCAATGCTCGCTGGCTCGGCGGCATGATGACCAACTGGAAGACCATTTCCAACTCGATCCAGCGCCTGCGCAAGCTCGACGACATCCTCGCTTCGGAAGCTTCGGGCTTCACGAAGAAGGAGCGCCTGAACCTCGAGCGTGAGCGCGAGAAGCTGAACCGCGCGCTCGGCGGTATCCGCGACATGGGCGGCACGCCGGACCTGATGTTCATCATCGACACCAACAAGGAATCGATCGCGATCGACGAAGCCAAGCGCCTTGGCATTCCGGTTGTCGCCGTCATCGACTCCAACTGCGATCCGGACCAGATCGACTACCCGATCCCGGGCAATGACGACGCATCGCGTGCCATCGCGCTTTACTGCGATCTCATCGCTCGCGCTGCCATCGACGGCATCGCCCGTCAGCAGGGCGCCGCGGGCCGCGACCTCGGTGCATCGGTCGAGGCTCCGGTCGAACCGGCTCTCGACGAATCGTCCGAGGCCTGATCTGGCCGGACGGTGGCTCAAGGCCGCCGTACCCAATGAAATGTCGGACGAGGCCGTTTGTGATGGAAATCTGAACGGCCTCGTTCTTTTCAGCCGGAAATGGCGTGATCGGGTCTACAATATCTCGCCCGCGCATCATCGCGATGAAGCGTTCATCACGATGTCACATTGAAAAGCCATTCCCTGCCAAAACCTCCTGGCATTGCGCCATCGATAGTGAGCGCGCCAGCCAAACAGACAAAGAGGCAAGAAGATGAGTGTTACTGCCGCAATGGTGAAGGAACTGCGCGAAAAGACCGGCGCAGGCATGATGGATTGCAAGAAGGCGCTTGCTGAAACCAATGGCGACATGGAAGCGGCGATCGACTGGCTGCGCGCCAAAGGCATCGCCAAGGCCGACAAGAAGTCGGGCCGCACGGCTGCCGAAGGCCTCATCGGCATCGCCAGCGCCGGCGACAAGGCCGTGGTCGTCGAGATCAACTCGGAAACGGACTTCGTCGCCCGCAACGACGCCTTCCAGGACCTCGTCCGCGGCGTCGCAGCCGTCGCCGTCGGAACCGATGGTTCGGTCGACGCAATCAGCGCTGCCAAGTATCCGGCCACCGGCAAGTCCGTTGCCGATACGATCACCGACGCGATTGCGACGATCGGCGAAAACATGACGCTGCGCCGTGCCGCGCTGCTGTCGGTCGACGATGGCGTCGTCGCGACCTACATTCACAATTCGGTTGCTGACGGTCTCGGCAAGCTCGGCGTGCTGGTCGCTCTGAAGTCGACCGGCGACAAGGAAGCACTGAATGCGATCGGTCGCCAGGTTGCGATGCACGTCGCTGCGACCAACCCGCTGGCGGTCCGCCCGAGCGAAATCGACCCGGCGGTGGCCGAACGCGAGCGCAACGTCTTTATCGAGCAGTCGCGCGCTTCGGGCAAGCCGGACAACATCATCGAGAAGATGGTCGAAGGCCGCATGCGCAAGTTCTTCGAGGAAGTCGCTCTTCTTTCGCAGGCTTTCGTCATGAACCCCGACCAGACCGTCGAGGCAGCGATCAAGGAAGCGGAAAAGACCGTCGGTGCGCCGATCGAGGTTGCCGGCATCGCCCGCCTGCTGCTCGGCGAAGGCGTTCAGAAGGAAGAGTCCGATTTCGCTGCGGAAGTCGCCGCTGCTGCCAAGGGCTGATTTCTTCACCCTTATTGGGAAAACATGGGGGCATCGCGTGACAACGCGATGCCCTTCGTGTATCCGGCATTCGTCAAAGCGTCGGACCCGCCGGTTTGTGGCCGGGCGGTCGATACCGCGCAACACGATATATCCTTATGCCGCTGTGCACCGCCTTCCGCACAGGCGTGCCGATCTGTTCAGGAGCGATGATGTCGGCCAAGCCAATCTACAAGCGTGTTCTTCTCAAAGCCTCCGGTGAAGCCTTGATGGGAAGCCAGGGCTTCGGCATCGACGTGGCGGTCGCCGACCGGATCGCGTCGGATATCGCCGAAGCGCGTAACATGGGCGTCGAAGTCGGCGTCGTTGTCGGTGGCGGCAATATCTTCCGCGGCGTCGCAGTCGCGTCGAAGGGTGGCGACCGGGTAACCGGCGACCACATGGGCATGCTGGCGACGGTGATCAATGCGCTCGCGCTCGCGACGTCGTTGCGCAAGCTGGACATCGACACCGTCGTGCTTTCGGCCATCGCCATGCCGGAAATTTGTGAGAGTTTTTCGCAGCGCGCCACCCTATATCATCTCTCGCTTGGCCGCGTGGTCATCTTCGCTGGAGGAACGGGCAATCCGTTCTTCACGACGGACTCCGCCGCGGCACTTCGAGCAGCAGAGATGGGCGCAGAAGCGATCTTCAAGGGAACGCAGGTCGACGGCATTTACTCTGCCGATCCGAAGAAGGACCCGACGGCTACCCGGTTCGATCGGCTCACCCACAGCGAGGTTCTGGAGAAAGGATTGGCCGTGATGGACGTTGCCGCGGTGGCGCTTGCACGCGAAAATGCCATTCCGATTGTCGTTTTCTCGATCCACGAGAAGGGTGGTTTTGCAGAGATATTGACCGGTGGCGGTCATGCGACCATCGTCACGGACAATTGACAGTTTGAAGGCCCTTTGGGCCATTGAAGACAGGAACGGGAGTCTTGAACCATGAGTGAAGGTGTGGACCTGAAGGAACTGAAACGCCGCATGGACGGAGCGATCTCCGCATTCAAGCATGACATAGCGTCGCTTCGCACCGGCCGCGCATCGGCCAACGTTCTCGATCCGGTGACCGTCGAAGCCTACGGCTCGCGCATGCCGTTGAACCAGGTTGCCAACATCACGGTTCCGGAGCCGCGGATGCTGTCCGTCTCGGTATGGGACAAATCCATGGTTGGCGCCGTTGAGCGCGCGATCCGGGAATCGAACCTTGGCCTGAACCCGATCGTTGACGGCCAGAACCTGCGTATTCCGCTGCCGGAGTTGAACGAGGAACGCCGCAAGTCTCTCGTCAAGGTCGCGCACGACTACGCCGAGAAGAGCAAGGTGGCCGTCCGCCATGTTCGCCGTGACGGCATGGACGACCTGAAAAAAGCCGAAAAGGATGGCGAGATCGGTCAAGATATCCACCGTGCTCAGTCCGAGCGCGTCCAAAAGATGACCGACGAAACAATTTCCGAGATCGACCGCTTGCTCGCCGAGAAGGAAAAGGAAATCATGCAGGTCTGACGCGTGATGATCTGAGTCTCTTTTTTGGACCGCCAATGCCAGAGTTCATCCCCGCAAACGTACCGAACCACGTTGCCATCATCATGGATGGCAACGGTCGATGGGCAAACGCGCGCGGACTACCGCGCACGATGGGACATCGAAAGGGCGTCGAGGCCGTGCGGGCTGCGGTCAAGACGGCCGCCGAACTCGGCATTCGCTACCTCACGCTTTTCGCATTCTCGTCGGAAAACTGGAGCAGGCCCGAGGCTGAGATCACGGACCTCATGGGCTTGCTCAAGGCGTTCATACGACGCGATCTCGCCGACCTGCACCGCGAGAACGTCCGCATCCGCGTCATAGGCGACCGTGCAAATCTCAGGGGCGACATTCTTCCGTTGCTGATCGAGGCGGAGGAGACGACGAGCGCGAACACCGGGATCACCTTGGTGATCGCTTTCAACTATGGCGCGAGAGACGAATTGGCGAGGGCCATGCGTCGTCTCGCGACAGAGGTGGCCGCCGGTCGCCTCCGCCCGGACGAGATCACGACGGACAGGATCAACGCAACGATCGACACCGCCGGCATCCCCGATCCGGACCTGATTCTGCGGACGAGCGGCGAAGAGCGCCTCTCCAACTTTCTGCTTTGGCAAGGAGCCTATTCGGAATTGCTGTTCATTCCAGAACTTTGGCCGGATTTCACGCGTGAAACATTCCTTGCCGCCATCGAGAAATATGCCAGCCGCGAACGCCGTTTCGGCGGTCTCTCGCAACCGACGCTGGCGGTCGGCTCCTGATGCAGTCTGAACTCAAGCTGCGCATCGCCTCCGGAATAGTGCTTGCGGCGGTGGCTCTCGGTGCGACCTGGGCAGGCGGCCTTGCCTTCCAGTTCCTGTCCGTCGCGATCGGTTTGCTGGTCTATTACGAGTGGTCGACCATTACGAAGCTCGCTGAGGGCGACTTTCAGGGCAATGCGTTCGGGTGGCTTTCCCAGATCGTAATCGCAGTCCTCGTGCTGTTCGATTACATCCATCTCAGCCTGCCGGTCCTCGCCGCCTTTTCGGTTCTCGCCGGGCTTTGGGTGTTGATCCGCAACACGAGCTGGTGGCTGCCGGGCGGCATAGTCTATGCGGGTTTGACGGCGGTTTCGCTCGCGGCGATCCGCGGCGCAGATTATCTCGGGCTGGTGGCGATGCTTTTCGTGTTCGCCGTCGTCTGGGGGACGGACATCTTCGCTTATTTTACCGGCAGGGCAATCGGTGGGCCGAAACTGGCGCCGGCCATATCCCCCGGGAAAACCTGGTCCGGAGCGCTGGGCGGGACGATCTGCGGCGTGCTTGCGGGTGTTGCCGTCTTCATGGCTCATTTCTCCCTGCAGGATTTTCGCATCCCGATCATCGCGCTGGTGCTGTCAGTCTCCAGCCAGATTGGGGATCTGTTCGAATCTTTCATCAAGCGTCGTTTCGGCGTCAAGGATTCGAGCCACCTCATCCCGGGGCATGGCGGGGTCATGGACCGGGTCGACGGATTGATATTCGCGTGTGTTGCCGCGCTGGTTCTGGTTTTGGCCCAGATCCTTTCTGCCGGCGGCCGCGCTGTCGCCTTCGGTTCCGTTCTGTTGGGCCTTTGAGGCCTGCCACATAATCCCTTAGGTCGAATTTGAATTGAGGGTAGATTATATAAGGATGCAAAGTGTGACCGCGGCAGTCGCGCATCTCTGTAGCGCCGCGCGTCTTACCAGACGTGCAAAGGACGCTGTAGCAGTGGAATGCGCGATGTCGCTACAGCGGATGCGTTAGGAATTGCCAATGAGCATGCTGCTTGAAAATCTGCAATACGCTATACCCACCTTCCTGTTCCTGCTGACCCTCTTGGTCTTCGTTCATGAGCTGGGACACTACCTGGTGGGCCGCTGGTCAGGTATCCGTATTCTCGCCTTTTCCGTCGGCTTCGGGCCAGAACTCTTCGGCTGGACCGATGGTCGCGGCACCCGATGGAAATTCTGCGCGATTCCGCTCGGCGGCTACGTGAAGTTCTTCGGAGACGACGATGCAGCGAGCACGCCGGACTATCGGCGTATCGAGGCAATTGTACCGGAAGAGCGTGCTCGCACATTCCTGGGGGCGAAGCTTTGGAAACGGGCTGCGACTGTCGCGGCCGGACCGATTGCCAATTTCGTGCTGGCGATTGCGATTTTTGCCGTTCTCTTCTCGGTCTACGGGCGGGCCGTTGCCGATCCGGTCGTGGCTTTGGTGGCGCCCGGCAGCGCGGCGGAGAAGGCAGGCGTCAAGCTGGGCGACAGGCTTGTTTCAATCGACGGAACGCCGATTGTGACTTTTGACGATGTGCGACGCTACGTCAGCGTCCGACCGGAAATGCCGATCACGGTTCGCGTCGAGCGCGAAGGTTCACCGATAGACCTGCGGATGGTGCCGCAGCGCACCGAATCCGTAGACCCGCTGGGCAACAAGGTGGAAGAAGGCAAGATCGGTATCGGAACAAATCAGGAGGTCGGAAACTTCCGAATCGAAACCTATGGACCGCTGGAAGCAGTCGGGCAGGGAGCCCTGCAAAGCTGGCGGATCGTCACCGGCACGTTCGACTACCTGTCGAACCTGGTCGTTGGCCGCATGAAGGCCGATCAGGTGGGCGGACCGATCCGTATCGCGCAGATGTCCGGGCAGATGGCGAAGCTTGGGGTTGCCGAAGTGCTGAACTTCGCAGCGGTTCTTTCAGTTTCTATAGGATTGCTTAACCTCATGCCTGTGCCCGTGCTTGATGGTGGCCACCTCATGTTCTATGCGGTGGAGGCGTTGCGCGGCAAACCGGTCGGGCCTGCTGCACAGGATATCGCTTTCCGCATCGGATTTGCGATGGTGCTGATGCTTACGGTCTTCGCGGCGTGGAACGACATCAATTGGCTATTCGGCTGAAACCGGATTCCGAAGACGTGTGGCGTCGCCCGTAGGCCTGCCTGCGCTCTTCTTCCTTTCCGGGTCCTTGGAGGGAAGGAACAACCTTTCGGATATTGTGAACACGTGACGCGCAATGGCTTGCGCCGCAAGGATTTGTTTACGATAAGTCGAATCCGTAGTGGCGGTTAAGCCACGGTTCGAATTGAAGTAAACAGAATTTAACTAGCTGGCTTGCTTGTATGGCAAAAGCGGGTAAAACGGCAACCGTGACCGGAGTCGGTACGAAATTGCCGCGGGACGTTGGGAAAAGGTAAGAATTTAACATGAAAGCTGGTTCAAGGTTTTTGAACGCGGTGTCGGCGTTTGCGCTGTCAGCAAGCATGGTTGCCACGGGTACCGGTGTTGGGGTGTTCGCAGGCACGTCCGTCGCGCAAGCCGCGGTCATCAATCGTGTTGAGGTGCGGGGCGCAACGCGCGTAAGCGCGGACACCGTGCGCGCAAACATAACGATTGTCCCGGGCAAGAACTTCAGCAACGCCGATATCGATGCCTCGGTGAAGCGCCTTTATGCAACTGGCTATTTCTCCGACGTCAGCATCAATGTCGCCGGCGGCACGCTCGTCGTCACCGTCAGCGAGAATCAGCTCGTCAACCAGGTCGTCTTCAACGGCAACCGCAAGATCAAGGACGATAAGCTTCAGGGTTTGGTGCGGACCCAGCCGCTCGGTCCGTACAGTGAGGCGACCGTCGAAAGCGATATTCAGGCCATCAAGGCCGCCTATGCTGCGATTGGTCGTAGCGACGTCACCGTGACGACGCAGGTCGTGCCGATTGCGGAAGGGCGCGTGAACCTTGCCTTCGTCATCAACGAGGGCGAACGCACCAAGATTTCGCAGATCAATTTCGTCGGCAACGAAGCTTACAGCGACGGCCGCCTGCAGTCGGTGATTGCGACCAAGGAATCGGGCATTTTCTCGTTTCTGACCCGTAAGGACGTCTACAATCCGGACAAGCTGCGCGCCGACGAAGAGCTGCTGCGTCAATTCTATTACAACCGCGGTTATGCCGACTTCCAGGTGATCTCGTCCGACGCCGTGCTCAACGAAGAGACCAACGAATACACGGTGACGATCACCGTCGAGGAAGGTCCGCGTTACGACTTCGGCGCGGTCAACGTCGAGTCGACGGTCGAAGGTGTCGACGCCGAAGAGTTGAGGGGGTTGATCCAGAGCCGCGAAGGCTCCGTCTATAAGGCGAAGGATGTTCAGGACACGATGAGCGAAATTTCGAAGCGTGTTGCTTCGGAGGGCTATCCGTTCGCTCGCGTCACGCCGCGCGGCAACCGTGACCTTGCCAATCACACGATCGCCGTCGACTATCTGGTCGACCAGGGTGAGCGCGCCTACGTTGAGCGCATTGAGATCCGTGGCAACACGCGCACGCGTGACTACGTTATTCGCCGTGAGTTCGATGTCGGCGAAGGCGATGCCTTCAACCAGGAAATGATCGCTCGGGCAAAGCGCCGGCTCGAGGCTCTCGGCTATTTCTCGAGCGTGAATATTTCGACCCAGCCGGGCAGTGCCGCAGACCGGGTTGTGATTGTCGTCGATGTGCAGGACCAGTCGACCGGTTCGTTCGGCATCGGTGGCGGTTATTCCGCCGGCAGTGGTGGCGGCTTCCTCGTCGAGGCCTCGATCGAGGAGAAGAACTTCCTTGGTCGCGGACAATATATTCGCCTTGCCGCCGGCAAGGGTGAAGACAGCCAAACCTATAACGTTTCGTTCACCGAGCCTTATTTCCTCGGTTATCGTCTGGCCGCGGGCTTCGATCTTTTCAAGAACGAAAACGACTTTGACGACGATCACTACAGCTACAACGATCAGGGTTTCAGTCTGCGCGTGACAGCGCCGATCACCGAGGCTCTGTCAACGACGCTGCGCTATAACTACACGGAGTTCGAATACTTCGGCGACAAGGACGAATTGTCGACTCCCTATGACCGTGCAATCGACGGCAGCCCGTGGACCCGCTCGTCGGTCTCTCAGTCGATCACCTACAACACACTGGACGACGCGCAGCTCCCGCACGAGGGCATTCTCGCCTCGGTCACGCAGGAGTTCGCCGGCTTGGGTGGCTCGTCCGATTTCTACAAGCTGACGGGTAAGGCCAAGTGGTACTACACGGTGAACGACGAGGCGGACATCATCGCGTCGCTTGGCGGAAGTGCAGGACACTTGTTCAAGACGTCCGGTTCAATGGAAGTCTTCGACCAGTTCCAGTTGGGGAGCAACGATATCCGTGGCTTTGAGCGCAACGGCCTTGGTCCGCGCGTCAACAACGGCGACGCGCTCGGTGGAACGACCTACTTTACAGCCTCTGCGGAAACGTCGTTCCCGCTGCCGGGTCTCCCGCGTGATAGCGGCTTCCGCGGTGCGCTCTTCGTCGATGCGGGCACGCTTTATGGCAACGATGTCGCCGTTGGCCCCGGAGAGTCCGTTCGCGGCGAGGATGCCTCCTTGCGCGCCTCCGTCGGCGTCGGCCTGATCTGGGCCTCGCCCTTCGGGCCGCTGCGTGTGGATTACGCCGTGCCGGTTGCGAAGGAAGATTTCGACGAAATCCAGAACTTCAAGTTCGGCATTAACTCGTCGTTCTGATAAAGAGCAGTCCAGAACTGCTGTCCAAAATCGTTCTGGAGTGTCTATGGAACAGAACTGGTTTTTTCCGCCCCATCAGGGGATTCGCTTGGGTGACTTGGCGAATCGAATTGGGGCGGAGTTGTCGGATGCCGCTGCGGCGGATCGCTTGATCCACGCGGTCGCACCGGTTTACCGCGCCAAATCGGGCGATGTTTGTTATATGCTCTCGCGTAAGAACCGCGACGAGTTAAATGATTGTCATGCCTCGGCAATCATCTGCGACAAGGCGATTGCGTCAATCGTTCCGGATAACATCCCGGTTCTCTTGACTGCGAAACCGCATACGGCCTTCGCGCTCGTGGGCGCTCTGCTTCACGAAATGGCCATGCGACCATCCTACAATACAAGCGAGCGCGGCATTGCTGCGGGCACGTTTGTCGATCCAACCGCCCGACTTGAGGGTGGTGTCGAGATCGAACCGATGGCTGTCATCGGTGCCGGCGCCGAGATCGGCAGCGGAACGCGGATTGGGGCGGGAGCCGTCATCGGGCCGAATGTCCGAATCGGCCGCGATTGCACGATTTCCGCCGGAGCCAGCATCCTTTGCGCGCTGATAGGCAACAACGTCATCATTCATCCCGGTGCGCGCATTGGCCAGGACGGCTTCGGCTACGCGCCAGGCCCCAAGGGCGGAATGATCAAGATCGTTCAGGTCGGTCGCGTGATCATCCAGGATGACGTCGAGATCGGTGCGAACACGACAATCGATCGCGGCACCATGGATGACACCGTGATCGGCGAGGGCACGAAGATCGACAACCTCGTCCAGATCGGACACAACGTCCGCATCGGTCGCTATTGCGGCATCGTCAGCCAGGTCGGCATCGCCGGCAGTACGAAGATTGGCGACGGCGTGAT
This sequence comes from Sinorhizobium terangae, assembly GCF_029714365.1. Taxonomy (NCBI): domain Bacteria; kingdom Pseudomonadati; phylum Pseudomonadota; class Alphaproteobacteria; order Hyphomicrobiales; family Rhizobiaceae; genus Sinorhizobium; species Sinorhizobium terangae. Next base: position 1,193,314 of record NZ_CP121659.1, read on the forward strand.
GATCGGCGGCGGAAGCGGTGTCAATGGCCACATTACCATCGGAGATGGCGTGCAGATCGCCGCGATGAGCGGTGTGGCGAGCGATGTGCCGGCCGGCGAGCGTTACGGTGGGATCCCCGCACGCCCGATGCGGGATTTTCTGCGCGACATTGCCGAGATGGCGATGCGCGCCAGCGAAAGACAGAAGAAGAAGGGTGGCAAGGATGAATGAGGCTGCAACGGTACTCGGCACGGCGGATATTCAGGAAATCCTGACCCTTCTTCCCCATCGCTACCCGTTCCTGCTTGTCGACCGCATCATAGCGATCGACGCCGACAATTCGGCGATCGGGATCAAGAACGTGACGGCGAACGAACCGCATTTCACGGGACATTTCCCCGGAAAGCCGATTATGCCGGGCGTGTTGCTGATCGAAGGCATGGCGCAGACCGCTGGCGCCATCTGCGCCCGCAAGACCGGGATCGGCGACAATCTCGTCTACTTCATGACCATCGACAATGCCCGATTCCGCAAGCCTGTCGTGCCGGGAGACCGGGTCGAATTCCATGTCGTGAAACAGAAGCAACGTGGCAATATCTGGAAGTTTCACTGTGATGCAAAAGTTGACGGGCAACTTGTCGCGGAAGCTGATATCGGCGCGATGATTGTCAGCAAGGAAGACGCCTGAAAATGATTGCATCGACTGCGAAGATCCACCCGTCATCCGTTATCGAGGATGGGGCGGTGATCGGGGAGAACGCGAAGGTCGGTCCTTTTTGCCATATCGGGCCGAATGTCGTTCTGGGAGGCGACGTCGAACTCCTGAGCCATGTCGTCGTCATCGGGCGCACGACCGTCGGCAGGGGGACGAAGATCTTCCCGTCCGCCGTCATCGGCGGCGATTCGCAAAGCGTGCATCACAGCGCCCTGAATACGACGCTGGTCATCGGCGAGAACTGCACCATCCGCGAAGGTGTGACGATGAACACGGGCACCGTCGAGCATGGGGGCAGCACGATCGTCGGCAACAACAACCTGTTTCTGGCCAATTCCCACGTTGCGCATGATTGCCGGCTCGGAAACAACATCATCCTGTCCAACAACGTGATGCTGGCGGGGCACGTGATCGTTGACGACCGCGCCATTCTCGGCGGCGGTTCGGCGGTTCACCAGTTCACGCGCATTGGCAGGCAGGCCTTTATCGGCGGGCTCTCGGCGGTAAGCTACGACGTCATTCCCTATGGCATGCTCAACGGCAATCCCGGCGTTCTGAGCGGTCTCAATGTCGTCGGCATGACGCGCGCTGGCATCGACCGCGCGACGATCCATGCGGTGCGGCGGGCGTACAAGCAGATTTTCGAGGGACCGGAATCGATCCGCGCCAATGCTGCGGCAATCCGGCCGGAGTATCTCGATTGCCCGCCGGCGCTCGAGATCCTCGATTTCATTGCGGCAGACAGCGACCGCGCGCTGTCGTCGCCCAACCGCGGCAACAGAGGTTGACTGCAGTGGTAGCCCGCAGCCTGCCGGGTACGGGGGGCAGGTTGGCGATCATTGCCGGCGCCGGTGCGCTGCCGCATCACGTCGCGGAGGCCGCGCGGCGACAGGGCGAAGACCCTTTCATCATTGCGCTGTCGCGCGAAGCGGACGCCGATTGGACGGGGTTCGACTACGCCGTTCTGGCCATCGGTGATTTTGCCGCGATCAGCCGAACCTTCGAGAAGGAGGGCATTGACCGTGTTGTGCTCTCCGGCGGAGTTCGGCGTCGACCGGAATGGCGTGATATCCGCCCCACGCTGAGGACGCTCGCCAAGGTACCGAGTGTGCTTCGGACTCTGGTGTCCGGTGGTGACGACGCGGTTTTGAGGATGGCGATGGATCTCATCGAAGCGAGCGGCGCCCGCGTCATCGGCGCACAGGAAGTCGTCCCCAATCTCCTCGCAGACACCGGCCCGCTTGGGGCCCACACGCCAACGGATGACGATCGGCGGGACATTGAAGCTGGGATCGCCGCTGCCAACGCCTTGGGAGCGCTCGATGTCGGGCAGGGCGCCGTCGCGGTCGGCGGCCGGGTGATCGCGCTCGAGGGTGCTGAAGGCACCGACGCCATGCTGGCGCGCGTTGCCGCGCTGAAGGTGGAGGGTCGGGTCTCGACCCGTCGTCGCGGCGTGCTCGTCAAGCTTTGCAAGCCGCAGCAGGACGAACGCGCTGATCTGCCCTCTATCGGTCCTTCCACAGTTGCGGGCGCCGAGGCAGCGGGCCTTGCAGGCATTGCCGTCGAAGCGGGCAGGGCACTTGTGCTCGAGCGGTCGCAGCTTGTCGAAAGGGCCGACAAAAGCGGCCTGTTCATCCTGGGTGTTGAGCGTGGGAGGTATGGCAGCCGCCGATGACGGGCAAGGGCTACAAACTGGCTGTGATAGCCGGGGAGGTCTCGGGTGACTTGCTCGGTGCCGATCTGGTACGCGCCCTTCGCCCGCGTCTCGCAGGCCCGCTTGAACTCGTCGGTGTCGGTGGCGAGGCGCTCGAAGCCGAGGGGCTGGCATCGCTGTTCGACTATTCCGAATTGTCGATCATGGGCTTTTCGCAGGTGCTTGCACGATTGCCGAAGCTCATTCTGCGCATCCGCCAGACAGCGCGCGCAATCATCGCGGCCCGGCCGGACGCATTGCTCATCATCGACAGCCCGGATTTCACCCATCGCGTAGCGCGGCGCGTGCGCGCGGCGCTACCACATCTGCCGGTGATCAATTACGTCTGCCCGAGCGTCTGGGCGTGGAAACCCGAGCGCGCGCCGCGCATGCGTGCCTATGTCGACCATGTGCTTGCGGTTCTGCCGTTCGAGCCGGAGGTGATGCGCACGCTCGATGGTCCGTCGACAACCTATGTCGGGCATCGCCTTGCGTCCGACATCAATGTCTTGTCGGTTCGTGCCCGGCGGCGCGAAAGGCAGCGCGCCGAACGGCCGCTGGAGCCGGCGACCTGTCTCCTGCTTCCGGGATCCCGCGGGAGTGAAGTCAGCCGCTTGCTTCCGATTTTCGGCGAGACCGTCGAGGAACTCGCGGCGCGCCATCAAGGCATGCGCTTTCTTTTGCCGACTGTTCCCCGGCAGGAGCGGCGGGTGAAGGAACTGACGGCGTCGTGGAAGGTGCAGCCCGAGATATCGGTTGCAACCGACAGGAAGTGGGAGGCCTTTGAAAAGGCCGACGCCGCACTTGCAGCTTCAGGGACGGTCATTCTCGAGCTTGCGCTTGCCGGTATCCCCGTCGTTTCAACCTACAAAGCCGATTGGCTCGTCAGCTTCCTGCATTCTCGGATTCGGATATGGACTGCGGCACTTCCGAACCTGATCGCCGATTTTCCAGTCGTACCGGAATATTTCAACAAGATGATCCGGCCGGCGGTGCTGACACGCTGGTTCGAGCGGCTTTCGAGCGACACGCCGCAACGCCGTGCCATGCTTGACGGCTTTGCCATCGTGCAGGAGCGCATGGCGACCGACCGGCCGCCCGGCGAGAAGGCCGCGGAAATCGTCTTCGATTATCTCCAACAGAAAAAGCCCGGCCGTCTCTGACCGGGCTTCTTGATGTGACGGGATGTCCGCTCAGCGCTTTGAGACCGGGACGTAATCGCGCTGCGATGCGCCGACATAGAGCTGACGCGGGCGACCGATGCGCTGCTCCGGATCCTCGATCATTTCGTTCCACTGCGCGATCCAGCCGACAGTGCGGGCAAGCGCGAAGAGCACCGTGAACATGGTGGTGGGGAAGCCCAGCGCCTTCAGCGTGATGCCGGAATAGAAGTCGATATTCGGATAGAGCTTCTTTTCGATGAAATATTCGTCGGTCAGCGCAATGCGCTCGAGTTCCATTGCCACTTCGAGCAGCGGATCGTCCTTGTGGCCGAGCTCGGCGAGAACTTCATGCGTGGTCTTCTGCATGATCTTCGCGCGCGGGTCGTAATGCTTGTAGACGCGATGGCCAAAGCCCATCAGGCGGAACGGATCGTTCTTGTCTTTGGCCCTGGCAATATATTCCGGGATGCGGTCGACCGTGCCGATTTCCGCGAGCATGTTGAGCGCGGCTTCGTTGGCGCCGCCGTGAGCGGGTCCCCAGAGGCAGGCGATGCCGGCCGCGATACATGCAAACGGGTTTGCGCCCGACGAGCCGGCGAGGCGGACGGTCGAGGTCGATGCATTCTGCTCGTGATCGGCGTGCAGGATGAAGATCCGGTCCATCGCGCGCGAGAGAACCGGGTTCACGACATACTCCTCGCAGGGAACTGCAAAGCACATGCGCAGGAAGTTCGACGCGTAGTCGAGGTCGTTCTTCGGGTAAACGAACGGCTGGCCGACATGATATTTATAAGCCATGGCGGCAATCGTCGGCATCTTCGCGATCATGCGCAGCGACGCGACCATGCGCTGATGCGGATCAGTGATATCTGTCGAGTCGTGATAGAAGGCCGACAGCGCGCCGACGCAGCCGCACATGACGGCCATCGGGTGGGCGTCGCGGCGGAAACCGGTGAAGAAGCGCGACATCTGTTCATGGACCATCGTGTGGTGGGTCACGCGATAGTCGAAATCGTCCTTCTGAGCCTTGGTCGGCAGTTCGCCGTAGAGGAGCAGATAGCACACTTCGAGGAAGTCGCCGTGTTCGGCCAGTTGCTCGATCGGATAGCCACGATGAAGCAGCACGCCCTCGTCACCATCGATATAGGTGATCTTGGATTCACAAGACGCCGTCGACGTAAAGCCGGGATCGTAGGTGAACATCTTCGTCTGCTTGTAGAGCGATCCGATATCCACGACGTCCGGCCCGATGGATCCCGATCGCACTGGCAGTTCCGCCGATTTTCCATCGAATGTTACAACCGCGCTTTTTTCTGTCATGGGAGCCTCCGTCTTATGGCAACGTGGCATAGAAAAATGCCACGAAATTGAACGTTGCGAATTTGCTATATGATTTATTTTCGACTGCCAAGCTGTACGAAAGGCAAATTGGTGCGATGCGAAAATGTGCATATGGCGACGCAATAATCGCACGATATGGCCAGATGTCCAAGCGGACCAATGATCGTTAATCTGATAATGCGGTACCATTCTATATAGCTCTGCTGATTTTTTGTGCAGTTTATCTTCTGGTTGCAATGCGGCGAAGTTGGTTGCAGGATCGGCCGAGAGCCGCAGAGGGGCAGAGCGGGCAGCAATGGGGATGGAAGAGCGAGGACCGACGACGCTCGATGCGCTGCATCGCGCATCGCCTTTCATCGGCAGCCAAGTCTCCGTTCACGCCGCCGATACCCCGGTAGCGCAGGCCGGGCGCCGGCTGCGACGGCCACTGAATGGTTCGGCGCTGGATCACAGGGTCCCTGCGGCTGCCGCCTCGGTCATCCGGCGATTGCGCGCGGCCGCGGAGGAGGAGGCTGATTTTGGGCACGGCTTCGTACTGATCCCGGTGCTTCTAGCGCTCGGCTCCCTCGTTTGGTTCACACTGGCGTATGACGTCGGAATTGCCAAACTTGCAGCGCTGCTTTGCGTTTTCGGCATATCGGCGCTCCTCTGCCAAGGGCGTTTCGCACCTTGGCGGCCGATAGCGATCGCGCCTTTCATCTTCGTTGCTGGTATGTTGCTGTCCGCGGCGGAGACCGCACGCCTCGGCACGGTCGTTCTCGATGGCCCGGTGACGACGAACCTTCGCGGACGCGTGTTGTCGCGCGAACAGGATGACAAGGGGCGCTGGCGATATCTGGCCGAGATCACCGAAACTTCCAGGCCTCGGCTTCGCAGACCACCCTCCAAAGCAACACTGCTGGCGCGAAGTCAGCACCAAGGATTTCCGGTCGGGGCTATCATCGAGGGCAAGGTGCGCCTTTCCCCGCCTTCGGGACCCGCGCTGCCTGGGTTGAACGACTTTGCCTTCGACGCTTTTTTCAAAGGCGTTGGAGCGGTCGGATTCTTCTACGGCGCTCCACGACTGGTACCATATGCGGACGTTGCCGCATCGCGCACCGATACGTCCCTGTTTGCGCGAGGCAAGGCCTTCCTTGCTGACATGCGTGAAGCCGTTGGAGAGAGGATCCGGACGGTGGTCGGCGGCGATACGGGAGCGATCGCGGCGGCGCTCATCACTGCGGAAGAGCGAGCCATCAGCCGCGAGACAGTCGAAACGCTGCGAGCCGCCGGCCTGTCGCATGTTTTGGCTATTTCGGGGCTGAACATGGTTCTGGCGGCGGGGACCTTTCTTGTCGGAGCGCGGACACTGTTGAGTCTGGTTCCGGGCCTGGCCGAACGGCTGCCGATCAAGAAGATCGCCGCTGCGGGGGCGCTGGTGATGGTCCTGCTCTACATCCTGATCGCCGGTGGCGCAGTCTCGGCGCTTCGTTCCTGGATCATGATCTCCATCATGCTCATAGCCGTCTTTTTCGACAGGGTTTCGATCAGCCTGCGGAATGTCGCTCTGGCGGCAATTATCATTATCGCCTGGACACCGTCGGCGGTTGCCGGGCCAGGATTTCAAATGTCCTTCGCCGCCACCCTGGCTCTGGTCGCAGGCTATGCCCGCTGGCGCGAACATCGAATGCGGGAGCGGGAACGAGCAACTGGCGAGCGCCGCTGGGAGCCGGCGTCCAATTTTGCCATTGGCACCGTCGCCACATCTCTCATTGGTGGCTTGGCGACGGCAGTCTACGCCGCCGCCCATTTTCATCGGCTTCCGGCCTATGGATTGATCGCCAACGTCCTCACCACGCCATTGATCAGCATCCTCATCATGCCGTTCGGCTTGTTCGCCATGCTGCTAATGCCGTTCGGGCTTGAATATTATCCCCTGGTGGTGATGGGGCAGGGGCTCGATTGGATGCTCGCGGTAGCGCGCTACGTGGCTTCGTTCAATGGCGAATGGGTGACGGGTCGGGTGGGTGCGACCGGTTTGCGCCGGCGGCGTTCGGCGGAATCGTGCTGTGTGTGCTGCGAACGCGGCTGGCGCTCATTGGAGCAGTATTGATCGTGTTCGGCGGCGCGGCGATCGCATGGGAGCGCCAGGCGCAACATCCCTCGGTGGTAATATCCGAAGACGGCCAACTGATTGGGCTGATTACAGAAGACGCCATCGCCACCAACCGGACCCGCCCGCCGGACTTTATCTTCTCGCAATGGCAGCGGGCGCTTGCCGCCTCCAATCATGTTGCCCCGGTCATCGAACGTGCCTCAAAGATGGAACCACGCGATCTTGCGGCAAGCGGGGTGAATGCGGCTGAAATCCTGTCATCTGTGAAACCTGGAGGCTTTATCTGCCGCAAGGGCGAATGGTGCGCCGGCCGCAGCCGTGAAGGCTGGACCATCGTCATCGTCGACGCCCCCGAATTCTTTCCGTCCTTATGCGAGACCGCTGACCTCGTCATCGCAGCCGGCCGGCGGCCCTTACCGGCGTGCAAATCGAGCCGGGCACTGATTGTGACGGCTGAGACTCTGCGGAGTAGCGGCGCGATCGAAATTTACGCCGATGAGAAGCAGACTGGAGCGCCGCTCCACATGCGGATCGTGAGGTCGTTCACGTCCACGGGGAGGCCGTGGCAACGTCATCGCCGGTACGACTGGCGTAGCGATGACTTCTCACCCGACGAAGGCAGCTTCTGAATTCGCCTGATAAGTGGTCGTAAGAATGCGACACCGCCCTTATTCTTGATTATTTTACTCCACAAATCCTTGCCATTCGGTCATAGTTCGTCGTAAAGAACCTGCGAAAGCATGCGGGCTTGCTCGTCCCGGGGTTGCATCGCAGTCAGGCGACAAGACAGGCACACAATATGTGAGGAACGAGATGTCACACCGGACCCGGCCGCAATTGAGTGTGTTGTTTGCGGCAACGCTCGCCATTTCACTTGCCGGAGCGGTTTCGGCAGGCTTCGCCCAAACAATACAGCAAGATCCCTCCGCCGCGGTTGCCGGGCAGGCGCAGGGCGCGGCGGCGCCCGCCGTTACGGCACCTACTGCCGGCGAGAGCCAAGCGAATTTCACCGCGCCGCCGGAACTGCCTGCACCTGTCGACGCCCCGACGCCGGGCGCTAGCGGAAACCCAGTCCTTCCGCACGATCTTTCGCCGCTCGGCATGTTTCTCGCCGCCGATATCGTCGTCAAGAGCGTGATGATCGGCCTGGCGCTGGCATCCGTCATCACATGGGCGATCTTCCTGGTGAAGACGATAGAGCTCATTGGCGCAAAATCGCGGTTGAACCGCGCGGTGCGGATGCTCTCCGCAGCGAACGGGCTCGCCGACGTCAAGGCCGCGCTTGACCGCAAGGCGGGCGTTGCCGCGGAAATGGTGGCGGCGGCTGATGACGAAATGGCCCGTTCGGAGGCGGTTCTGGACCACGCCCCGGCTAGCGGTACCAAGGAGCGCGTGTCGTCGCTGCTCGGCCGTATCGAGGTTCGTGCCGGCAAGCGGATGAGCGGTGGCACCGGCATTCTGGCCTCAATCGGCTCGGTTGGTCCCTTCGTCGGGCTGTTTGGCACGGTCTGGGGAATCATGAATTCGTTTATCGGCATCAGCAAAGCGCAGACGACCAACCTCGCCATCGTCGCGCCCGGTATCGCCGAGGCTTTGCTGGCAACGGCCATTGGTCTCGTCGCGGCCATCCCCGCGGTGGTGATCTACAACTACTTCGCCCGGTCTGTAGGCGGCTACAAGCTGATACTGGCGGATGCGGCGGCCGCAGTGGAGCGATTGGTGAGCCGGGACCTCGACCATCGGCACATGCGCAGGACCCAGCCGCACAGGCGCGACGGCCATGTCGACGCTTCGATAGCCAGGATCGGATAAGGCGATGGCGGCAAAGATATCTGAAAGTGGCGGCGATCTCGATGAGAACAGCGAGATCAACGTAACACCCTTCATCGACGTCATGCTCGTCCTGCTGATCATCTTCATGGTTGCTGCACCCTTGGCGACCGTCGACATGAAGGTCGATCTGCCGCAATCCGTGGCCAAGCCCGCGCCAAGAGACGACAAGCCGGTTTTCGTGACGCTGAAGGCAGACTTGACGCTGGCAATCGGCAACGAGAAAACGGCCCGCGAGAGCTTCGTTTCCGAACTCAACCGGATGACGAACGGGAACACGGAAACACGCGTGCTGCTGCGCGCGGATCGTCTGGTCGATTACGGCGAGCTGATGACGGTCATGAATCTCATTCGAGGCGCGGGCTACGGCAAGATCGCGCTTGTCGGTCTCGAGGCGGCGCCCGCGCGGTAGCTGCCTGCAGCCGCTGGTTTGAAGATTTGTCGTGACGCTTTTGCGGGACTGCCTGTCTTGCAGACGACACCCGATCAGCCGGCGCGTCTTTGCCCTCTTCTGTTCTGGAAGTGATGCGGCTCTGTCGTGAGCCGTTGCCACCGTTCCCTTTTTGCTTGCCGAAATGTCGCTGTCGCTTGAAACCGGCGGTGCGGCGATTTATGAGCTTAAGCAACAGGCTGCGCTTCGGCAGCCAGATGCAAGATCGCGCGGATTTCCAGGACACCGGCGCCGCGCCTATCCGGGACACGAGGGCAGTACCATGAACTTCGAAGCAGCGCGCAATAAGATGGTGGACAATCAGGTCCGGACCACGGACGTGACCTCCCATTCGGTCCTGTCCGCCTTCCTTTCCGTGCCTCGCGAGGAGTTCGTGCCCGCGAAATTGAAGGAACTGGCCTACATCGATGCCGACATCGAACTCGTTGGCGGGGCCGAGCCACGCTATCTGATGGAGCCATCGCCGCTCGCGAAGCTGTTGCAGCTCGCCGGAATTTCCAAGTCCGATGTCGTGCTTGAGATCGGCTGCGGGACGGGTTACGCCTCGGCACTGCTATCTCTGATTGCCGGCTCTGTTGTCGCACTGGAGAGCGACGAGGGGCTCGCCGCGACGGCGACGGCAACGCTCGCGCGCCTCGGCTATGACAACATTGCAGTGGTGACCGGCAACCTTGCCGAAGGCTACGCCGCAGAATCGCCCTATGATGTGATTTTCATTAATGGCGCGGTGGAAACGATCCCCGAGGGCCTTTTCGGGCAACTTCGCGACGGCGGGCGTCTCGTGACGGTGGAAGGATTTAGTAACGCATCTCGTGCGAAACTTTATGTGCGCGGATTCGGCAGGGTCTCGGAGCGGTCGGACTTTAACACGGCCGTTAAACCTCTTCCCGGATTTCGCCGCGAGCGTTCTTTTGTTTTCTGAGGCACCTCATATTGGTGGCGCTCAGCATAGAAGCGTTGTTACCAAAATCGCAATGTTGCCAATTGGCAACGTATCCTTTGTTTCTTTTTGAAATGGCTGCTGAGAGCGTCAGTGGACAGTTGTCGCAGGACCGAATCCGGGTTTCAAAGAGCGCAGGGGTAGTGATTTGCTCGCCAACGGGTGGCACGAGCACGTCACCACAGTCGTTGTGCAGGTCGCCAGAGCGGACTTGCTGATAATTGCGGGGCAGCACTGCTGCCTCGGTTGATCGGAGGGAAGATGGTGTCGATTGTCCGCAAAGCAGCCTTGTGGGCGGCTGTCTCGACCAGTGTACTGATCGCGCCGCACGCGGCGCTCGCAGAGACGATCGCCGGCGCAATGGCCAAGGCCTATGCGAACAACCCAGATCTCAATGCCGCACGTGCCGGCCTTCGCGCCACCGATGAAGGAGTTCCGATCGCCAAGTCCGGATTCCGGCCTCAGATTTCGGCCTCTGCGACGGGTACGCTAACCCGCACTGACATCGAGAAAACCGGCACGCGCGATTTTCACAGCGGGCAGATCGGTATCAGCATCACCCAGATGATTTTCGACGGGTTTCAGACACTGAACAACGTCAGAGCCGCTGAATCGAATGTCTTTTCCAGTCGTGAATCGCTGAAGGCGAATGAAATCCAGATCCTTCTTGCGGCAGCGCAGGCCTACGCCAATATCGCGCGCGACCAACAGGTCGTTTCAATTCGCAGGCAGAACCTGGCGTTCCTGAGGGAACAGTTGAACGCCTCACAAGCTCGCCTCGAGGTAGGTGAAGGAACGCGCACGGACGTGAGCCAGGCGGAGGCCCAACTCGCCGACGCGCAGTCCTTGCTGGTAAGCGCGATCGCTCAGTTGAAGCAGAGCGAAGCGGTCTACGTGCAGATCGTTGGCGCGGCTCCGACAGGAATCAGGCAGCCAGCGCCGGCCAGCAAGAGCATGCCGAGATCCCTCGATCAGGCGGTGGCTACAGGCTTGCGGGAAAATCCGCAGATTCTGGCTGCGCAGTATGCTGTCGACTCGGCAGGCTTCCAGGTGAAGTCGGCCGAAGGCACGATGCTGCCCGGTGTCGTCCTCCAGGGGGCAGTAACCCGCAACACCGGAAATGCCGGGACAGGCCTTGACGATACGACAGCGAGCGTCACCGCTCGGCTGGAAGTGCCGATCTATCAGGGCGGCGTTGAATACGGGCAGATTCGTCAAGCCAAGGAAGTTCTGGGCCAGCAGCGGATCCTCGTCGATTCCGCGCGTGCTTCGGTTCAGCAGACCGTCGTTTCGGCCTACGCCCAGCTTGACTCCGCGCTTGCGCGAATTACCGCAAGCCGGTCGCAGATTTCTGCCGCCAACCTGGCGCTCGAGGGCGTCATCGAGGAGCGCAAGGTCGGTCAGCGCACGACCCTCGACGTTCTCGATTCGCAGCAGGACGTTCTGGACGCGCAGGAGTCGCTCGCCGGCGCACAGCGCGATGCCGTCGTGGCGAGCTATTCGCTGCTTGCCGCCATGGGCCGGCTGACGGTCAAGACGCAGGGTCTCGCCGTTGCCGAATATCGCTCCGAAGAGCACTACGAAGCCGTCAAGGACAAGTGGTTCGGTCTGCGGACCGTCGACGGCCGCTGACCGCGAGAGCTAGAGCCACTGCGCGTCTTATCAGGCGCGCAAAGGACGCTGTAACGCTTTGAACCGCTGCATGATCTTATCCTTGAATCGGCACGATTTAAGGAAGCATGCAGTTGGCGGGGCAGACGGCATCTGCCCCGAAAAACAAATCTGTGCAAGAATCCCCGTGGTTGATTCGTGACGTTTGTTTCGTCCGCGAACTCACTTAAGGTCTGTTTGAAATCGGCACATGGAGGCATCTTAAGCCCGTCTTTGCCGCACCAAACGAGGATGGAAATGGCACAGCTCAATGTCGCGCGTGAACCTTCGATGGACGAGATTCTGGCGTCCATTCGCAAGATCATCGAGAACAACGAGCCTGGGCAGATCGGATCCTCTGTCCGGCAGGAGTTCGAAGACGAAGCCGGTGACGAGATCGAACTGACAATCGACTCGGAAATCGAGGCCGTTGCGTTCCGCGCATCCGAAGAGCCTCGCCTTTCATCAAACACACCGTCATATGTGTCGCCGGCTGAAGCAACCGGCGATGCCGCAGAAACGCAGACTTCGCCGCAGCCACCGCTTTCGCTCGCCGATGTCGCGGCAAGGGTGCGAGCCGCTTCAGAACGTCACGCGGTGAACTATGCGCCAAAGGATCAGGTCGGCCCGGCCCCGATGCCTCCGGTGCAGGATAATCCGGTCGTCACCTCACGAATGGCGGCGATCTCTTCGCCGGCGGCCCCGGTGAACGCAGGCGCCAGAAAAGTGGAAGACGAGGCCGTCCGGGATGTTGCCACAGAACGGATGGTTCCCGAGCCCAGCGCGTCGTCACAGGCAACTGTTAGGGAGAAAGTGGCCGACAGCGAAGAAACGCCGCTGGGCGCTATCGTTTCGCCGGCCGTCAGCCGCCAGGTAGCGCGCTCATTCAAAGACCTTGCCCACGCAGTCGAGCAGGGCCCCAGGCGTTCCTTCGACGAGATTGCGGAAGCGATGCTTCGGCCGATGCTGCAGGAGTGGCTGGATGACAATCTGCCCACCCTGGTCGAGCGCTTGGTGCGCGAGGAAATCGAACGCGTCGCGCGCGGTCCTCGTCGCTGAGGCGCACTTTTGCGGAGAGCTACCGCATGATTCCTTGATCGGAATCGATTTAAGGACAAAATCATGCAGCACTTCAGAGTGCTACAGCGACCTTAGCGCGTCCATAGGACGCGACGCGCTGTAAAGTCGCGAGCGTAATCGCTTGCGGCTTTTTCGCCGTTTGTGTTGACTTGGGCTGGGCCTTCCGGTTTACAAAAACGCTGACATCAATCTCCAAAATACTGGCCGAAAAATGCTTGATAAGACCTACGATTCCGCAGCCGTCGACCCGCGTATCGCCAAGAAGTGGGACGAAGAAAACGCGTTTCGTGCAGGCGCCGGCGCAAAGCCTGGCGCTGACAGCTTCTGCATTGTGATTCCGCCACCGAACGTGACTGGCTCGTTGCATATGGGCCACGCGCTGAACAACACGCTGCAGGACATCATGGTGCGTTTCGAGCGCATGCGCGGCAAGGATGTTCTCTGGCAGCCAGGTATGGACCACGCCGGCATCGCCACGCAGATGGTCGTCGAACGCCAACTCGCGCAGAGACAGCTGCCCGGCCGGCGCGAGATGGGACGCGAGGCCTTCGTCGAGAAGGTCTGGGAGTGGAAAGCCGAATCCGGTGGTCTGATCTTCAACCAGTTGAAGCGGCTGGGGGCATCGTGCGACTGGTCGCGCGAGCGCTTCACGATGGATGAAGGTTTGTCCGAAGCCGTCATTGAGGTTTTTGTCAGCCTGTATAGGGAAGGCCTGATCTATCGCGACAAGCGTCTCGTGAACTGGGACCCGAAGCTGCAGACGGCGATTTCGGATATCGAAGTCGAGCAGGTCGAGGTTAATGGCCATCTCTGGCACCTGCGGTATCCTCTCGAAGAGGGCGTCACCTATCGGCATCCGGTCGCATTCGATGAAGACGGCAACGCAACGGAATGGGAGATCCGCGACTATCTCGTCGTTGCCACGACGCGTCCGGAGACGATGCTCGGCGATACCGGCGTTGCGGTCCATCCGGATGACGTCCGCTACAAGGGTATTGTCGGCAAGCACGCGATCCTGCCGATCGTCGGGCGGCGGATCCCGATCGTTGCGGATGAGTACCCGGATCCGGCGACTGGTACCGGCGCGGTCAAGATGACGCCGGCCCACGACTTCAACGATTTTGATGTCGGCAAGCGGAGAGGGCTTCGCCAGGTCAACGTCCTGACTGCGGATGGACGGATCACGATCAAGAACAACGACGACTTCCTTGAAGGACTCGATCACCCGGCCGCGCTCCACGGCGCCTGGGATGAGCTCGAAGGCAAGGATCGTTTCGAGGCACGCAGGCTGATCGTCGAGATCCTCGAAGAGGCGGGGCTCGTCGATCACATCGAACCGCATAGGCACGCCGTGCCGCATGGCGACCGCGGTGGTGTACCGATCGAGCCGCGCCTGACCGAGCAATGGTATGTCGACGCCAAGACCTTGGCCAAGCCAGCGATCGCCGCGGTCAAGGAGGGCCGGACCAGCTTCGTTCCGAAGAACTGGGAAAAGACCTATTTCGAATGGATGGAGAACATCCAGCCCTGGTGCATTTCACGCCAGCTTTGGTGGGGGCATCAGATACCCGCGTGGTACGGTCCCGACGGCCAGGTCTTCGTCGAGAAGACCGAGGAAGAGGCGCTGCATGCCGCGATCCAGCATTATCTTGCGCATGAAGGGCCGATGAAGGCCTATGTCGAAGACCTTCTCGAAAACTTCAAACCGGGAGAAATCCTGACCCGCGACGAAGACGTTCTCGACACCTGGTTCTCGTCTGCCCTCTGGCCGTTTTCGACGCTCGGCTGGCCGAACGAGACGCCGGAACTCGAAAGATATTATCAGACCGATGTTCTGGTGACGGGCTTCGACATCATCTTCTTCTGGGTCGCCCGCATGATGATGATGGGCCTTCATTTCATGAAGGACGCCGACGGCACGCCTGTCGAGCCGTTCCACACTGTTTACGTCCATGCGCTCGTTCGCGATAAGAACGGCCAGAAGATGTCGAAGTCGAAGGGCAACGTCATCGATCCTTTGGAACTGATGGACGAATATGGCGCCGACGCGCTGCGCTTCACTTTGGCGATCATGGCGGCGCAGGGGCGTGACGTGAAGCTCGACCGGGCCCGCATTGCCGGCTACCGCAATTTCGGCACCAAGCTCTGGAACGCCACGCGTTTCGCCGAAATGAACGGCGTGGCGAACAGCGAAGGGTTCATTCCCGAAGCGACGGCGCTGACGATCAACCGCTGGATCTTGACCGAGCTTTCGCGAACGATCCGCGACGTCAGTGAAGCAATCGAGGGCTACCGCTTCAATGAGGCGGCCGGTGGTCTCTATCGTTTTGTCTGGAATCAGTTCTGCGACTGGTATCTCGAACTGCTGAAGCCGGTCTTCAACGGCGACGACCAGGAGGCCAAACGGGAGTCGCAGGCCTGCGTCGCTTACGTGCTGGACGAGATCTACAAGCTCTTGCATCCCTTCATGCCCTTCATGACGGAGGAGCTTTGGGAGAAGACTGCTGGCCCCGGACGCGAGCGTGAGACACTGCTGTGCCACACGGAATGGCCCTCCGCCTTCTACGCGGATGACGCTGCAGCCGATGAAATCAACTGGTTGATCGATCTCGTCTCCGGCATTCGATCGGTGCGCGCCGAAATGAACGTTCCGCCGGCGGCGACGGCACCGCTGGTGATCATCGGTGCAAATGGACTGACGAGCGAGCGGCTCGACCGGCACGCCTCGGCGATAAAGCGCCTGGCAAGAGTGGAAAGCATCGAGCATGCGGCGGTGGCGCCGCGCGGCAGCGCCCAGATCGTCATCGCCGAAGCGACCGCCTGCCTTCCGCTCGGCAACCTTATCGATCTTTCAGCAGAGAAAATCCGGCTGGAGAAAGCAATCGCCAAGGTCGAGGTCGAGCGCGAGAGAATTCTCGGCAAACTCGCCAACGAGAAGTTCGTCGCCAATGCGAAGGCCGAATTGGTCGAGGCAGAGCGCGAAAGATTGATCGAGTTAGATCTGCAAAAGGATTCGCTCGGGGTCGCTCTCAGCCGCGTGTCGGAAGCGGGTTAAAGCAAAGCGAAGGCGCACGCCTTTGCGACGAAGAACAAATTACAATCCGCGGTAGAAATGCCGCGGATTTTTCTATTATGTGGCCCGAAACTTCGAATCAGACGTCGATCCGACGCGATGGAACGACGCAATACACGCTTTGGTTTTATTGGCGAACTGCACAAAGATGCTTGCAGCTAAAGGGCGCAAAAAGCGAAATTGTTGTTCCCCGGTCACACTTCGCCGTAGAAGTGGAATATTATTTTCAACCACCTGGAACGCTTGGCGTTCGTTGGAAAAACGTTCCAGGATTCTGAATTTGTGTCTTAATCTTGAAATTCTTACGTAAATCTTATGGCCGATCCGACGGCCACTCCCGCGAGTCCGCGGTTTGCCATTTCACGCAATCGTGAGGATACTCCGCGCCAAGCGCGACATGAGATGGATTGTCGCACACGGAGAGTGCAGGGGAGGAGCTTAATGGCTCAAGGTGGAATGAAGAAGGGCATTTTGGCGGTCGTCGCCGGAATGCTCGTGGTATCGGCTGCGCATGCTGGGGGGCTTGAGCGCAGCGGATATAATATCGATCTGCTGTTCGATCCGTCAGACTATGCCGCCGAAGCGACGGCAACGTATGTTAATCCACAGCGTGAATTGAAGAATGTTAAGGATACGGATACGACAACGGGACTTGCGCCTGTCGGTTCTCCGGCTTTCGGCTCCGGTGGCGGTAACCTGAATAATCGTCCAAATAGCGTCGAGGACACGGAAAGTTATTGGGCGCCCCGCATCGGCGTAAAGGCTGCTTTGGGTGACAGTATTGACTGTATGGCGGACTACTCGCAGCCTTGGGGCGCCCACACCAATCCCGGCCAAAACTGGGCCGGCGCCAACAACAACATCGAAACGAAGGTCGAGAGCGATAACTACGCGGCAACATGCTCCTACAAATGGGACATGGGACCTGGCATAGTTCGCGTTATTGGCGGTGCCTTCTACCAAGACGTTGGCGGCTTCAAGGAACGGCTTGTGCAGGATTTCAGCGGCGTACCGCCGATCCTGACCGGCGGCCTTTCCGGCGTTGGCAGGCTTGACCTAGACGGTGATGGTTGGGGTTGGCGGACTGGCGTCGCTTACGAAATCCCGGAATACGCAATGCGAGCAAGCCTCGTATATAATAGCGCCGTCGATCTGGACAACCTTGCCGGCACCATTGACCTGCGGGATGTCCGTGGTCCAGCGCCAGTAAACTTTTACGGTGTATCCGGCTCGGCTTCGATGCCGGATTCGTTGGAGTTGAAGGTCCAGTCCGGCATCGCACCTGGTTGGCTGGCATTTGGCTCGGTCAAATGGACGGACTGGAGCCAACTGCAGGTATTGGAATTCTGCCCGGCTGGCGGCGGGAGTGTTGCGCAACCGTGCACGACGCTCGACCTCCTTTATCGCGACGGCTGGACGGTCACCGGCGGTATTGGTCACAAGTTCAACGATCAGTGGAGCGGTGCAGTAAGCGTCACCTGGGATCGCGGGACGAGCCATGGATATGGCTCGCAGACCGACACTTGGACGTTCGGTACGGGGGTCTCCTATGCCCCGACACAGAACGTTGAGCTCCGCCTTGCCGGCGTCGTCGGGATCATGACCAGCGGAAGCTCGGGACCGGTCACATTCGACGGACAGGTCATCGGCGACGACGTGAGCTACGACTTCGACAACGATTTCGTAGGAGCAATCTCAACATCGCTAAAGGTCAAGTTCTGATCCCATCGACGGTGTATTTGAGGCCCGGTTTTCGCCGGGCTTTCCTTTTATCTGCGCTGGTCTCTTCGGCTGACGGCACCATTTTATGAGCATTCATGAATGTGACGATTCAGCAACACATTTGCTGCTATGGTTTGCTAGTATCGTGGCCGGTTCAACTATGTCCATTTCCCGCCACAAAATGAGAGCAGCGATGATAGCAGCAAATGTGCGATCGAGTGCCGTACCTGCGTTTTGAGGTGAATTGAGTTTGTGCGCTGTCATGACATCCCGTCGCAATTGGCATCAAACGCCTGGCCGATCCGTAATCGGCTTTGGGGGAGGAGATGCGCGGGAAAATCTAGCGACAGGTACGCATGGTTCTAGCCTTGCTGGGAAGCTGTGAGCGCTCGAATGGCAAGCGACCGTGCATGGATTGGTGTTTGCAGCGGTGGTGAGTTCGGCGTGGCCGGCTGGAACGGAAGAAATTGGTTGTGATGCTCGCGGGTGAATTCAAGTCGCTTAGGGTTGCGGTGCTCGGTGTGTCGCTGGCGGTTGGTGCCTCCACCGCGGGGCCTGCGCGAGCGTTCGATCCGGGAGCGGGCGTTTCCAAGGAATCAGGCCCGTTCGCCCTCTTCAAGTTCGGCTTTTCCGCTTACAAGAACGGCAGGAAGGACGAGGCCGTCGAGGCCTATCGCTATGCCGCCGAAAAGGGTCATACCGGATCCCGCTGGGCACTGGCCAATATGTACGCCTATGGTGACGGGGTCACCGAAAACGATCTAGAGGCGTTCAAGATCTACAGTGAAATTGCCCAGCAGGGCGTCGAACCCGGGTCTGAAGACACGGGTTATTTCGTCAATGCGCTGATTTCGCTGGCCGGCTACTATCGACGCGGCATTCCCGACAGCCCGGTGAAGGTCGATTTGGCGCAGGCGCGGCAGTTGTATTTCCAGGCGGCATCGACGTTTGGTGTCGCGGAGGCGCAGTTCCAACTGGCGCGGATGCTGCTTTCGGGCGAGGGCGGCACCGTCAATGTTCAACAGGCCAAAAAGTGGTTGAACCGCGCACGCAAGAATGGCCATGCCGGAGCCATGGGCGTCTTCGGAAACGTCATCTTTCAGGAAGGCCAGACCGTTCGTGGCCTCGCCTACATGACCGCGGCGCTCGACCAGTGTTCGCCGAAGGACAGGCCCTGGCTGCAGTCGATGCAGGAGCAGGCTTTCTCGCTGGCGACCGAAGACGATCGCCGCGTGGCGATCACCATGTCGCAGAACATGCACCTGCAGGCTGACGACGACTAGCTACGATTTAACGGAATATGCAGTAACGACTACGCCAGTTCGAAGGCGAATTCGCCCGCGACGGGGACGTGGTCGGACGGTTTTTCCCAAGAGCGCACGTGTTTTTCTATCGACGTGGACACGAGCTTGTCGGCAGCTTCGGGCGACATCATCAGGTGATCGATGCGAATGCCGAAATTTTTCGGCCAGCATCCGGCCTGATAGTCCCAAAATGAATAAAGCGGCACCTCGTCCGAGGTGGCGCGCACTGCGTCCGTGAATCCGAGATTGCGAAGACGCCGGAAAGCCGCCCGCGTTTGCGGCAGGAAGAGCGCGTCGTTCTGCCATACCTTGACGTCCCAGCAATCGTGGGCTTCCGGGATGACGTTGTAGTCGCCGGCGAGGATGAGCGGTTCTTCGAGCCTCAGCCTCTGCTCCGCGAAGGCCGCAAGACGCTGCATCCAGGCAAGCTTGTAGGGATATTTTTCGCTGTCGACGGGATTTCCGTTCGGCAGGTAAAGGCAGCATACGCGGATCGCGCCGTCCTTGACCGAGAAAACGCCCTCGATGAAGCGTGCCTGCTCGTCCATATCGTCTCCCGGCAGGCCGCGAGTGACCTCGTCCGGCCGCAATTTCGAGAGCAGTGCAACGCCGTTGAAGCCCTTCTGGCCGTGCGTTTCGACGTGGTACCCGAGCGCTTCGATCTCACTCCTCGGAAATGCCTCGTCCACTGACTTGATTTCCTGCAGGCAGGCGATGTCCGGGTTCGATTCCTTCAGCCAGGCGACGAGGCCGTCGAGGCGCGCCTTGGCGCCGTTGATGTTCCAGGTGGCAATCTTCATGGGCCGGCATCGCCTTTCTTATCGGTTGATCCTCGCGGACGATTCGTTGTAGCGGCTGCGAATTCTTTTGACAAATCCGATACCTGCAACGTCGGTGGCGTCGAGGGACGCGATCAGACGCGGCGCGATCTCGCTCTCAGCGCAGCACGTTTCCGCTGACGGTTGCAGGAATTGATTCCGCCCTGTCTGGCTCTATAGTCCCCCGCATGATCGAGTTCGTCGAAAACTATTGGCCGCATTTTCTGGCGCTGCTCTCCTTCGCCTTGGGCATACCGGCGATCGTCCACGCGGCAATGACCAAGGACGATGTGCGCGCCGCCGCCGGCTGGGTCGGCGTCGTCCTCCTGTCGCCAGTAATAGGGGCGGTGGTCTACGCGGTCGCCGGCATCAATCGCATTCGTCGCACGTCCATCGGCCTGCAGCGCTCGTTGTTGCGGCCGCGAGGTGCAGATCAATTCGGCCGGTACGACGTGACCCATGACGAAATCGCCATCCGCTTCGGACATCGCTTCGCCGCGATGAAGATGCTTGGCGACAGGGTCGCGCGCCATGCGATGTCGACGGGAAACCACATCACCATGCTGGAAGGTGGTGACACTGTCTACACGTCGATGCTCGAGGAAATTGCCGGCGCGCGCCGCAGCATCCTCATCGAAAGCTACATCTTCGACAGGGACCCGATCGGCCTGCGCTTTGCCGATGCGCTGATTGCCGCAATGAAGCGCGGCGTCAGCGTCAGGGTTTTGATCGATGCGGTCGGGGCACGCTATTCGGTGCCGAGCATTGTCAGCTACCTGAAGGAGGGCGGGGTACCGACGGCGGTCTTCAACGGCAACATCATCATCGGGCTGAGACTACCCTATGCCAACCTCAGAACCCACCGGAAGATTCTGGTGGTCGATGGCGTCGTCGCTTTCGCCGGCGGCATGAACATTCGCGCCGGCTTCACGACCGAAATGGCGGGAAAGGCGGCCTCCTTCGACACGCATTTCCGTGTCACCGGACCGGTCGTTGCCGACATTTTCCAGGTCGCCGCGGAGGACTGGCAATTTTCAAGCGGAGAGAGCCTCGAAGGCGACGAATGGAAGATCGGGGTGCCGGATGAGATCCCGGACGCGCCTCCGGTCCTCATTCGCGCCGTCCCGTCAGGCCCGGACAGCACGAACGAGACCAATCACAAGATGCTGATGGGCGCCTTCTCGGTTGCGCGCAAGCACATCCGCCTGATGTCGCCGTATTTTCTTCCGGACAAGGAACTGGTCAGCGCTTTGGTGACCGCCGCCCGCAGGGGCGTGGACGTGGACATCGTCGTGCCGGCAGTCAACAATCTGACCCTCATCGACCGGGCGATGACGGCCCAGTTCGACCAGGTGCTCAAGGGCCATTGCCGGGTGTGGCGGGCGCAGGGAGCGTTCAATCATTCCAAGCTGATGGTCATTGACGAGCGTTGGGTCTATGTCGGTTCGAGCAATCTCGACCCACGCTCGTTGCGCCTCAATTTCGAGTTCGATCTCGAGGTCCTCGACGATGCTTTTGCGCAGGCGGTCAGCAACAAGATCTGCGCGACGTTGACGTTGGCGGAGGAAGTTACCCTTGCGGGATTGCGCAAGCAGCCCTTCGCAAATCGACTGGCGAACCGCCTTCTCTGGCTGGGGTCACCTTATCTTTAGCGAGAGCTTGCTTGCGAAACGTGAAGCGCTTCGTCAGATCGAAAAGCTCGTGCCGCAGCCGCAGCTTGCAACGGCATTCGGATTCTTGATCTGAAACGACTGGCCGAGCAGGTTGTCGACGAAATCGATTTCCGAGCCGCCCATATAGATGAGGGAGAGGCTGTCGATCAGGACCTTGGCGCTTCCCTTTTCGAGAACCAGATCGTCCTCGTTTTCAGCGTCGACCAGATCGAATTTGTAGGAAAAGCCGGAACAGCCGCCACCTTCGACGGAGACGCGCATCGCGCTTTTGTTCTTCTCCGTCTGGAGGATCGCGGCGATGCGCTTGGCAGCCGCATCGGAAAGGGTGACTGTTTCCTGTGTCATAGGTGCCTCCTGCCGGGGTCAAGAACCGGAGAGATTCGTTCTCGCGCTTGGCATTGCCAGGAATCAAGCCGGAAAATCAGCCTGAAAACCCGCAGCCAAACCATTGATCTGTCTTCAGGACCCTCTCGACAGTTCGCCGCGGCTTTCCTGTAGCGTACACTATAGGTATGAAGGCTTGAATGTCCCGTCAATGGGACGGCCGGCACAGGTGAGAAATGACCTTCGACAGACAGGCCCTCGGTTTCGGTTACGGCCAGCATGCCGCCTTCGCGTCGGACCCGTGGGCTACGCGCGGCAGGCTCCACGCTGAGGCGGGCAGCCCGACACGCTCCGACTTCCAGCGCGACCGCGACCGCATCGTCCACACGACTGCGTTTCGCCGGTTGAAGCACAAGACGCAGGTATTCATCGCTGCGGATGGCGACCACTACCGCACCCGCCTTACCCATACGATCGAGGTCGCGCAGATTGCACGCGCGCTGGCACGCGCCCTGAAGCTGGACGAGGATCTCGCCGAGGGCGTCGCCCTTGTGCACGACTTCGGTCACACGCCCTTCGGACATACCGGCGAGGACGCTCTGCACGAGGTGCTCGAGCCCTATGGCGGTTTCGATCACAACGCGCAGTCGCTGCGCATCGTCACAAAGCTGGAGCGGCGCTACGCGGAATTCGACGGGCTGAACCTCACCTGGGAAAGCCTCGAAGGCCTCGTCAAGCACAATGGCCCGCTGATGACGGCGGCGGGCGAGGGCACGCGCGGTCCTGTCCCGCAACCGATCCTCGATTATTGCGCCATTCACGATCTCGAGCTCGCGAGCTTTGCAAGTCTAGAGGCTCAGGTCGCGGCGATTGCCGACGACATCGCCTATAATACCCATGACATAGACGATGGGTTGCGGGCGGGATATCTCACTTTCCCGATGCTGGAGGAAGTTCCGTTCCTCGCGCGGTTGATGCGCGAGGTCCATGATCGCTATCCCGGACTGGAAAGCAGCCGCTTCACCCACGAGATCATGCGGCGGCAGATCACGGCAATGGTGGAGGACGTCATTGGCGTGGCTCAGGCGCGGCTTCGTGAAATCCGGCCGCAAAGTGTGGGCGAAGTGCGGCAGGCGGGCAGGGTGATCGCCACCTTCTCGGAGGAGATGAGCGAAACCGACCGGCAGATCAAGCACCTTCTGATGACCCGAATCTACCGCCATCCTGAAGTGATGCGGGTGCGGCAGGGTGCAGCCTCGATCGTCACCGATCTCTACCGCGCCTTCATGGCCGATCCGCTTTTGATGAAGGAACACTACTGGATCGACCAGATAGTCGGGATGTCGGAACCGGCCCGGGCGCGCCACGTGGGAGACTATCTCGCCGGGATGACGGACACTTTCGCGATCAGTGCGCATCGGCGCTTGTTTGACCATACGCCTGATTTGCGCTAGTGACGCCCCGCCCGGAGGCTGCAGGTTCACAGGAACCCGGCCTCCTTTTGAGTTTTGCGCCATTCTCCAGTTTGGCTGGAAAAAGCGGACGGATCAGATGAACCTTTTCACAGACTTCGAATCAAGAATTAAGAATATTCTGGAAGCGCTTGATATCGTGCGTGAAAAGCGATCTGAAGTTGATTTCGGACGCATCAATATCGAGCCGCCCCGCGATGCAAGTCACGGCGATGTGGCGACGAATGCGGCGATGGTTCTCGCCAAATCGCTGGGGATGAATCCGCGTGCGCTTGCCGACCTCATCGTCGAGAAGCTGCGGCAGGATCCGGAAATCACAGAGGTTACCGTTGCCGGACCGGGCTTCATCAACGTCCGCCTGTCGGTTGCCTATTGGCAGAAGCTCCTGGCCTCCGTGGTGAGGGCCGGCACCGACTACGGCCGCAGCACGGTCGGCGCGGGACGCAAGGTGAATGTCGAATACGTCTCCGCCAACCCGACCGGGCCGATGCACGTTGGGCATTGCCGCGGCGCGGTCGTCGGCGATGCGCTGGCCAATCTTCTCGCCTTTGCCGGCTACGACGTGACCAAGGAATATTACATCAATGATGCGGGCTCGCAGATCGACGTTCTGGCGCGCTCGGCGTTCCTGCGCTATCGGCAGGCGCTCGGCGAGGACATCGGAGAGATCCCGCCGGGTCTCTATCCCGGTGATTATCTCGTGCCGGTGGGCGAGGCGCTGGCGGATGAATTCGGCACAAGCCTCCGGATCATGCCAGACGACAAGTGGATGCCGCTCGTCAAGGAGCGCGTGATCGACGCGATGATGGCGATGATCCGCGAGGATCTGGCTGCGCTGAACGTCCATCACGATGTCTTCTTCTCCGAACGGACGCTGCACGACAACAACGCAACGCGTATCCGTACGGCGATCAACGACCTGACTTTCAAGGGGCATGTCTACAAGGGCACGCTGCCGCCTCCGAAGGGGCAGTTGCCGGAGGACTGGGAAGACCGCGAGCAGACGCTGTTTCGTTCGACGGAAGTCGGCGACGACATCGACCGCCCGCTGATCAAGTCAGACGGCAGTTATACCTATTTCGCGGCCGACGTTGCTTACTTCAAGGACAAGTTCGACCGCGGCTTCAACGAGATGATCTATGTGCTTGGCGCCGACCACGGCGGCTATGTCAAGCGGCTGGAAGCACTGGCGCGCGCCGTGTCAGGTGGGACGGCGAAGCTGACGGTGCTGCTTTGCCAGCTCGTCAAGCTCTACCGCGGCGGCGAGCCGGTCAAGATGTCCAAGCGGTCCGGCGACTTCGTGACGCTGCGCGACGTCGTCGATGAGGTCGGCCGGGATCCCGTTCGCTTCATGATGATCTATCGGAAGAACACCGAGCCCCTCGACTTCGACTTTGCCAAGGTGACCGAACAGTCGAAGGATAACCCGGTCTTCTACGTACAATATGCGCATGCTCGTTGCAGCTCCGTGTTCCGGCAGGCGGCGGAAGCGTTCCCTGATCTTGATTTCTCGTCGCTTGATCTTGCCGCGGCAGTGACGGGAGCGATCGTTGATCCTGCCGAGATGCAGATTGTCGCGAAGCTCGCAGAATATCCCCGCGTCGTCGAGGCTGCGGCACTCTCGCAGGAACCTCACCGAATCGCTTTTTATCTGTATGATCTTGCCGCAGCCTTCCATGGACACTGGAACAAAGGTAAAGAAAATCCGGCATTACGTTTTGTTAACGATAAGAACAGAGAATTAAGCATTGCCAGACTCGGGCTGGTGCATGCTGTCGCCTCGGTACTGAAGTCGGGCCTGTCTATTACGGGCACCTCAGCGCCGGAAGAGATGCGGTAAGTATTGTCACCATTTCCCCACAATGCACTGGCAAACGAACGCAGGCAATTGTGAGTGGAGAGTATGGCAGACAAACAATTCGCACGAAGCGGGCCGGCAGAATTCGTTGTATTGGCCGACGATGATCCGTTGAGCGAACTTGCCCGCATTGTCGGTTACGATGCTCGGCCAGCCGTTCAGCAATTGCAAGAACTGCAGCGGCATCAGGAAGCCGTCCGGCGGGATCCTGCCTTCGATCTCGAGGAAGAACTCCTTCGCGAGTTCGATAGCTACGATGCTCCGCGTGCCGTTGCGGTTCACCCGGACAGTGGGCTTGTCGAGCATCCGGTCGCCGGCGGCGCGACGGAGGAGTATGAATCCGACGCTTCTCCTGCCGTCGAGCCGGTTGCCGAGTCCGCCGTCGCCGCTGTCGAAGATCGCGTTTCTCCAATTCCCGAACCGGCCGAAGACGGGCATAGCGACATTGCTGCTCCGATTGCGGATGCGGTGGCGCCGGCCGATCTCGATGCCGCCAATGTCGCCGAGTTCGCCGAAAACGATCCGGCAGCCGATCTGGAGCGCGAGCTCGAACTCTCGCTCGGCTACGAGGATCTGTCGCTTCCGCAGGATTCGGGCGCTTCCGAAGCCAGCCACGCGGGCGGTGGCTCTCAGTTGCACTCGTTCGAAGCGCCGGCCTTTGACTCCATGCACGTGCCGCTTACGCTTCACGCGGCCGTCGCTCGGGCCGCCGAACCTCCAGCGAGCTCGGATGCGCTCTTTATCGACATGGCGGATGAGCTCGCCAGCCGCAGTGAGGAAACGGTCAAGCCAGTCGACAAAAAAGTCGTAGCACCGGCTGCGGCCTCCTCCGCTTCCCAGGGCGGGGTCGACCAACTGCTTGCTGACGTCGAGCGTTTTCCCGTGCCGGTCGCGACAGGTCTGGTCGCTGCGGCCATTGAGGCCCACCCGGCGATCCAGGCGGTCCCGGGGGCGCCGGTCAAGAAGAGCAGTTATCCTTTCAAGCCCACCTTCAGCCGGGCGACGCCGGTTGCGTCTCCCTCCGGCGAATCGCAGCAGCGCGCCTTCGCCGCGCCGATCGCCGAACCCGTCGTCGCAAAAATTCCTGCCGCGCCAGCCGTTTCGCCAGTGCCAACGCCGGAGCCCATTCAGGACGTGGCAGCGGTCGAGCCGGAACCGAGCTTCGACATCGAGGATTTCGAGCTGGAATTGTCGGATCTCGCCCTGGATATCGACCCGCCGAAGGCAGATGCACGGCAAGACCTTGAAGCTGCAGTCGAGGGGCCGGTCGTTGCGCATCCTGCATTGGTCGAGCCGGCCGCACAGCCCTTCCTGCAGGCGCTGTCCGTTCCGGCGGAAGCCGAAGTCCGCCGCGACCAGCCGCAGGCAACGACGGCGGATATAGAGGAAGAAATACCGGCCGAAAGTGCGCTGCCCTTCGATCCCACAATGATCGCCGAGCCGGAAAGCGGCGTGGCGCCGATCGCGGACGTCGACGTGCCGCAATTGCCGGTGCTGGAAGTCGAAGAAAAACCAGCGGCCTTTGCGACCGACTACGACCTCGATATCGACGCTGAAATGGCGCAACTTTTCAGTACGCCGGCGCCCCGGGGCGGTGCGCGCGTCGACGATCGCCGCGCCGATGCCGCAGCGGCGAAGCCAAATCCCCAAGCCTTGGTGGTCGATGATTTCGACGAATTTGAAAAGGCGATGGAAGAAGACTTCCAGCGTGCGATGGCCGAGCGACAGAACGCAGCCGAAGACACGGAAAGCCTGGCGGCGCCGAAGCTGGATCGCGCCGCGGAATACAGTGAGCAGGGTTATGGCCGTCGCCCCCAGCGCACGATGCTTTTGGCCGCCAGCGTAGCGGGCGTCATCATCCTCGGCGGTGCCGGGGTCTATGCGTGGATGGGAGGCAGCAGTGCCGCCCTGACTGGCGACGGCCCGAAGATCATCCTGGCTGACAAGAATCCGGTAAAGGTCGTCCCGGAAGAGAAGGGCGGCAAGACCGTACCGAACCAGGACAAGGCCGTCTACGATCGGGTTGCCGGAGCTCAGGGCGATGTACCGCGCCAGGAGGCGCTGGTCTCCTCGACCGAAGAGCCGATGGATGTTGTTCAGAGAACGTTGACGCCAGAGACTTTGCCTCTGGAAGGCAGCGATGAAGGTGAGGCAGTGACGGCCACTTCTCCGGCGGATGAGGAAGAAGTGGCACGCCTGCTGCCTGAGGAAGACGCGAGCGATGCCGCGGCGGCTGAGGAGGAAAAAGCTCCTGCCGTGGCGCCGCGCAAGGTCCGTACGATGATCGTCAAGCCCGACGGCACGCTGGTCGCCCGCGAAGAACCGGCGGCTCCGCCGACGAATGACGAGACGGCAAGCGTTGGCGAGCAGTCCATTCCGGCGACCGCTTCCGGTCAGGCTGCGGCCTCGGGGTCCAAGGGTGCTGCGACCGCGGCGGATGCCGGGTCAGAGCTGCGTGCCAGCGGGCAACCGGCGGCCGGTGTCGAAAAGGTTGCCCTGGCTGCGCCAAGCGACGCTCCCCTCGAGGAGGTCGCAGTTCGTAGCGTGAAGACAACGGCGGTCGGCGGCGAACCGGCGCCTGTGCCGCAGGCGCGTCCGACGGGCCAATCCGATGCCGGTGCCACGGCGAATGCGGCGAAACAGCCGGTGGCAAACAAACCCGCGACGGAAACGGCAAATGCAGCGCCGGCCGCGCCGCTTGCGACCGCCTCCGTGCCAGCCGGCAGCTACGTGATCCAGGTAGCCTCGCTGCCTTCTGAAGCCGAAGCGCAGAAGAGCTACAACAGCCTCTCCGTGAAGTTCGCCAGCGTCATCGGCGGCCGCGGCGTCGATATTCGCAAGGCTGAGATCGCCGGTAAGGGGACCTACTATCGCGTGCGTATTCCAGCCGGCTCGCGGGAGGAAGCAAATGCACTTTGCTCTCGCTACAAGAGCGCCGGCGGAAGCTGCCTGGTTACGAAGTAAGTCGGCGGAAAGATCAACGGAACGGGGCGCGGCAGAATTGTCGCGCTCTTTTCTTTATGGAGCGGCGCTTTGTCTGTGAATGGTCGAGGAAGTGCGGCTTTGTGACTTCGCGCCGAACGATGCGCGCACTATGATTTTCACATGAGCGAATCAAAAGCATTTATCTCCGGCTGCAAAGGCCTTTCCCTGACCGAGGAAGAGCGCAGGTTCTTTGACGGCGAGCGCCCCTGGGGCTTCATCCTTTTCGGCCGCAACATTGGCGAGGAAAATCAGATCTCCGATCTCGTCGCTGGGCTGCGCGATAGCATCGGCAATCCGAATGCACCGGTGCTTATCGACCAGGAAGGCGGCCGGGTCCAGCGCATCCGGCCGCCGCTCGTCCAGCAATATCCGAACGGTGCCGCGATCGGCGAGATCTATCGCCGGGACCGGGAGCAAGGTGTGCGCGCCGCGTGGCTCATGGGGCGCCTCCATGCCTTCGACCTGATGCGGTTCGGCATCACGGTCGATTGCCTGCCGGTTCTCGACGTGCCGGTGCCGGGGAGCCATGACGTCATCGGTAACCGGGCCTATGGGCGTGATCCGCAGACGGTGACCGCGATTGGTCGTGCAATGAGCGAGGGACTGAAAGCGGGCGGCGTGCTGCCGGTGATGAAGCATATGCCAGGTCACGGCCGCACATTCGTGGATTCACACCACAACCTGCCCGTCGTGGAAGCCGGTATCCAGGAATTGCAGCGAAGCGACTTTCTTCCCTTCATCGCTATGAGGGACCAAGTCATGGCCATGTCGGCGCATATCGTTTTCACAGCGATTGATCCCGACAATCCAGCCACGACCTCGCCGAAGGTCGTCAGCGAAATCATTCGCGGCCATATCGGTTTCGATGGGCTCTTGATGTCGGATGATGTTTCGATGAATGCGCTTGCCGGGGATATGGCCGCTCGCGCCCGCGGCATTATTGGCGCCGGCCTTGATCTCGTCTTGCATTGTCATGGCATAATGGAAGAAATGAGGGCCGTCGCGGATGTGGTTCCGGTCCTGTCGGGCGATCGGCTGCGTCGGGCAAGGGCCGCGGAGGCCGCGTTCCAAAAACCGGACAATGCGGACCAAGATGCGTTGAGGGCGGAGTTCAACGCCATGTTTGCCCTGGCGTAGAGCATCCCGCTTAAAAGGGTAAGGCGGCGGAAAGGCAAGTTGGTGAGCAATACGGGCGAATGGCAGGGACAAGCTGGAGCAAGGGCACCGATGGAGCCTTTGTGGGAGGGCGAGGCTGCCGATCGCGGACTGCATGAGGAAGCCCTCGTCGTCGATCTTGCCGGATTCGAAGGCCCGCTCGATCTGCTCCTGCATCTTGCGCGCAGTCAGCGCGTCGATCTTTCCCGCATCTCCGTGCTAGCGCTGGCGGAACAATACATCGCCTTCATCGAGCGCGCCCGCTCGATCCGCATCGAGCTTGCTGCCGACTATCTCGTCATGGCCGCGTGGCTTGCCTTTCTCAAGTCTCGCCTGCTGCTCCCCCAACAGGCGAAGGATGAGGGGCCCTCCGGCGAGGAGATGGCTTCGGCGCTGGCGTTCCGGCTGAAGCGCCTTGAAGCCATGCGCGATGCCGCAACAAGGCTCGTCAACAGAAACCGGCTCGGCCGCGATGTCTTCGCGCGCGGGGCGCCGGAACACATCGTTGCCGAAAAGAAATCGGGTTACGACGCGTCCCTCTATGACCTGCTGACCGCCTATGCGAGCCTCAGGCAGCGTCAGGCGATAACGCAGGTGACGATCGAAAAGCGCCATGTCTGGTCGTTGGCCGATGCGCGGCTGATTCTGGCGCGGATGATCGGCAGTCTCGACGATTGGACTGCGCTCGATCATTTTCTCATCCGCTACATGACGAACCCGAAAGAACGCGCAACAGCGATTGCGAGTTCGTTCGCCGCGTCGCTCGAGATGGTTCGCGAAGGAAGGTTGGAGATCCGGCAGGAGGGTGCCTTCGCGCCGATCTATCTGCGGCGCGGTCCAAAACCGATCGATGCGGCAACGCTAGCGGAAATGGAGGCAGCGCGTGGCTGAAGCGCAGAAGTATTTGCCGGGGATGCCCGACGAAGAGGAGGCGCACGAGGCGGTTACCCTGGATCCGAGGCTCGAGCGGGACGCGGAACGGATCGCGGAGGCGCTGGTCTTCGCATCGGCTCAGCCCGTTTCTGAAACCTATATCGCGAGCCGGCTTCCCCGTGGCGCCGACGTCGGGCGGATCATGGCACGGCTGAAGGCACTTTATGCCTCGCGCGGCGTCAATCTTGTGCAGGTTGCCGATCACTGGGCGTTCCGCACGGCTGCCGATCTCTCCTTCGTCGTTCAGACGGACGAACAGGAAGTGAGGAAATTGTCGCGGGCGGCACTCGAGGTGCTGGCGATCATCTCCTATCATCAGCCGGTGACGCGCGCGGAAATTGAGGACATACGCGGCGTGCAGACATCGAAGGGGACGCTCGACGTGCTGATGGAGGCGGGCTGGGTGCGCTTTCGCGGGCGCAGGCGAACCCCTGGACGGCCGGTCACATTCGGAACGACGCGGGATTTCCTCGATCATTTCGGGCTGGAGGAAATTCGCGATCTCCCCGGTATCGAAGAATTGAAGGGCGCCGGCCTCCTGTCCGGGCGTATCCCCTCTAACCTGCACATACCAGTTCCCGCCGGAGAGGACGAACTCTCTGAGAACGAGGATCCTATTACGCAAATGGACCTTGAAGAACTCGGCCTCTTGACACCGAAGGCTGAAGAAGACGATTAAAATCCTGACTAGGAATATCGGCTTTAGACCCGGGTGCCGGCATTTTGCCGCCAAGCCTCCGGTTCAAGGAATGAATGAGCATGGTTTCAGACGCATACAACGGCGCCGTCATGGCAACGCGACGGTCCGGAGTGTCTTTCGCGGCGAGCCTGGCATTCGAGGATATCAGCCACCGCTATCATTCCAAGGAAACGATCAAGGGCGTCACGCTCACGGCCAAAGCCGGCGAGGTGCTGTGCCTGCTCGGCCCATCGGGATCGGGAAAGACGACATTGCTGCGCATCGCTGCAGGCATCGAGATGCAGACCGGCGGCCGTCTCCTCCTGAACGGACAGGAAATTTCCGGCCCTTCGGTCTTTCTTCCGCCCGAGAAGCGCGGCGTCGGGCTGATGTTCCAGGACTTCGCGCTTTTTCCTCATATGACGATCCGCGACAACGTCTGCTTTGGATTGACGGCGCTACCAAAGAAGGAAGCGTTGGTACAGGCGGATGCGGCACTGGAGCGCGTCGGCCTGCTGCATTACGCCGACCGTTACCCCCATGTGCTTTCGGGCGGCGAGCAGCAGCGCGTCGCACTTGCCCGCGCGCTTGCGCCGCGGCCCGCGGTCCTGCTGATGGACGAGCCCTTCTCGGGCCTCGACTCTCGCCTCAAGGATTCAATCCGCGCGGACACGCTCGCCATCCTGCGCGAGACGCGCGCCACCGCAATCGTCGTGACGCATGACGCCGAGGAGGCGATGCGCATGGCCGATCGCATCGCCTTGTTGAAGGACGGGCGCCTGGTTCAGGTCGGTACGGCCGATGAGCTTTATCGCAAGCCGCGCGATCTCTTTGCGGCCGGGTTCTTTTCCGAGATAAATGTCTTTGATGCGCGTGTGCGGGACGGCCGCGTCGAAACGCCCCTCGGGGACGTGCCCGCGGGACATTACAAAGAGGGACAGCCCTTGAGCGTCGCAGTCAGGCTCTCCGGCGTCCACCTCAAGGAGGAGGGCGGCGACATTCCTGCGCGCATCCTGTCGAGACGCTTTCTGGGCGTTGTCGAACTGTTGGAGCTTGCCGTCCCGCAATTCGAGCGTACAGTGCGGGCACGTATCCGCGCCGATCTATTGCCGCAAGGATTGCGTGACGTAACGCTTTCCGTTAGTGAGCGCGACATATTGCTGTTTGAAAAAGACGCCTCAACATCCTAGGGTCCATCAGGAATGAGGGCTTGCCGGCGGCACGCCTGAAAAATGACAACGTGATGGGCTCTGATTGAATCAGGCCCTAAGGGAGTAAGTGCATGGGTTCCTTTAGCATCTGGCATTGGCTGATCGTCCTGGTGGTGATCCTGCTGCTGTTCGGCCGCGGCAAGATTCCGGAACTGATGGGTGATGTCGCCAAGGGCATCAAGAGCTTCAAGAAGGGTATGAGCGAAGACGACGCCGATCCGACCGATAAGACGATCGACGGCAAGACCGTCGAGCACAAGTCTGACGAAGTCCGCTAACGAGCAAAAGCTGGCGAGACCGGGCGGACTGTACCACCCGGTCGATCGCGACACGGTTTTTTAGGGCACGTTGGATGTTTGATATCGGCTGGACCGAGCTTGTTGTTATCGCAATCGTCCTGATTGTCGTCGTTGGACCGAAGGATCTGCCGCCGATGCTGCGGGCTTTTGGGCGCATGACGTCCAAGATGCGCGGGATGGCGGCGGATTTCCGCCACCAATTCGACGAGGCCTTGCGCGAAGCCGATCTGGATGAAGTGCGCAAGACGATCAGCGATGCGCAAAGTCTCAATCCGACCGCGGCGCTGCGGGACGCGATGAATCCGCTGCGCCAGCTCGGAAACGAGATCAAGTCCGATCTGCAGAAGGCGACAACGCCAGACAAGCCGGCGCCACCGGAACCGGTGCAGCCTGCGGTCGAGGCGGTGAAGGCCGAAGCTCCCGTGGAAGCCGTGGCGGAGCCCGCAGAGATTCCTACTGCAACGGCAACCGAAAAGAAGATAGAAGCAAAAACGGCGAAGAGCGTCGGCAAGACGAAAGCCGCGCCTGCGCCGTCGAAGAAGCCAGCTGCCGCAACAACCAAGAAGGCGGCGACCAAGCCGCCGGCAAAGAAAACTTCGCCGACCGGCGAGGGGCGGGCTGAGGCCAAGGCCAAGACGCAGAAGGCGCGTGCGACTTCGCGCAAGAAAGGTGACGCATGAGCGGCGATATCGAGGACCGGCCGCAGCCACTGATCGAGCACCTCATCGAGTTGCGTACAAGGCTGATGTGGGCGATTGGCGCATTTTTTGTCGCCTTTCTTGTATGCTTCTATTTTG
Source organism: Sinorhizobium terangae (assembly GCF_029714365.1). NCBI lineage: Bacteria > Pseudomonadati > Pseudomonadota > Alphaproteobacteria > Hyphomicrobiales > Rhizobiaceae > Sinorhizobium > Sinorhizobium terangae. The sequence continues at coordinate 1,226,555 of NZ_CP121659.1, forward strand.
CCAAGCAACTGTTCAACTTCCTCGTCCTGCCGTTCAAGTGGGCGGTGAGCTGGGCCGGCCTCAGCCACCGCAACGTTGAGCTCATTTACACTGCGCCGCAGGAATTCTTCTTCACGCAGATCAAGGTTGCGATGTTCGGCGCTCTCGTGATCGCCTTTCCGGTGATTGCCTCGCAGATCTACAAATTTGTCGCGCCTGGCCTCTACAAGAACGAGCGCGCTGCATTCCTGCCTTTCCTGATCGCTTCGCCGGTTCTGTTTCTCATCGGCGGCGCGCTGGTCTATTTCTTCTTCACGCCGATGGTCATGTGGTTCTTCCTGGCCATGGAGCAGGGCGGCGGCGAGGGACAGGTTTCAATCCAGCTCCTGCCGAAGGTATCGGAATATCTCAGCTTGATCATGTCGTTGGTATTCGCCTTCGGTCTGGTCTTCCAGTTGCCCGTCATCACCACGCTGCTTGCGCGCGTCGGTTTCGTCACGGCCCAGGGGCTCGCCGAAAAGCGCAAATATGCGATCGTCATCGCCTTCGTCGTCGCTGCCGTTTTGACGCCGCCCGATCCCGTGTCCCAGATCGGTCTTGCGCTGCCAGCCATCCTTCTCTACGAAATTTCCATCTATACGGCGCGACTCGTCGAAAGACAGCGCGAGAGAGACGCTCTCGCAAGCGAGATCGCTTCTTCGCAGGAAAGTTCCTCCGAGACGGCCGGACCCGCGAAGGGCTGACTGTCTGACGTTTTCGCGCCGTGACCTACAGCACCGCGCATCCATTCGGACGCGCAAAGGTCGCTGTAGCACTTTGAATCGTTGCAAGAGTTCTCCTCAGATCGGATCCGGTTTGAGGAGAACTCGTGCTGTAAACAACGCGTGGGACGATTATGCTCGATATCAAATGGATCCGTGAGAATGCCGATGTGCTCGACGCCGCCCTGGCGAAGCGGGGCGCGGAGCCGTTGTCTGCGTCCTTGATCGCGCTCGATGAGCGTCGTCGCGCCATCCTTCAATCACTGCAGGACATGCAGTCGCGTCGCAATGCCGCCTCCAAGGAAATCGGCGCGGCGATGGCGCAAAAGAACAGCGAACTGGCCGAAAAGCTGAAGGCCGAAGTCGCTGATCTCAAGAACACCATGCCCGCGGCCGAGGAAGAAAGCCGCCGCATCGAGGCCGAGCTCGCGGATGCCTTGTCGCGCATTCCGAACGTCCCGCTCGACGATGTTCCTGTCGGTGCCGACGAGGCGGCCAATGTCGTGACCCGGATCGTCGGCGCAAAACCGACCTGGAACCACAAGCCGCTCGAGCATTTCGAAATCGGTGAGGCGTTGGGGCTCATGGATTTCGAAGGCGCCGCGCGGATCGCCGGCTCGCGCTTCACCATCGTGAAGGGGCCGCTTGCCCGCCTCGAACGGGCGCTCGGCCAATTCATGCTCGACCTGCACACGCAGGAACACGGATATGTCGAGGTGCAGCCGCCGCTGCTCGTCCGTGACGATGCGATGTACGGGACCGGGCAGCTGCCGAAGTTTGCAGAGGATCTCTTCCGCACGACGGATGAACGTTGGCTGATCCCGACGGCGGAAGTTCCGTTGACGAACATGGTTCGCGAGCAGATCCTCGAAGGAGAAAAGCTGCCGTTGCGTTTCACCGCCTTGACACCATGCTTCCGTTCGGAGGCCGGTTCTGCCGGACGCGATACCCGTGGCATGCTGCGTCAGCACCAGTTCAACAAGGTGGAGCTGGTCTCGATCACCGATGCGGAAAGCTCGATTGACGAACACGAGCGGATGACCGCCTGCGCCGAGGAGGTGTTGAAGCGCCTGGGACTGCACTATCGGGTGATGACGCTTTCGACCGGCGACATGGGCTTCGGCGCGCGCAAGACCTACGACCTTGAGGTCTGGTTGCCGGGCCAGGATACCTACCGCGAAATCTCGTCCTGCTCGGTCTGCGGGGATTTCCAGGCGCGCCGCATGAACGCGCGCTACCGCACGAAGGAGGAGAAGGGAACGAAGTTCGTTCACACGTTGAACGGCTCCGGCGTTGCGGTTGGCCGCGCGCTGATAGCTGTTATCGAAAATTACCTGAACGACGATGGCTCCGTAACAGTGCCGGACGTTCTTGTTCCCTACATGGGCGGCCAGCGGCGCATCGAAAAAGCCGCCTGAACGCGAGGAAGCGGATGAAAACTGGAATGCGCATCCTGCTGACGAACGACGACGGCATTCACGCCGAGGGGATTTCCGTGCTGGAGCGGATCGCACGGACGATATCCGACGATGTGTGGGTCGTCGCTCCCGAGGTGGATCAGAGTGGTCTCGCCCATTCGCTGACGCTCTCCGAGCCTCTGCGCCTGCGCCAGGTTTCGGAACGGCATTTTGCCCTTCGGGGGACGCCGACGGATTGCGTGATCATGGCAGTGCGGCAAATTCTCGACCGCAAGCCGGACCTCGTCCTTTCGGGCGTGAACGTCGGAGCGAACCTTGCCGACGACGTCACCTATTCCGGAACCGTGGCTGGCGCGATCGAAGGCACACTGCAGGGGATCCGTTCGATCGCGCTCAGCCAAGCCTATCAGCATACGATTGACAGGGCCGTACCATGGGACGTGGTCGAAAGCCATGCGCCGGCGCTCATCCGTACGCTGATGGATATTGAGCTGCCCGATGGAACATTGATCAATCTGAATTTCCCCAATTGTCCGGCCGACGCGGTGGCCGGAACGGACGTCACATCACAGGGGAAGCTCGAATTCGGATTGAGCATCGACGAGCGCGTCGACGGCCGGGGATTTCCCTATTTCTGGCTGCGCTTCGGTGAGCGCGCCGGCGATTTCCGAGACGGAACCGACATTCACGCTTTGCGCGAGAACAAGATCTCGGTAACTCCGCTTAAACTGGATATGACTGACTATACCGTCCAGGATCGCATCGCACGCGCATTGCGGGAAGGGACTGTCGCTTGAACGGACGCGTTTCGCAGCAGGAAGGCTTCGCGGCGATGATGCTGCGACTGCGCGGCGAAGGAATGGCGAATCATGACCTGCTGAAGGCGGTCGAACAGACGCCGCGCAGCCAGTTTGCCCCGCCGCAATACCAGGCCGAGGCCTATTCCCAGCGATTGATACCGCTCGATTGCGGGTCGTTCATGGAAGGCTACGATTTCGCCGTCCGGCTGCTGCACTGCCTCAACATCAAGCCGGGGCAGCGCATTCTTGAGGTCGGTACCGGCAGCGGCTTCACCGCGGGCGTCATGGGTCGTCTCGCCGAACGCGTCTTGACGATCGATCGATATCAGACGCTGGTGAGTTCGGCGCAAAAGAACCTAGAAAAGTCTGGCATTCGCAACGTCGTCGTGAGGCAGGCCGACGGCAGTGCAGGAGTGCCGGGCGAGGGCACGTTCGACCGCATCCTCATCACCGCGGCATTCAACAGCCTGCCCCGCATGTTTTCCGAC